>JBCQUC010000071.1:0-8713 GCA_047174275.1 Rikenellaceae bacterium | reverse complement strand
AACCAAAACTTTAAAAGAACTTCGCAAACCAGTTTCCTTCGTTGCGGATGCAAAGGTAAGAACTATTTTTGTAACTTCCAAATATTTTGTGAAATATTTTTTTTCAAAGCCACTCAATAACCAAAACCTTAATGAACACCCAACCGTTTTCCCTGATTGCGGATGCAAATATAGAGGCTTTTTTATTAACTGCCAAATGTTTTGTTAACTATTTTTAGAGTATTTTTGTGTTATTTATCGTACTTCGCTGTGTGTCACTTACTTAACTATCTAATTTATTTTTGACCGATCTTTGTGGAGCTATATATTATATATAGGTATGGTTTGAATAGGGTGAATAACGATAATTCGAGGTGTTTTAAATTATCTCTCTACAATC
This sequence comes from Rikenellaceae bacterium, assembly GCA_047174275.1. GTDB lineage: Bacteria > Bacteroidota > Bacteroidia > Bacteroidales > Rikenellaceae > Alistipes. The sequence continues at coordinate 8,334 of JBCQUC010000071.1, read as the reverse complement.
TATGTTTTACCAACTCTTCGTAGTCATATGGATCACCTTCATACTTCATTTGCTTCTTTACGGTCTCCTCATAGCTATCCCAAAATGCTTGCGGTATCAGTTTTTTGCGACTCTCCCAATCAAGACCGCGGCTTAAAATTGTATTAAAAGGGACGTAATCATTGCGATCAGTTCCATTTTTGCGCCATTCAGCGAGTCTAGCATCGTATAATTTTCGCATTTTCTTCAGCGTTTTCTGGAAATCCGCCTCTTTACTTAGGTTGTTTAGCTCCATTGGATCGGCATTTAAATCGAAAAGTTCCTCCGTTGGCTCCATTCCATCGTTGAAACACCAATAGATATATTTCATTCTATCCTCAACAACTGCCATCGAGAAACACCCTGGAGATCCCCAGACATTAATCAACGCTAGATTATCATGAATCTTTGAATCGGGAGTTGCAACAGCACTCTTCAGTGATTTTCCATCCATCACTTTAGGGGCTTTGATACCTGCATAGTCCAAAATTGTTGGTGCGATATCGATATTTGCCGAAATTGCCTCTACCCTCTTACCCTTATTAGCACTCTGACGAGGATCAATCACAATCATCGGAATGCGACTATTTGAGTCATATGCCAGAACCTTGCCTCCCATACGATGCTCACCAAATGTAAATCCATTGTCGGATGTAAAGATCACAACGGTATTCTTATCAAGCCCCGTCTCCCTCAATTTATCCATAATCATCCCCACGGCATAATCCACACCATAGACCTGCGTGCTATAGAGTTGCATCCCTTTATTAAAATCTTTAAACATTACACCGCCATAAAATGTCAAAAACTGACGACCCAACTTCGCCTGCATAGGCAATAATTCATCGGCATACTCTGCACTTGGCGGTGGCGTAAACTCCGTGTTAGCGTATACATCCTTAAACATCGGATCGATAATTCGAGGAGCATGAGGTGCTTTAAAAGAGATCGACAGACAAAATGGCTTTCCGCTATCTTGGGCTGCATCAATAAAGTCGCGTGCAAAAGCTCCATATGAACGCGTAGAGTGTGGATACTCCTTTGCATACTGTTTCATATACTCATTCTTTGCCGTTTGATACTCAGCATGCCCTGTTGAGCCACCCCATACATCAAATGCGTTGACTGGCAACCTATCGTAGGTATTGCAATTATCATTGCCCTCCTCTGGACTCACTGCATATCCGAACTTTCCAGCAAAACCAGTGAAGTAACCATTTTCGCGCAGGATTACAGGGTAAGACTCTTCGAATTTTTCGGGAGAGAGCGAACCATGAAGGAAGTTACAACCTGTCTTATACTCATACATTCCCGTCATAACGATCGCTCGGCTCGCCATACTTATTGAGGTTGTTGCATAGTGGTTTTCAAAGGTTACACCATTCTCAACCATCTTGTCGAGGTTCGGTGTCTGGATCTTATCGTCGCCACATAGAGCCGAGATTGACTTTAGCCCCTGATCGTCTGTCATCAAGAAGATAATATTGGGGCGTTCGTCGGATGCTGCACTCACCAAAAGTGGCGATGCTGCCATTGCCAACAGTAGGCATAGGTTTTTGTTAGGTTTCATATTTTTATATATTAGTGTCCGATAAATTTTTTTTTAATCTTTGTAATCATCATAATTATAGGACTTATAAAGGTTTTATAAAATGGGGGCTTACTTTTATTAGCAGTCACATGTGAGATACGAAATTGAAAATTTCGTCATCCTGAACTTGTTTCAGAATCTCTACAAAGAATCTGAAACGCTGATAGTTAGGGATCCTGAAACAAGTTCAGGATGACGACTCTTTCAGAGTCGAAACGAGGTACCAACATAAATTGCAAACTTTTATCGGACACTAATAATATTTTTATAATTGTTGTTTTAGACTTATTTGATGCGCAAGTTAGCGAATATTACCCAATAAAAAAAGTGGCTATCCAAATTTCTTTGGACAACCACCTGTGTCGGCAACTCCTATAAGCCGAGTTCTGTATCTCAAAATGCAGCGAGCAAGCTCAATCTTTTTGAGACCTCTATCATTAATCTACGCGATGCAGTCACCTACACGCTCTAGCAACCTACCCCCCGACAACGGACGAGTAACCCTTAGATGTCGGTATACATGGTCTTGCAACCTGTGAGACGTACTGACCGAGGAGTATCACTACCCTCGCGGTGGGCTCTTACCCCGCCTTTTCACCCTTACCCCACTTTTACGGTGTGGCGGTTATTCTCTGTTACGCTGCTACACCCTCACGAGCGTCAAGCCGTTAACTTGCACAGTACTCTTTGTTGCCCGGACTTTCCTCCCCCACCCGAAAGTGGCGGCGATAGAGCGGAATTGCGCTGCAAAGATACTCTATTTTTTGGATATCTCAACTTGAGACTCTGCAAAAATGTTAAATTTACGCAGATAGCGGTTCTTTTTGTCGAGGACAAACGCCTCGATAAAGATCAATAGGAGTGCTAATCCTACCAGATATTGGTATTGTTCGCCATACTCCTCGAACTTCACTGTCGAGAGTTCTCCCTGCTCCATCTCTGCGATTGTCTTTGTGATCTCTGTCAAACCTAGGGATTGATTGGTCGCCTTAACGTATCCAGCCTCAGTCGTTTCGGCGATCTGTTGCAACATCTGCTCATTGAGTTTTGTCACAACAATCTCTCCGTTTTCATCCTTTATAAACTCTCCATCTATTGTAATTGGAGCACCCTCTGATGTTCCGATTCCAACGGTGAAGATCTTAATTCCCATTGCAGCAGCTCTCTCAGCAGCCTTTATAGCTCCATTATCATGCGCCTCTCCATCGGTAATTAACACCACGACACGGCTTGCATCGCGATTGTCAGAGAATGACAAAAGAGCCAGATCGAGTGCCTTTCCGATATCTGTACCCTGTGTACCAACCATCGATGGCGACAATCTTTTTGCGAAAGAGCTAGCCATTCGATAGTCCGAAGTTATCGGAAGCTCCACCTTTGCCTCTCCTGCGAAGGCGATAAGCCCTACCCTCTCCTGACTCTTCAACCCCTCGAAGAGTCGCTCAATAGCGTATTGAGTCTTTGAGAGTCTATTCGGAGCGAAATCCTCCGCCATCATCGAGTTAGAGACATCGACAACAAGCATCATCTCAACTCCGCGGCTCTTCTCTTCACGGAGCTTCGACCCCACTTGAGGTTGTGCTGCCGCAAAAATCAGAAGCGTTATTGCGAAGATAAAGAGTCCGAATTTAAACCTTACGCTACCCAACGAGAAGCTAGGCATCAACGAATTTACCATCGCGAGGTGTCCGAAACGCTCCAAACGATGACGACGTTGACGCATCGCGAACCAAAATAGCAGGATCAGCGCGGGTATACCCAATAATAAACATAGGTACTCTGGATTTGCAAATCTAAACATTATGGTAGACGTTTTAAAATTAAGAACTTAGTCAAAAATTCAGCTACAAGCAGTGACAACGCAGCAACTACCCACACAAGGAACTTCTCATGGTAGAGTGTACGCTCTGCGATCTCCACCTCGCTCTTCTCCATTGTGTTGATCTGTTCGTAGATCGCCTCCAATTTATCATTATTGGTCGCTCTAAAGTACTCTCCGCCTGTCGATTCTGCGATTTGACGAAGCACCGCCTCGTCGATCTCGACCTTTGCCTGTACATAATCTATGATGTTTCCAAATGGATCAACACGCGGATATGGTGCTGTCCCCTCTGTTCCAACTCCGATTGTGTAGACCTTTACCCCCATCTCCTTGGCGATCATTGCAGCAGTTTGAGGCGACATCTCACCTCTGTTATTTACTCCATCGGTGAGCAAAATAATAACCTTACTCTTCGCCTCGCTCTCTCTAAGTCTATTAAGAGCTGTTGCCAATCCATTTCCGATGGCTGTTCCATCCTCCACAACTCCACTCCTTAGAGGAGCGATCAGAGTTTGAAGAGCCCCTTGGTCGGTGGTTAGTGGCGAGAGTGTAAATGTTTCACCAGCAAAGGCTACCAGCGCAATACGATCCCCATAGCGATCATTAATAAACGACGTTGCAACCTGTTTGGCTGCTGTGATACGATCGGGCTCAAAATCGCGAGCCAACATAGAGCCTGAGATATCGAGAGCCAAGACAATATCGATACCCTCACTCGTTGCATTTCGACTCATCTCCACTGTTTGAGGGCGCGCCAACGCCACAACCATAGCTGCAAATGCCAATGTTCGAAGGACGATTGGTAGGTGTCGGAGGTAATAACGTATTGTTCGCGGAGCTTTACGCACGCCATCTATTGTGGAGAGCGTAAGTGTCGCACCACCTCGCCACGTCCGATAGATGTAGTATCCAACCATCGGAATGATGAGTAGTAGTACGAAAAGTATATTTGGTGATGCAAAGTGCATAATTTCTTCTAATTAATTTATTACCAATTCTTCGCCCCAGGAACTACAATACCGCGAGCTCGCTCCTCCATATCCTCTTGAGTCTTATCCTCTTGAGCTTGAACTGCATCCAACATCTGTTGTTGCTGCTGATCGGATAGCTGTGGCTCTTGAGGCTGCTCTCCCTGTTGCTCTTCATCCTCGCCACCTTGATCCTCTTGGTTGTCTTGATTCTCTTGATCTTGATTTTGATCTTGGTTTTGATCTTGATCGTTTTGATCTTGGTTTTGGTCTTGATTATCCTCGTTCTGATCCTGATTTTCATCCTGTTGCTGATCCTCACTCTGGTCATTCTGCTCCATCATCGCTTTGGTGTAGGCGTAATTATACTTTGCCTCTTGATCTGTTGGATCAAATCGCATAGCATTTTTATAGCTCTCAAGAGCCTCCTCCAACTTCTGTTGCTGGAACTGTGCATTTCCCAAATTGTAGTATGCAGCCGAACGATCCAGATCCGACAACAGAGAATCTGCCGAAATTTCGGTCAACAACTTCTCTGCATCCTCAACCTTTTCAGCCTTAAAGAGCGCGTTCCCAAGATTATAGCGTGGCTCGAAGCTCTCAGGCGAATATGCCATCGCCTTTGCATAGCTCTCGGCAGCAGCGGCATAATCCTCCTGTAGATAGGCTTTGTTACCTCGACGCACCTCGCCTCTTTCGGGCAGCTCCTGAGCTGACAACGAGAGAGTTGCGAATGCAAAAAGCAGTGATATTATATATTTCATAACCTTATCTTCTATTTTTTATCGGCTGCGACTTTGGTGCGTAAGGATTTTCATCTTCCACCTTCTCTTGGGTCTTCGACTCAACAACAGCCTCTGCTGGCTCTTCAGCTTGCTGCACCTCTTCAACGCTCTGCTCTGCATCTGTCTGCTCCTCCTCTTCGATCTTTGTAAGGTTTACAAATAATCTTACACTCTCGAAGTAGCCCTCATTCTTCGATGCCTCGATCTCCGCCTTTGCAAACTTAACCAAATCTGCATCGCGAAGTAGCTCTTGAAGCTCCATCTCGCAACGCTTCGGAAGCTCCAACTCCTTCGATGCCACGATAATCTCTGCCGTTGTCATCTCCATCGCTGCAACTCCATAACGCCCTGAAATATATGTACGTAGAATATCTGTAAGCTGAGAGTAGTAACCTTTATACTCGCCATTTTGCCACAGATGCTGCTTACGAAGTGTATCCAACGCCTTGATTGCCGCAACATGTGGCGGAATCGGAGGTGCAGGCTTAAAGAGTCCGAATACCGAACGTCCGTAGTGTGCCATCACCTTCAACACAGCGATTACAATCAAAACCAAAAGGATTAACCCGATAATACCCCATGTTGCATATCCCGAAATCTCCTTAAATTTGAATGGTAGATCTCGAACTGGTTTAATATCGTAGATCGCATGTGACGTGGAGTCAATCAAGAATGTGCCAACTGTAAGCCTCAACGAATCAGCCGTGTAGAGTGTATCTGTCACATTTTTATCCGCATAGAGGATCGACGCTCGCCCAAGATTATATCGACCAGCCTCGAACGAACGAAGAACATACTCGCGACGTAATTTTACACGTCTGCCATCCTTCGAGATAGTATCCAAAGTAGGCTCGCTCACAAACTCCATCACCTCATCCTCTCCAAAATCGAAATCTGGAAAGGCTACAATCTGCATCATATCTTGATCCACCTCGATTGTGAGTGTGGTATGGTCTCCAATACCAACGCTATCTGGAACAAAGCGCGCACTCATTGTTGGGGGTTGATTCCCCACCTGATTCGTCGTAACGCTCTCCCCCTCGGCATACACCACAGCGGCAATCGTCAAGGCAGCGGATATCGCTAAAAATCTCTTTATCATCGTTGCTTGAAGAGTTTTATAAGTTCAACAACATAATCGGCATCGGTCGAGACTCTCGCGGCATCTATACGATTCTGCTTGAAGAGGCTCTCCACACCCTCTATCCTTCGAGCCCAACTCTCTGCATAGTACTCCCTCACAACTCGCGATGCGGTATCGACCAACATAGTCTCGCCACTCTCGGCATCGGCAAATTCGACCAATCCAACATTTGGCATCTCTGCCTCACGAGGATCTTCAACTCGAATAGCCACCAGATCATGGCGCGATCGTGCAATCTTCAACGCATTATTAAACGCCTCGTTATTGGAGTTTGGCGACAAGAAATCCGACATCATAAAACATGTGCAACGCTTCTTGTTCACATTCGAGAAGAAGCTCACCGCCGCCGCTAGATCTGTCCCCTTTGATTGAGGTTTGAATCCCACCAACTCACGGATAATCATCAAAATATGGCTCTTGCCCTTCTTTGGTGGAATATACTTTTCGACCCTATCCGAGAAGAGTATACACCCCACTTTATCGGAGTTCTGAGCCGCTGAGAATGCCAACACCGCAGCGATCTCCGTCAATACATTCTTCTTTGATAGCTCCTGAGAGCCAAAGAGTCTTGATCCACTAACATCGACCATCAACATCATTGTCAACTCGCGCGACTCTTCGTAGATCTTGATATGTGGCGTGCGTGAACGTGCCGTGACATTCCAATCAATATCACGCACATCATCCCCCGGACGATACTCCCTCACCTCTGAGAATGAGATACCTCGACCTCTAAATGCCGAATGGTACTTACCTGCAAAGATCTGGTTCGAGAGACCTCGACTCTTTATCTCGATCTTACGAACTCGACGTAGAATCTCATTTTCACTCTGCTCCATACAAAACAAATTGGATTAAGGTACAACAACGCTATTCAAGATTTCGGTGATGATCTGCTCCTGAGTCACATTCTCAGCCTCAGCCTCATACGTAAGACCTATTCTGTGGCGCAAGACATCGTGGCACACCGCACGAACATCCTCTGGAATGACATAGCCGCGACGACGAATAAACGCATAAGCGCGTGCCGCCTTAGCCAACGAGATACTAGCACGAGGCGAACCTCCAAAGGCTATCAACGACGAAAGACGCTCCAAACCATACTCAACAGGTTCGCGCGTTGCGAAGATAATATCTACGATATACTTCTCGATCTTCTCATCCATATAGACATCCTCAACCACCTTTCGTGCACTCAAGATATCTTTTGGTGTGATGACCTTCGCCACCTCTGGCATACCCTCACCTGCGATATTCATCCTTACGATATCGCGCTCCTCCTGTTTTTTAGGGTATGAGATCTTCGCCTTCAACATAAAACGGTCGACCTGCGCCTCAGGGAGTGGATATGTACCCTCCTGCTCCAATGGGTTCTGTGTCGCAAGCACCAAGAATGGCTTTGGAAGTGGATATGTCTCATCGCCCAATGTCACTTGACGCTCCTGCATCGCCTCCAGAAGTGCCGACTGAACCTTCGATGGAGCACGATTTATCTCATCCGCCAATACAAAGTTCGCAAAGATTGGACCCTTCTTCACCGAGAACTCCTCCGTGCGCTGAGAATAGATAAGCGTACCAACCAAATCGGCTGGCAGAAGGTCGGGAGTGAACTGTATACGTGCGAAATCCGCCTCAACAGCCTTCGCCAAAGTTGTAATCGCCAAAGTCTTCGCAAGACCAGGGACTCCCTCCAACAAGATATGACCACCAGACAAAAGTCCGATCAATAAAGTATCGACCAAATGCGCCTGACCTACGATAACCTTACCCATTTCACGACGTAGAGTCTCCACAAATAGCGACTCACGCTCGATACGCTCATTGAGCTCCTTGATATTTATTACTTCACTCATAATTTATTATTAGTATGACTATATTTTTTGCTGTTAAGTAGTGAAAAACAATTATTGCCATATTTTTAAAAGCACTCTTGGCGTGATATTTTTTACTATTAAATCTCAATGTAGAACCACTATATTTTCAATTCAATAGCAAAAAATCTCATC
>JBCQUC010000070.1:0-9293 GCA_047174275.1 Rikenellaceae bacterium | reverse complement strand
CACACAAGCAGCAACAAAAAAGGACGCGAAGCCAAATATCCTATTTATCATGACCGACGACCACACCTCACAGGCAATCGGAGCATATAATAGCTATCTCTCAAAATTGAACCCGACCCCAACTATCGACGCTTTGGCAAAAGATGGTGTGCTTTTCAATAATGTATTCTGTAGTAACTCTATCTCAACCCCCTCTCGTGCATCAATAATAACGGGGCAGTATTCGCATAATAATGGAGTGCTAACTTTGGAGGAGCACCTCGAAGAGCAGCAACAGTACTTAGCTCAAGAGATGAAAAATTTGGGTTATCAAACAGCTATGGTTGGGAAGTGGCACTTGGGCTGCGAGCCCTCTGCATTTGACTACTATAGTGTATTTACTCAGGGTGGAGGGCAAGGTAATTATAGAGATCCATTGACAGCAGATAGCGATAACACAAATAAGAAATTCCCATACAATACCACGCAACATGAAGGTCACTCTACAGATATTATAACCGATATAACGATGGACTGGATAGAGAAGAGAGATCCAGACAAGCCATTTTTTGTGATGCACCACTATAAAGCACCGCACGGATATTTTGACTATAACCCTCGTTATGCCGACTATCTTGAAGATGTCGAAATCCCTGTTCCAGAGACACTTCTCGATCGCGAGGGGTTTGGCTCTAGTGGTTCACGTGGAGAGGATAACTCGCTGGAGCGACTGCTCGGAACATCAGTATCAGAACGTAATATACACCATAATTATGTAAAATACCTTGATACAGATCTAGAGGGTGATGAGGCTACAATTGCCGCTTGCCAAGGTTATATTAGGGATTATCTGCGCTGTGTAAAGGGTGTGGATGACAATATGGCTCGACTATTCCAATACCTCAAAGATGAGGGTTTATGGGATAATACGATCATTGTCTACACATCAGATCAAGGTATGTTCTTGGGTGAGCACGATTTGCAAGATAAACGCTGGATGTATGAAGAGTCGCTACGCATGCCATTCATTATGCGAGTGCCCAATACAAAAACTAAAGGCCTCTGCAACGATATGATGATCCAAAACGTTGATTTTGCACCGACGCTCCTATCTCTTGCTGGCTCTACACAAAGTTACGACTATATGCAGGGAAGTGATTTTAGTGCATTTTTCTCTGGTGGCAAACCGATTGAAGGGTGGCGAGAGTCGATATATTATAGATATTGGATGCATATGATACACCACAATGTTCCAGCACACTTCGGTATTCGCACCAAAGATTACAAACTAATCTTCTTCTATGGTCGCCACCACGATCCTAGTCGCTACGGTGAAAAGACATTGAGTTGGATGAAAGATAATACCTCTCTCATAGCACCTACACCCGTTTCGTTTGAGCTATATGATTTGCGTCATGATCCGCAAGAAAAAACTAATGTTGCAGATGATCCAAAATATGCTGAGGTGTTAGAGAGACTAAAGAGAGAGCTTCTGGATTTAAAACTAAAATTGGGCGACACCGATATAACAACCCCAGAGATTAGAGAGGTAATTAACGCATACTACAAATAAAAAGCTATATTTTGATACAAAACCAAGCCTAAGTAGTGTAAAACCAATTTAACCAATGACAAACTTAAAGTTTAAAAACGTAGTACTTTTTTTGTTTTTAGTACTGGGTAACATCTATTGCGGCTATGCTTCAAGTGGATTTACTCTTTTTGATGGTGACAAGGTCTCGCAGATCTACGTTGCGCCAAATGAACCAACACCACTAAAAATAGCGGCAGAACACCTTCGAGATGATATTGAGATGGTGACAGGTGTCGTTCCCCAAATCGTGAATGATATCAACAAACTCTCGGGCGATGTTATAATCCTCTCCACCTATGGAAATAACAATTTAATTGATGGGTCAAAACTTAAAAGCCTCTATGATTCATATATTTTGCGCACTGTAAAATCTCCGATAAAAGGTGTTGACAAAGCGATGATAGTAGTGGGTAGCGACGCTTTGGGTGCTGTGTATGGCACCTATAACATATCGGAGATGATTGGAGTCTCGCCTCTATATTGGTGGTGCGACCTACTGCCTAATCGCCAGAGTAAGGTGGTGTTAGATGATTGTGATATCGCACCTCACCAACCAACAGTTCGGTATCGTGGTATCTTTATAAATGATGAAGAGGCGTTGATACAGTGGAGTCGTCTAACATCTAAGGACAAAACAACTGGAGCGATAAGTGTTGAGAGTTACAAACGTATCTTTGAGTTGATGTTGCGCCTCAAAGCTAATATGTTGTGGCCCTCGATGATGGAGGCTGGAAGTTATTTCTTCGAGTATCGTGACGAAAATGGTGTAGCTGTAAACCCTCGAAATGCTACCGATTATGGTGTATTCATTGGCGCATCGCACTGTGAGCAGATGGGACGCAACAACTACGCTGAGTGGTATGAGTGGGCAGCTCAGAACGAAGAGCTCTTTGCGGAGGATGATCGACATTTCGAATTTGACTACACCGTGAATCCCAAGGCTATCGAGACCTATTGGATGGAGCGTCTTCGAGAGTGCAGAGATTTTAATATGATCTTTACTATTGGTATTCGAGGCGTACATGACACACCATTTATGTGTCGCAAATTGGAGAATCCAACACTCGAAAATAGAGTTAAACTCTTGCAAGGAGTCATAGCTCTTCAACGTGAGATGATTAAGGAGGTTTTTGGCGCAGAGGATGCAGTACCTCAGATATTTGTACCATACGAAGAGACTGCTGAATTGTATAACGGAGAGAACACAAGTGGAACTGAGAAATGCCAAGGATTAGTGATCCCCGAAGATGTTATGGTGATTCCAACAGAGGATAATTATGGTTATTTGCGTCAGCTGCCTGCTCAGCGAGAGTTGAGCCGAAAGGGTGGCACAGGAATATACTATCACCTTACATATCAAGGCTTTCCATCGCCTTATGATTGGATCACAACAATGCCATATAAACTTATGCAGGAGGAGTTGAGCAAACTACACGAGGTTGGAGCTGACAAATTCTGGATAGTCAATGTTGGAGATATAAAGCCAGCAGAGATGGGTATTAGATATTTTATGGACTTGGCGTATGATAGCGATAAATATTTCGCAATGAATCCACGTGAATATGTAGCTACGATGGCTGAGGAGCTATTTGAGGTGAACGATGAGCAGTCTCGCGAGTTATCGGATCTCTTTACCGATTTTTGCATTGTAGCCAATCGTCACAAACCTGAGTTTATGACATCGTTCTGGAGTGTAGACTATGAGTCTCCATCTGTATATGGTGTTAAGGATATATACAGTTACTTCACTACGGTAGATTTCGGTGATGAGGCGGAGCGAGCTATTGAGGAGTATAAGGATATGGAGGCTAAGGCAGAGGCTATGTATCACAGCATGCCAGAGCGAAACCGCAAGGCATTCTACCACCTGCTCTATTACCCTATTCGATCGGCTCGTTTGATGGCGGAGAAGAGTTACTATTTCCACAAGAATAAGATATACGCCAAACAGGGACGTTTTGCGAGTGTAAATGGTTACAAAAATAGATCTTTGCTAGCTGCAAAAGAGATTGATGATGATCTGAATTATTATCGCCATGAACTTTCAGATGGTAAATGGAATGGAATTATGGATCCATATGGAGATTTCAACATCACAGAGCGAGTGCTCGATATCGCAGGTATTCCTAAGGATTTTGTCTATCAAGAGCGTTTTGCCGAGCAGGCTATCGAGAAGTTGGGGTCGGTATGCGAAGGTCAGCTTAAGGGCGATGAGCAGATCTCTTTAATGTTCTCATCTTTGGAGGACAACAAGAGGTTTATTGATCTATTTAGTCGAGGTCTAAATTCGCAGAGTTGGAGTTTGAATAGTAGCTCTCCATGGATTAAATTCTCGAAGTCTAGTGGCGATGTGCAGGTCGAGGATCGTGTATGGGTCTCTATTGATTGGAGCAGGGCACAATCGGGCGAAAATCGCGGTGTTATAGAGGTGAGTGGCAAAGATGGAGCTATAAAGAGTTACGATGTTGTCGCAAATAATATCACGGAGAAGATCAAATCAAAGAGCTATGTAGAGGGAGCTGGATTTGTCGCTATCGAGGCAGAACACTTTACCAACCAACGAACAGGAGCTAATGGCGCAAAGTGGGTAGAGGTCAAAGATCTTGGCTACAGTGGCTCTTCGATGCGAGTTGTCGGAGAGCGTAAGGCTCAGAGCGCGCAGAGTGGTGCTGTTTTGGAGTATCAGATCTACTTTACCTCAGCTGGTGAGTTTGACGCACTTCTATATCGTATCCCAACGCTCAATGAGGGTAAGGGTAAGAGTTGCGAAGTAGCTGTTGGGCTAGATGACTCTAAACCATGGGTGCTACAAGGAGTTCAAAGAAAGTCGCAGACATTGGTTACAAAGATGGAGGATGGCACGGATGAACTTCGAAATTGGCATAGAAATGTTATCGCTCAGATGGAGAAGATACCATTCAAGGTCAAGGTCGATCGCCCTGGTTACCACACATTCAAGATCTATCAACTTGATCGTAATATCACAATCGACCGCATTGTAATTGCAACAACACCTCAGAGTATGGTGGCTCAAAAACGTTCGATTTTCGGAGCTGCGGAGAGCTATAATACCATCGTAAAAGATTACGAGTTAGACCAAAGTCAAAGCGTTGCAAAATTAACATCGGAGGATACAAACGTCGCTCCATACCCAACGCTAGAGCCATTGATCTACGCCAAATTTATGTTCTCAAAGCAGGGTAATCCAGCGGTTTGGGGCTTCACACCAGTCAGTCCGTATAATGTCTTCGATAAGAATACTACGCTGTTTGGTTGGGATGAGAAAAATGCTAAAGATGTATACTACAAACACAATGAGAACACTCGTGTAGTGCCACACTTTAGACGAGATTTGAACACAAGCAGATACCCCGCTTCATTCTATGTACAGCTACTAGAGGGTGACTATGAGGTGATTCTTCACGCTGGAGAGGTTATGAACTACTCGAATGGTCGCAAGGGTGCGGAGTATAAAATGACGGTTCATGCCAACGGTAAGGAGCTTATCCGAGAGCGAGTTATCGAGAGTGATGAGTTCTTTATGGAACGATTCAATGTCAAAGTGGGGCGCGATAATATCCTAAAATTTGATTTTAGTGACAATTGGGCGATCTCCGTAATTGAGATCTATCGCAAATAGAGATATTATATACCTAACTAACAATCAAACATGAAAAACCTAACTAAACGGTGGCGAGCCTCTCTCTTGATGATGCTCATAAGCCTAATCTCAACGGCGCAAGGATACGCTGCACCGTCAAAATTTACTATTAGCAACAACCAAGATGTTGCGACGATTTATGTCGCTGAGAGCGAAGCATACTCCGTGCGTCGCGCTGTGGGTGATCTACAGAGTGACTTAGAGTTGATTACTGGCAAAAAAGCACAAATCACAAACGACTTAAACTCTATTTCGGGTCGTGCAATCATCATTGGAGAGGCAAAAGATCCTACAATTAAGGAGTTTATTGCAAAGTATGCAAACTCCAAAGGTGAATCACTCGAAAATATCTATGAGTCATTCTTGATAAAGCCAATAAAGAGCCCGACTCAAAATATTAAAGAGGCACTTTTAGTCGCTGGTAGCGATGCTTTGGGAGCTGTATATGGAGCGTATCAAATCTCGGAATTGGCAGGATTGTCACCTCTATATTGGTGGTGTGACACAACCCCAGAGCTCACCCCTAATTTGACCCTTAATGACGCATATATATTGCCGAAAGAGCCATCGGTAAGGTATCGTGGAATCTTCTTGAACGATGAGGAGGCGTTGATTAAGTGGAGTAGCTACACATCTGAAAATGGACGAGACAAGGGTGTCACTCCAGAGAGCTATCGACACATTTTCGAGTTGATTCTTCGCATGAGAGCCAATATGTTATGGCCATCAATGATGGAGGCTGGACACTACTTTTTTCAAAATAAGGATGAAAACGGAGTAGCAATCAACCCTCGCACAGCGACAGATTATGGTATATATATCGGTGCATCACACTGTGAGCAGATGGGTCGCAACAACTACGATGAGTGGTATAATTGGGCAGCAGAGAATCAAGAGAGGTATAATATTGCAAAGGGGTTAGAGTTTGACTACACGGTGAATCCAACAGCTATCGAGGCATATTGGAGGGAGCGAGTTGAGGAGAGTAAGGATTTCAATATGATCTATACGATTGGTATTCGCGGAGTTCACGACTCACCATATCAGTGTCGTCTTTTGGAAAATCCAACGCTCGAAAACCGAGTGAAATTTCTCCAGAATGTAATTGATCGCCAACGTCAGATGATTAAGGAGATCTTCGGATCTGAGGATGGAGCGAGACAGATTTTCGTGCCATACGAGGAGACAGGCGAGCTATATAATGGAGAGAACAAAGATGGATCGGAGCACTGCAAAGGTCTTGACCTTCCAGAAGATGTGATGATTGTAACAACCGAAGATAACCATGGCTATTTGCGTCAGACACCAACGCCAAAGGAGCTGCTTCGCAAGGGTGGAAACGGATTCTATTACCACCTAGCATACCAAGGTAGCCCTAGTACATATGACTGGTTGACAACTACGCCATATGTCCTACTGCAGGAGCAACTAACCAAAGGTTATGATGCTGGCGCAAAGGATTATTGGATCGTGAATGTTGGAGATATCAAACCAGCTGAAATGGGAGTACTCTACTTTATGAAGATGGCGAACGACATAGATTATTGGCGTTCGATATCACCACGCAAATATGTGGCGGAGCAGAGTAAAACTCTATTTGGCACAGATGAGGCGACATCCCAAGAGATTGCGGATTTATATTGTAGCTATACCCAACAGGCTTATAAACAACGCCCTGAGTTTATGGGCTCGTTCTCTAGCATTGACTTCGATCCGCGTGGTCAATTCCAATTCTATTCGACATTTGATTTTGGAGATGAGGCTCTAAGGACAATCCAGAATTACGCAAAGTTTGAAAAACAGGCTGAGGCTATATATGGTACACTTCGAGAGAATCAAAAGATGGCATTTTGGCACCTTGTCTACTACCCAATACGTTCGGCACATAACATGGCGGAGCGAATGTACTACTATCAACGAAATTTCCACTATGCGAACCAAGGTCGATTCGCTTCGGTTAATAAATATAAAGAGTTGTCGGAGCAAGCACATGCAAGGATTGATGCAGATTTGGAGAGATACAACACTATGTTGGATGGTAAATGGATGGGGATTACAGATCCATATGCAAAATATAACCTTACGGAGCGAGTATTTGACATAGCCTGTATCCCAGAGGATCTGATCTACAAGGAGCGATTCAACGAGCAGAGTCAAGATGGTATTGGTTCTGTGTGCGAGGGGCAGAAATTTGGAGATGAGGCGACAACTTTGCGATTCTCTAAAGGAGAGGATAACCGCCGTTTTATAGATGTTTTCAGCCTCGAGAATAAGATGAATAGCTATAAGGTTAGCGCAGACAAAGATTATGTGAAGATTTCACAGCCAAGTGGTGATGTCTCGGTCGAGGAGCGCGTATGGCTATCTATCGATTGGACGAAGGCTCCAGAGGGGTTGTCTAGTACAAATGTGACTGTTAGTGGTGGTAGTTTCTCGAAGAGCTATCCTATATCAATCGAGAATTACAACATCAAACTTAAATCGAAGAGCTACATGGAGGGTTGTGGATATGCCACAGTTGAGGCAGAGCACTACTCTCGCAAAACAGATGGTAAGGATGGTGCGAAATGGATTGAGTATCCAGATTATGGTTATGTTAGCTCATCGATGTTCGTCAAGGGTGATAAGATCAACAAGGTGACAAATATAAATAGTGGTGCTAGATTGGAGTACGATATTTATTTCAATACTACGGGCGTACATCAGGGATATTTGTATAGAATACCAACTCTAAACGAGGGTAAGGGAAAGAGCGTGGAGATCGCCATAGGTTTGAATGATGCTAAGCCTCAGACTCTTCAGGGTGTGTGAGCAAAGAGTTCGAGATTTAGCACTAAACTTGAGAATGGATTTGTGGATAGCCGAAATTGGTTTAATAATGTAGGCGAGCAGATGGAGAAGATCCCATTCACTATTACTGTGGACAAGGTGGGTTACCATACCCTAAAAATCTACCAACAGGATAGTGATATTGGAGTGGATCGAGTGGTGATCGCTACCCAACCAGAGAATATTAAGGTGCTGAATAGGTCGGTTGTTGGAGCTCCGATAAGTTATAATAGCTTTGGAGTGTCGAGTGTTGTTGAGGGTGCTGAACTACCAGAGGTTGCGAATGTTACGGTCTCTAATTACCCAGATTTAGAGCCTATACTATACGCTAAATTTGGCTTCTCGAAGTATGCTTGCCCAGATGTTTGGGGCTTCACAATGATTAGTCCAAAAAATGTCTATGATTCAAATACGAACCTCTACGGATGGAGTGCTGAGAGTGTGAAAAATGTAAAATTCAAGCACCATGAGAGTATGCGCCGCGTGCCGCACTGGAAACGAGATTGCAACTATGGCTCAGCTCCTGCAACATTTAAGGCATATATGACACCAGGTAAGTATGAGTTAAACCTCTATACGGGCGATTACTATAATGAGTATTCACAAAAGCCAGGATGGGATTATGAGATGAGTGTCGTTGCAAATGGCAAGGTGTTGATGGATAACCAAACAGTGTTGAGCGACCATCCACATACAGGATGCTATGAGGTGATTGTGGGTGATGACAATGTTCTGGAGATTGAGTTTAGTGGTAGCCTTTGGGGTATATCTGCTATTGAGTTATATCATAAGTAATTCATTCCTGAAGAATAACTCGGCTGTCTAAAAACGAAAGTCAAGGAGAGTCTTTTTGAAGTAATGTGGTCAAAAATGGTTGGTTTTCACATTGAAAATTATCGTATTTTTGCAGAGTAAAGTCGAAGAGGAAACAAGCTCTGCTGGGGAGCAACTTGTCAGAAATAGACTTTATGATTATACAGTGAAATGGGAGTACTTCGGTGCTCCCATTTCTTATTTTACTGGTAATCTATATGTCTCATAAAACCCAAAACTAAGGATTGTTTCTAAAGTAAACATACCATCTTACGAAGTTGCGAAAGTGGTTATGCGATCTGGAATACCTAACTTTACCCGCACAAAAGGTTGGGACGGAAAAAAACCTTACCTTTATCAATTATGGGAGTAAAGCATTATGACAAGCAGTTCAAGGAACGAGCAGTCAAATTAAGT
>JBCQUC010000069.1:0-9325 GCA_047174275.1 Rikenellaceae bacterium | reverse complement strand
TACAATAGACGCAATAATATGGACACAATCTTTGATTTGCTTATGAATAGAATGGTTAGAAATGAGCCTATTCGGCTATATAAGCATATTTAACAAGTGCGCTCTATGCGCCTAATCCTATTTGCGTGATTTTATAGAGTCAAGAGGTGCAAAAGATATATTATTCACAGATATTGCCCCAGAATTTGCCGAGTCGTTTAAACTGTTTTTGAAAGGTGAGTGTGGATATAAGGCTGGTCATATCAACCACTGCCTCACGTGGCTCAATAGATTGGTATTCATTGCGGTAGATAGGGAAATATTGCGTTGCAACCCGATTGAGGGAGTTAGCTATGAAAAGAAGATACCTCTACAACTCAGACATTTGAGCCGTGAAGAGCTGAAGCGTATTATGGAGACTCCATTGCCTGATGAATTGCCCGAATTGGCTCGTAGGATGTTCATCTTTTGCGCATTTTGCGGACTTGCTTATGTCGATATGCAGACTCTCTATCCAAGTAATATCTCGCAGATGTCAGATGGTCGGAGGTACATTCGTGTGAGCCGCGTAAAGACCAAAATGGAGTCATTTATCCCACTACACCCGATTGCGGAGCAGATCCTAAATCTTTATAATATGGAGGATGAATCGCATCCGATCTTTCCTCAGAAGAACCGAGATGTGATCTGTCGTGAGGTGAGCCAATTTGGAATTATGATCGGTGCAAAGGTCAGCGTATCGCCACACGTCGCGCGTCACTGCTTCGGAACTCAGATGCTCAATGCAGGTGTGCCGATCGAGAGTATCAGCAAGATGATGGGACACACTAATATTCAGAGTACGCAGGTCTATGCGAGGGTCACCGATGATAAAATCTCGGCTGATATGGATAGGTTGATGGAGCGCAGGAAACGAAATAAGTTGAATAATTAAAATTTAATGACGATGAAAAGAGAGAAGATTTCAATTAGTGATAGTGGTGTAGTTAGTGTACCAACAGAATCTACTGCACCGATTCT
Organism: Rikenellaceae bacterium; assembly: GCA_047174275.1. Lineage (GTDB taxonomy): Bacteria > Bacteroidota > Bacteroidia > Bacteroidales > Rikenellaceae > Alistipes. Next base: position 8,326 of record JBCQUC010000069.1, on the reverse strand, counting down.
AATGACAGATTTCGAGATAGCGCAACTACTCGGTGTAATGTTGCCAACGGTTCGAGGGTGTATAAAGCGACTACTAAAGTCACGCATGATATTGGATTGCAGCGGTGGCGAGGTTTCGGGGAATAGAATTATCCAGACCCACTTTGGGTTAGATGTTATTATCGCCATAGCTTTTCAGGTGGAGAGTTACCAAGCGGATATATTCCGCAAGTATATAATGAATAGAATGACTCAACCAACTGCACCAACAATACTCATGCGAATAGATGAACAAAATAGATCCATTAAACCCAATTAGCCGAGTCAATCATCGTCATTGCTGAGGCAAGTTAGCTTCGGGATCTTGACGAATGTGCAAGGTCGAGCGATCTAAAGATCGTTGTCGAGGGTCGACAAACCTTGCACACTCTAACCCCTCCACTCTGATCGCCTCAGCAACGACGACGATCGACCCGACAATGAGGCATAGCCAACGATTCACGAGGTGAGCGATGTGTTTTTAACACTCTGCTCATCTCGTTTTTTTGTGCCCATAATGCCTATAATGTAGCAACTCCGACTCTCTATCCTCTAATGTGCATAGTTTTTTGGCTGCTAAAATAACGTTGGGATGTTGGTTCTAACGTCATATTAGTACATTGGTTCTAACGTTGCGTTGTAATGTCGGTTGGTACGTACCAACGTTACAACGGTATGTCGGTTGCAACGTTATAACGTGCAAAGTGTTAATATTTAGCCACCTCAGAATAAAATTAAATGCAATACGCAGCAAAGTGGCGCACGTAAACCCTAACTGCCTATCCCACAACATATTTTCAAAATTATATCGTTAGCAGATGCCGAATAATCGGCTATCACTAACCTATAATATAATATGAATGGACACATAGTAGAGCGTTGAGAGGTGGATGAAATTTTGAAGATGGCGTGGAGGGCTCTGAAAGGAGCATACTATAGTATGTGACTGAGGAGAACTCTGCGGCATCTTTGAAATTTCGCCACCTTGCAATGCTCTAACGGCAGCTCATCGGGAGCTGCATTCTTGATTTTTAGACCAACGCAGCTACGCCAACGGTATTTTTCAAATACCATAGCTTATTAGGGTATTTTCCGAGCCGCATCACGCTGTGACGCTGAAAATACCCGAATAAGTGAAGGGGTTAAAACCCCTCTCAACACCCCAATGGCAGCTCTCGAAGCTGCATAATGATGGCGACCCGATCGCCAAATTACTAACCACAAAAACTAATGCAAATGGGATACGCAGTGGTCCACCTAGCGAAAGCCAAAGGTTCCGACAGCGGAACATCCGCTCACATCGAGCGAAAAGTAGATCCAAAGAATGCCGACAAGGAGCGCACACATCTCAATCGTGAATTGATAGAATTTCCCGATGGAGTAGAGAACCGCACCCAAGCGATCCAACATCGACTCGATAATGCTGGTCTAACACGTAAGATCGGCACGAATCAAGTGCGTGCGATTAGGATCATGCTAACAGGCACACACGAAGATATGATCCAAATTGAGGAGAACGGTAACCTAGATAATTGGTGCAACGACAATCTCGATTGGCTCAATAAAACTTATGGAAATGACAATGTAGTTTCGGCAGTTCTGCACCTAGACGAAAAGACCCCACACATCCATGCAACAGTAGTTCCGATAGTCGAAACTGAGCGTAAGAGGCGCAAGCGAGAGGAGGCAGCAAAGAGAAAATACAGAGCTAAAGCAGCCCACACCGCTCGTCTATGCGCCGATGAAGTGATGAGCCGAGCGAGGCTAAAGGAGTACCAAAATAGCTATGCCGAGGCGATGAAAAAGTACGGATTGGAGCGAGGAATTGATGGATCTGAAGCAAAGCATATCACAACATCGCAATATTATCGAGACCTAAAAGTGCAATCGGACTCCATCCAAGAGGACATTTCAGAGCTAAAAGAGCAGAAAAAGCAAGCCGACAAAGATCTATCAGAGGTGAAAACCGACCTCAGCAAAGAGCGATTGAAGAACTCCGCAGCCGATGTCGGATCAAAGATTTTGGATGGTGCTAGCTCGTTTTTGGGGACTTCGAGGGTGAAAAAGATGGAAAATGAGGTCGAATATTTGAAGAATCAAGTCACAAATTTAGAGGAATCAAACACCCAAATTCGCCAAAATTTAGAGTCCGAAAGAGCATCGCACCAACAAGAGATAGATTCATTAAGGCAAGAATTCAGGCTGCAAGAGGAAGGTTTAAAATCAGAAAACAAGACCCTAAAGGATCAAATCTCAAAGATTTTCGATCTATTTCCGACCATCAAAGAGTTGCTAAATCTCGAAAATTTCATCCGCAAAGTCGGCTTCGGAACGGAGATGATCCGCAGACTCTTCAACCGTGAGGAGGTGCAATTTCACGGCTCGATCTACTCACACGAATACAATCGCAGATTCGAGACCCAAGGCTCAACCGCCAAGATCGCACCCGACCCAACCTGCGACAATCGCCCATCGCTCTACATCGACAACCAAGACCACATCTATTGGTTCCGTCAAAAGAAGCGTGAGGAGCTAAAGGCGATGGGAATCGACCTGCCAGAGCCACGCCAGCAGCGCAAGATGAGGATATAATAATTAGAGGTAGCAACTATCCATATACGGAGTTGCTACCTCTTTTATCCTCTATCGTTTAATAGCATCGACAGGGTTGCGTGATGCAGCGGCTCGACATTGGAAATAGAGCGTCAAGAGCGATACCATAGCGATGATCGAGATTGCAGCGATGAAGTGCCACAGCGCCAGATCTATGCGATTGACAAACTGCTCCAACCACCTCGATGAGGCGTACCATATTATCGGGCAAGAGATAACGGCAGCCACAGCGACCAACCTCATAAACTGCATTATGAATCGCCACATAATCTGCGAGTTACTCGCTCCGACAATCTTGCGCAAGGCGATCTCTTTGGAGCGTTGCCCTATGTAGTAGGTCGAGATGGCGAAGAGTCCCATTGACGAGATTAGAATAGCTATAATAGTTGCTATTAACATTATGTCGGAGGTCACTTTGTAGATGATATAACTTCTATTCGTAATCTCATCATCGACCCACCTAACTATATAATCGCTCTTGTAGCCCATCACATCGCTGTATAGATCTTGAATTTGACTAAAACTATCCTCTCGATCTGCACTATCGCTAATCTTCACCACTACGTGCCACGGATATTCAATATCCTCATTGAGAAAAAATCTAAGAGGAGGAATATTGGAGCTAAGGAAGTCTCGAATCATAAAGTTACGTACCACGCCTCGAATAGGGGTAGACTTTTTCTGATCAGTAAGCTTATACTCTCGACTCTCCGTATCTGCACCTATCATCTCCAATGCTCTCTCATTGAGAAACACATCTTCTGCACGACCTCCATTATCACGCAGAATATCAATTCCAAAGATATTCATTGCGGCACTATCCATCACTAGCATTTGAAATGATATTGTCGTTTCCACACCATCGACATCTACCTGAGTGGTGCTATTATTACCACCATTTGCAGGTGTTCCCTGCGTATAACCCACACTCTCGACAAATGGTAATTGCTTCAACCTTTCGCACAATTTCACGAGGTTGGAGCTGCCATCAAAGGTATTCTGTATCGAGATTATATTATCTTTATTGAATCCAAGATCGGCATTTATGAGGTATGACACCTGATTATTCGCCACAAGCGAGAAGCCTATAAATGAGATACTCATAACTGATTGAAGCGTAATGAAAACCCTGCTAAGTCGCATCTTCGTTTGGTAGGTGAACTCTCCCTTTATCACATCTATTGGCTTGAAGCGTTGCATCACCATCGCTGGGATTATACTTGTGACAACTCCGATAATGAGAATTGAGATAAGATAATAGGCTGCAACCTCCCACGTAACCAATTCAAGAACCGAGACATAACTATTCAGCATCTCATTAAGGTGAGGCTCTAATGCAATAGCTCCCAACACACCCAGTGCAAAGGCGATGCAACTCAAAATCGTTGACTCAATAATCATACGAGCAAAGGTCATCGCAGGGGATGCTCCAAGTAGACGATGTGTAGCGAACTCCTTTGCTCTATAACCGCTCTGTGCTATAGTCAGATTTATATAGTTGAAGAGACTAAGCAGTAGAATAACCACACCTGCAAGGATCATAATCATCGTTAATTCACGACTAAGAGAGTTGAGATAGTCAGACCCTAATTTACTAAACAATACATCGGTTAGGGGTGTGAGTGTCACATCTTTAAAGATGCCTCGCTTATATACCCAAAAGAACTCTCTATAAAAATCGGCAATCTCGTCGCACTTTGAGAGTATATCTGACTCAGGTGTGATCTCGATAAAGGTGGAAACCCCTGTGGCGTTGCTATGGTTTTTGTTAATGATACTAGGATTGTATCTATCCATACACTGCATCGAGATAATCATATCTAATGGATATATGCAGGAGTACTCTATATCATCATACACCCCGACCACAATGTACTTGTGTCCCGAATGTGTAATTTGCTTTCCCATAGGGTCTACTTCGCCAAAGAGTTTTTGGGCAAAGCTCTTCGAGAGGAGTGCATCATCTTTTGCGATAAATAGATTCTCTCTATCTCCCTGCAATAGGTCGAACGAGAAGATCTTGAAGAAATTGGAGTCAGTAGCCATTATCTTCCCCTCGAAGCTCTTATCGTCGTATGTTATAGGACCAACCGCCGCCAAAGTTAGCTCCGTGACACGCTCAATGCCTGCAAAACGTTCAGCAACTTTTTCGCCTATGCCGTGTGAGTTCTGACGATTCTTCTCATTGGCGAGTAGGTAGATGTTCTCTCTATTCTCGTGGAACTTATCGAACGAAAAGACACCAATAGTATAGGAGGCGATAAGGATCACCACCGAGAGCGAGAGGGCGAGACCTCCGACATTTATTATCGAGTAGAGCTTGTTGCGCTCCAAGAATTTAAGGAATGAGTTTAGCTTAAACATAGTTACAATTCGTTTTTAACGTCCTCGACAATCTTGCCATCAAATAGATTTATTGTGCGCCCAGCATAGGCTGCATCGTGGTGCGAGTGTGTCACCATAACGATGGTACACCCCTCTCAATTGAGATCCATCAAGAGATTCATCACCTGCTGCCCATTCTTGGAGTCGAGATTTCCCGTCGGCTCATCGGCAAGGATCAACGATGGGTTGCAGATCACAGCTCGTGCGATGGCGACACGTTGCTGCTGTCCTCCGCTGAGTTGCTGAGGGAAGTGAGCTGCTCGGTGGCTGATGTTCATTCGCTTTAGGATTTTCGCCACTCGCTCGGCTCTCTCCGAGGCTTTTACGCCTAAGTATATCAATGGCAGCTCTACATTTTCGTAGACTGATAACTCGTCTATGAGGTTGAAACTTTGGAAGATAAAGCCTATGTTACCCTTTCTAAATGATGTTCTCTCTCGCTCTTTCAGCTCACCCACCTCTTTGTCTAATAGCTCATACGAGCCAGATGTTGGGTTGTCCAATAGTCCCAAGATATTGAGGAGTGTTGATTTGCCACACCCCGAGGGTCCCATCACAGCGACAAATTCACCTGCTTTAATCTCAAACGAGACATCGTTTAGTGCGATGGTCTCAACTAACTCTGTTCTAAAATTCTTCTTTATGTTTTTTGCGTTTATCATAGCTCTTTATTCTAAAATTAATACTTTTTTATCACCATACTTGTCATAGCTCGATGTTATAACTCTCTCGCCAGCCTTCAACCCCTCTACAACCTCATAAAACTGTGGATTCTGGCGACCTATCACAATCTCTCGTCTCTCGGCACGTTTGCCACTCTCGTCCACTACAAATATCCACCCTCCGCCTGTGCTTTGGTAGAATGCCCCACGAGGGATCAACAACACCTCACGAGGCTCACTCAACTGCAAATTTAGGTAATATGTTTGACCTGAGCGAATATTTTTGGGTGGATCGGAGAGAAATTTAAACTCTGCTCGGAACTCCTCGTCTCTAACTTCGGGATATACTCTGCGAAGTGTGGTTTGATAGGTGGTATCTTGACGCTCAAAGTGAGCTATCAGACCTGCCGAGACCTTATCAATATAGTGCTCGTTGATATTTGTCTCGATCTTGAAGGCTGAGAGGTCATTGACCTGCCCGGCGCTCTCGCCCGATGAAATCGACTCCCCCAAGACAATATCCAACAGACCCACCTCGCCATCTATTGGGGAGCGTATACGGAGGTTGTCGACTCGTCTTTTGGCGAGTGCCAGACTCTTTCGCATACTCTCCAGACTCGCTTGCAGTTGTTCTACCTGTGCTACTCGGTAGATGCTATCTTGCTTTTGTCGCTCCAACGATAGTTCACGGCTGTTGAGTGCTAATTCGTAATCCTCCTTGGCGATTATCCAATCCTCTTTGGCTGCGAGTTTGCTCTCGTATAGGCTCTCTTGTTGGATGTATGCTCGATATTTACGTTTGACATCCAACTCTAACTCTAACCGCTCCTGCTTCAAATTCAGTCGTTTCTGCTCCATCTCGACCTCTGCATTGCGTAGCTCGCTTCGCTTCTCAGCGAGAGCTGTTTCGCTATTTAGAATCGTTAGATCGAGCTGGTCACTACTCAATACGGCAAGTAGGTCACCTCTCTTGACTGATGCCCCCTCCTCGACCATTATCTGCTCAACCACGCCACCCTCCAATGGGGTGATCTGAACACTTGTGATCGGCTGCACCTGACCGCTGAGGCGGATATAGTCGTTAAATTCGTCCTCCGCCACCTCCTCTATTGTTGCATATTTTGCCTCTACACGTAGCGTAGATCCTCCGTTGCGAACGATCACGACAACGAGTAGCAGCACAAAGAGCAGGATGAAGATGTAGAATCTATATTTTTTCAAAATCGACCATTTAGATCTCTCAATTTTAATATCCATATTGTTATTTTATTAAAGGTTCTCCACAATAATAGTTTATCAATCGTGTGTATATCTGATAGTTGAGCCACGCTCGAAGTCGCTCAACCTTCGAGAGAAGCAGGTCATTTGCACTCTCTTGCAGATCTATAATATCCACCAACCCCTCCCGATACCGCTGCATCATCGCCCGATTTGCAAGATCATACGCTTCGATCTTTCGCTCCGCACTCGTGTACTCCTTATATGATGTTGTCGACCACATTTCGACCTGCTCGATATATTTGGTTATGTAGATTCTCTTTTTCGAGAGATCTATCTGCGCTATGCGCAAGCTGTTACGACTCTGCGCGACACTGCCTCTTCGACTCAAACCATTAAATATTGGAACTGATAGATTCAGCCCAACGTAGTAGCCTTGATTATCACGGAGCTGATCGGAGAATATCCGCTGCGCACTCTCGGCATCTAACTGTCGGAAGTAGTTGGTGTTGAAACCTCCATAAAGTGACACTGTTGGGAGGTAGCCACCTCTAATTTGTCTTAAATTCAACTCGCTCTCAAGAAGCTCCATCTTAGCTACTCGAATGTCGGGGTCACTCTCAATATCAAACCCATTGCCACATCTCGCCACTCCATTTGCAGTATTGTCAATCACCTCGAAATCATCTTGCAGTGGGTAATTCATCGCCTCCTTTAGATCTAAAATTGTCTCACTATATTGCCCCTCTTGTTGAGTGTGTTGTAGCTCATACTTCGCAACCTCAGCCGTAGCAAGTGCAACATCCACTTCACTCTTTAGCCCCAACTCAGAGAGCTTTTGAGTATATTGCAGCACCTGTCGAGATGCCTCCAACTGATCCTTCATCAGCTCAACACTCGTCAAGTAGTAGATCGCATCGTAATAGAGCCGCATCACCTGCAACGCCCTCTCATCCTTGATCTGCTGCAACTCCTCTCCTCCCATCTCGACACGTAGGCGACTCGCCTTTAGAGCGTTTATCTTTGCCAATCCTCCAAAGAGTGTGACGCTGCCACTCACTCCATACGAGTTATTTATATAACTATTCGAGCCATAAGCATTTGTCTCTGGGTCGATTGAACGACCATAGGAGTTGCTGATCGAGCTGTTGGCACTAAGCGATGGGAATAGTGAGGCTACGGCAACCTTTTGCTCCACCTTGTCATTCTCGTTCGATACTCGCTGGCTCTCCACATCCAAATTATTCTCAACGGCATACGCCATCGCAGCCTCAATATCCATCCTACTTTGTGCCGATAGCGAACTCCACGAAGTGAGTAACATCGTTATTATTGGTAATATTTTCATCATTTATTGCTGTTTACCCTATCTCGTAAACACCCACTATGCCAAAGTTGTAAGATGTTAAAAATCAGAATTATAGCAAATG
>JBCQUC010000014.1:0-44011 GCA_047174275.1 Rikenellaceae bacterium | reverse complement strand
GGAGATCTACAACAACGAGAAGTATCTACACGAGGTGACTATGGCGGGTGCGGAGAAGGCTCGCAAGAGCGCGGATGAGACTGTTCGTCAGGTTCGCGAGATAATGGGTATCTACCACTTTTAAAGATCACTAAATATGCAACGATATCACGAACGCATATACAACTTTTTACTACTACTGAGCCGCAAACTCAGTAATCGTCAGATGATGATCGTACTCGCTGTAATAATCGGTATTATAGCGGGTATGGCAACATATCTCTTCGAGATGCTACTGCACACCATCAAGGCTAGCTTAGTGAGTTGGTTTCCTATAGATGTATCACACCCACTGCTGCTAATCTATCCTGTTATAGGTATCATCATTGTATCGCTATTTGTGAAGTTTATAGTTCGAGATAATATCTCGGAGGGTGTTACGCGCGTACTCTACGCCATATCGCGACGCGACTCTAAACTACCATCACACAATACATGGAGCTCTATTGTTGCATCATCTACAACTCTGGGGTTTGGAGGTTCGGTGGGACCCGAGGCTCCGATAGTGTTGACTGGAGCTGCTATTGGTTCGACTGTTGGTCAGATAGCAAAGCTCAACTATCGCTACACCACCCTACTGCTCTGCTGTGGTGCTGGTGCGGCACTTGCTGCGATCTTCAAAGCTCCAATCACTGGTGTTGTCTTTGTGCTTGAGATTTTGATGCTTGACATCACAGTTGGATCTATCATTCCGCTGCTTATATCATCTATCACAGCGACAACTGTCGCCTTTATGTTACGCGGATTTGATCCAATTCTAGCTGTTACTCTTAATGCTGAGGATGCCTTCGAACTCTGGCAGATACCTATCTTTATACTTTTGGGTGTTACTTGTGGATTTATGGCATACTACCTCACCTCAATTAACGAGTGGGTATCGGGGCTCTTCAAAAAGCTCGACCACACATATAAGAAGTGGATCGTTGGTGGTATTGTCATTGGACTTCTGATCTATATATTCCCACCACTCTATGGTGAGGGCTATGGCAGTATAACGGCACTGATGCATGGAGATCCAATTAGGCTATTTGACAACTCACTATTTTTCGAGTTCCGATACTACGACTGGGCTATTTTGCTATTTTTAGTAGCTACAATGTTCTTCAAGGTTATCGCAATGGCATCTACAACCGCCGCTGGAGGTATTGGAGGAACTTTTGCCCCTTCGTTGTTTATTGGTGCATTTACAGGAGCAACTCTAGCTATAGCTTGTAATGTGCTCTTTGATTGGAATCTATCAATTGTCTCATTTACCTTGGTTGGTATGTCGGGTGTGATGTCGGGTGTTATGAATGCCCCATTGACCTCGATCTTCCTCATTGCGGAGCTATCGAGCGGTTATGGTCTATTTATCCCTCTTATGATTGTTGCATCTATTGCATTTGCGATTGATTACTACCTCGAACCAGAGTCGATCTACACCAAGCCTCTGAGTAAGTCTGGAGAGTTGGTCACTCACAACAAGGATCAGTCGGCACTCGTATTCCTCAATGTCGATGATTTGATGGAGACCGATTTCGTTCGCCTCAAGGAGTTCAATACACTTGGTGATTTGGTGCATATTATATCGTCGGCGCATCGAAATATATTCCCTGTGATTGACAACTTCGGTAAATTGTTGGGGGTTGTACAGCTTGATGATCTACGTGAAGATATGTTTAAACCACATAAATACAACAACTCAATTCGACACTACACCTCGCAACCTCGAGATAAGATCGTAAAGGGAGAGTCGATCCATAGTGTGTTACGTAAATTTGAGAATAAACATACATGGATGTTACCAGTTGTAACGACAGAGAATAGATATTTAGGATTTATCTCAAAATCGCAGATATTAAATGCCTACCGCGAGCAACTAATCAAGATATCGCAGTAACAACAAAACAAAGAGAGAGAGCTTAGTAAAATTACCGAGCTCTCTCTCTTTAATTTGTAGCAATACTATGTCTGTATTATAACAAACATGGGCTTGCTTTTGCACCACGTCTCGACTCTGAAAGAGTCGTCATCCTGAACTTGATTCAGGATCTCCCGAATTGCGCCAAAGGCGGAATCTCGGGAACATTATCAAACTTTTGTGACACTCTATTTTCAACGCATTGCCTTCGTGCCCGAGATTTAGTTTCACTAAATTCGGGAGATCCTGAATCAAGTTCAGGATGACGAATCCGTTGGATTCGATAACATAGTGCCAATAAAGTCTCCACTGTCATCTATTTCGGACTACAATAAACAGAACTCCCCTATATATTTCTTCTTAGATAGCCAATACGCTCATATGTGCTATCATTGTTGAATGGGATATCTGTAGCGTCGATTCTTGTCGCTCCCAAGAAGCCTGCATCGTGCATATATGTTGCATCGTTAAGAACCACCAAGACCTCTGCCAATGTACGACAACGAGCCAACATATCCAATAAAACAGCAGTGTTATATTGCATCTTGATACCCATATTAGCCAAAGCAACATAAGCGCGCGAACGAACATAACTACGGTTGCTCGAAGCTGTCAAACTACGGGTATCAGCGACAATCTTCTTGCTCTTTGCGCTATCATCACCAAACGATGCAGCAGATGTTAATCCCCACCACTTTGCAACATCATCATCCGAATCAATAGCGGCGATCAATGATGACTCTGTAGCCGCTGAGTATGGCTCAAGTTGTAGATCGGCGATTTTATGGTAACCAGATAGCTGTGATTTGTGAGCGACACCATATGTCGCTGGATTTGCCATTGCATTCTCGGTAATAGATGTCTCTGGAAGGAATCCGATGTCACAATAATTATCCATCTGCTCACACATCTCTGCTCGCATCTTTAGGAGTTGATCTCTATAAGCTGGATCTTTAGCCAAGTTGTTTGTCTCATTTGGATCACTCTTTAGGTCATACAACTCCTCTGCACCAATTGGCTCGAAGAACTCACTCTGAAGTTCATTTAGCTCTCCATCTTTATACATATTGCGAGCCTGCTCTGCCGCCAACAATCTATAACGATAGTATGAGTGTAGACCACGAGCATGGTATGGAATAAAGTTACGACCATAACGGAAATCCCCACGATACAATGTACGATTAAACGAGTAGAAGTCATCGAAGCGATCCGCATAACACAATATGCTCTCTCGCTCACCTTTGCCCGCTCCCAAGAATGGGATACCATTGCTCTGCTCTGGAACATCGACACCAGCGAGATTCAACACTGTAGCTCCGAAATCCATAAACTGCACCATATCATCGACATGCTTTCCACCTTTATAGTCGATCTTATCTCTCCAACTCTTTGGCACATATACCATCAATGGAACTCTAAAACCAACATCTTTCGTATAACCCTTACTCTGAGGTACGCATCCACCATTATCTCCAAAGAAGAAGATAAATGTGTTATCTAGCTCGCCTTCGGCCTTAAGCATATCTACCAACTTTCCGAACTCTTCATCAGCAGCTGTAATACGATCATAGAATGTAGCATATGTATACTTCATTAGATCTGTTGATGGAAGGTTTGGATGTATATTTACCGTCTCTGGATCTGTAGTGGTCTTCTTCTCCTTGTAGGTCTTCGAGGTAAATATCAAACTAGACTCATGGGTGAACATATTTGATCTCATGAAGAAGAATGGCTTAGAGGTATCTTTACGCTTTTTCCAAGCATCGATCTCCATAATTTTGTCCCCCATCATGTCCCAAGCTGTCTCATCTAGCTCGACGTTGTAATCTGTCTTGATAACATTACAAGTGTAGTAACCTGCATCACGAAGATAAGATGGGAACATTCGCAACCCCTCGGGCATCTTCAAATCCTCCAAGCGACGGTGGAGTGCGCCTCCAAATCGTGGTGCATAGCAACCTGTGATAAGTGTTGTACGCGCTGCTGAACTAACGGGTGCATTACAAAAGGCGTTGTCATAGATAATCATATCTTTCGACAACTTTTCGAGATTAGGAGTCAGAGCCCCTTTACCATCATTGTACATCGCTAAGAATTGTGGCGATGTATCCTCAATTAGATACCAAATAATATTTGGTTTTTCACTCTGATTGGCTGCCTGCGCAACTTGCGCCCCTCCAGCTACAGAGGCTGTGGCGGCAACAAATAGACATTTTAGGTTGTTTGATGTCATAATTTATTATTATTAAATTTTAATCAAATGTAAATATACAACCTTTTGAGGTATTATGTACTTAAATCCACAACTTTTTTTCACAACTATTATAATATTTTTTATACCTTTGTACTTATGATAGGTAGATCTTCAAGATGATTAAACTAAACAACATACGTGTATTAAACCTTTGTGCCGATCTAGTTGGCATAAGCACCACACTTCGCATGTCGCAATTAGGTGCGGAGGTAAAGACGAACCTAGACTTTAATGACCTAGAGGTTGTAGTATACAACTATAACGACTCACCTTGGAGCAGAGTAAATATCAGCGAAGCGGAGTTCCGAAAAAACTATCCAAACTTAATCCTTGCAGAGTACTCTATATTTGGATCTCACACGATATGGAGGGATAGAGAGGGGGATGACGCTATGGCTCAGGCGATGAGTGGCATCACACACCTTAATGGAGATCGAGATGATGCTCCAAAAATTGCAACAATAGAGCTAGGTTCTGCATTTTGCACATCGTATTTAGTGCAGGGGATCTTATCGGCACTCTATTGCGGCAGTACAAAAAAGGTGAGCACAAGTATGTTGGAGGCGTTGGTCGCTATCCAGACCGAGATGATAACAACCTCTCAAAATAGCGGAGGTCGTATCCCGACGCGTGCTGCAAAGGGAAATGCCCATCCTTATCTATCAGCTCCTTACGGCATCTATCGAGTAAAAGATGGTTATTTTGCCATGTCAATAACCCCTATCCCAAGGTTAGCGGAGGTTATGGAGATTGAGATAGAGGAGGTTATGAAACCTCGAAAGGGGTGGTTTACATATCGAGATGAACTTATGGCACTCTTTGCCGAGAAGTTCCTAACAAAGACAAACCAAGAGTGGCTCGATATCTTTGAGCCTCTGGATATATGGTGTGGTAGAGTTCTCTCCCTCGATGAAATTTTGGAGCACGAGGGTTATAAAGCTCTAAAACTAGATAGCAAAGAGTCTCCGTATCGAGTGCAGGTTGACAAAGATGAGAGAAGCTGTGTAAAAGTTGTAACACCTGGCGAAAAACCGTTGAATGGGGTTGTTGTTGTCGATCTAAGTCAATTTCTCTCAGCACCATCTGCAACACTCCAATTGGTCGATCTTGGAGCTCAGGTTATAAAGGTTGAACGCCCAATAAGCGGAGAGTCGGGACGCGATATAATCTTTGACTACACCTACCTCGACAATGAATCATCGGAGTTTTTGGCGATTAACCGTGGCAAATTGGGCTACGCTGCCGACCTTAAAAAGAGCGAAGATATGGAGCGAGTGTTACAACTCATTAAGGGTGCAGATGTTCTAATCCACAACTTCCGACCAGCGGTAATCAAACGCCTTGGACTCGACTATAACAGCATAAAAGAGCTAAACCCTCAAATTATATATGCCGATATTTCGGGATATGGAGATAGTGGCTGTTGGGTCAGCAAACCAGGTCAAGATCTTATTGTTCAGGCTCTTTCTGGAATAACGACACTCAATAGCGAGATCCCAACCCCTATCGGAGCGGCAATTGTCGATTTAATTGCTGGAGCACATCTAGTCGAGGGAGTCCTTGCAGCCCTCAACAAACGCAAAGAGGATGGGTGTAGTGCACATATTCAAGTGACAATGCTTGGATCGGTGATGGATATAATACCACACAGATCAACCGATTACAGCGGGGAGTTCTGGGATTGGAACGACCTATTTAGCTCCGAGTATGGAGAGTCACTCAATATGCTTCAATATGTAACCAGAAGCAATGGATACAGATACAAAACCACTCGCTGCCCTATTCGTTTTGACGATAAGATACTAACCTCATCGCAAGGAGCTCCAACAGTTGGAGAGCACAATGAATATGTTGACAAAATGAGTGCGCACCGATAAACCGACAAATAATTACAAAACTATAATCAATATGAAACCAAAACTTAAACCCCTATTGCTCTTTGGAGCAGCATTAACATTTAGCGTAAGTTGTAGCAACTTCGACTACGAGAAGAGTGCGAACTCTATCGCGGTAACTAGCGGTGAGATGATTACCGAGATCACCGTAGTCAATAGTGACATTATCCATGTAAAGAAGTATCTTCCGGCGAGCAACCCCAACATAATAGAGAATTATGTAGCTGTTCTTGAGCCTCAAGATGTTAATTGGAGCGTCAAAGAGAGAGGTGGCAAACTCATCGTAGAGACTGATAGAGTAAAAGCATCGTTAAATGCCCAAGGCGAGATTAGCTACACAACAAAAGATGGTTTAGAGAAACTAGCAGAGATAGCAGAGGGTACATTCATCACAGCAAACTCCCCTACCGACAACTCTATGGCTCAAACATTTGCCGCTGGAGACGAGGCTCTTTATGGATTGGGACAGTACCAAAATGGTTTGGTCAACTGGAAAAACACACCTATATACCTATTACAAAGCAATCAAGAGATTGCAATTCCATTTGTAGTCTCAACATCAGGCTATGGAATATGTTGGAACAACTATAGCACAACGAGCTTTAACTTCCCAGAGAATGAGGTTGAACTCACAGAGGTAGTCGATGAGGAGTTAAAGATCAAACGCGGTAAATTCACCCCTAAAAAATCGGGTGTACACTACTTTGTAGGATATAGTCCAACACCAGATTACAACAGCAGACGTTTGGGAGATATGACATTTACCATTGACCAAGATACTGTATTCTCATACACCACAATGTGGTTTCCAGATGCCATGGCAGGGCGCGCTGTATTGGAGGCTGGCAGGGAGTATGAGGTCTCATTCCAAGATACAGGTGCTCAAACAGAGGGTCGTGTACTATACAATGAGCCAGATTACAATCGCACTCAATTTAGCAATAATCATGGAGAGGCGATTGATTACTACTTTATTAATGGCGACAACCCAATAGAGGTGGTGAGCTCTTACAGCGAACTTACAGGAAAATCACCGATGTTGCCTAAATCGGCATATGGATTTTGGCAGTGCCGCGAGGCTTACAAGACTCAAGCGCAACTACTAGAGAATGCTAGAGAGTATAGAAAACGTCGAATCCCAGTTGATAATATTGTTCAAGATTGGGACTATTGGCCAAGTGGCACAAGAGGTCCAGAGTGGGAGCGATCTCGATATCCAGATCCAGCTAAGATGGTCGATGAACTCGATAAGTTGAATCTAAATCTAATGGTATCAGTTTGGCCAGCGGTCGACAATAAACCTCTTGTTCAGCGTTACAACCTCGACAAAATGGAGGGCAAGAGCTATATCAATGCATATAACCCTGAGGTTGCAAACAACTACTACCGAATGTTGAGTGACTCGATGTATAAGATTGGAGTTCAAGCTATCTGGGTCGATGGTAGCGAGCCTGTTTTTGACCCATCTCCGACATATGATACTGGCTACGGTACTTATGAGCAGCTGCACAATGTCTACTCTCAACGGGTGTTGAGAGGAGTCTACGAGGGTCATCGCAAGGAGTTCCCAGATGAGCGAGCTGTAAACCTTACAAGATCGGGCTTTGCAGGTCAGCAGCGATATGGAGCAATGGTATGGTCGGGAGATGTTGATGGATCATGGGAGCAATTCCGCGAACAGATTCCAGCAGGTCTAAATACCACTATTGCAGGAATACCATATTGGACAACTGACATCGGTGGATTCTTTAGAAATATGACCAACTCAAATACAATTGAGCGAGATCAATATAACGATCCGAACTACATTGAGCTGCTTACACGTTGGTTCGAGTATGGAACATTCTGCCCAATATTCCGTATCCACGGCTTCAAATCAGAGACCGAGGTGTGGAGACATGGAGAGGAGTTTGAGAGTATCGCTCGCAAATATATCAATCTTCGTTATAGACTTATGCCATATATCTACAGCGAGGCGTTTAGCGTAACAACGGATGGATCTGTAATAATGTCGCCACTCGTATATATGTTCCCAGAGGATAAAAATGTATGGGATATTGCCGATCAATTTATGTTCGGTCGCTCGATCTTGGTCTCTCCTGTATTGGAGTATAAGGCTCGCACACGAAGCCTATATCTACCTAAAGGTGAGTGGTATAATATGTGGAATGACGAGCCAATATCTGGAGGTCGCGAGATTGTTGCCAAGGCAGAGATAGGCGAGATGCCACTATTTGTAAAGGCTGGATCTATCATCCCTTATGGAGCTGAGGTACAGTATGCAACAGAGCCTACAGATGAGCCTACAACATTAAAGATCTACCCAGGTGAGGATGGAGATTTCACACTCTACTATGATGACAACAAATCATACGAGTATGAGAATGGTATCTACTCCGAGATCTTGGTTAAGTACACCGAGGATGAAAAAACTATCACTTTAGAGTCAAAAGTCGATAAATATAGTAATTTTGCAAAGAACCCAGTTACGTTTATCATTACAGTTGCTGGAGAGGAGTCACAAAAAGCGATTACATTTAACGGCGAACCATTAAGCATCGAAATTTAAACCAAAACAAGAAACTTTAAACCAATTTATTTATGAAATGCGGATTTGAAACAAAAGATGGGCTAAACTACTACGATTTGTATATTGATGGTGAATGGGTACGCTCTTCATCGAACAAATTTATAGCGGTTGAGAACCCTGCAAATGAGCAGATTATTGGATATGTCACAGATGCGACCTCTGAGGATGTGGAGGCTGCTCTACAATCTTCGCAACGCGCACAGTTAAAGTGGCAGGAGCTATCTCCGATAAAGCGTGCTGAGTATGTGCAGGCTCTTATCGACGCTATACGCCCCGAGAAGGAGAAGCTAGCTCGACTACTAACAATGGAGCAGGGTAAAACATACCCAGAGGCACTCGCTGAGGTTCAAGATACAATGAACTATATGGCTCAAGCTATCGAGGGGGCTAAGCGAATTAAGGGTGATATAATGCCTGTAGCAAACGAGGGTGAGTCACTAATTATCGACCGTGTACCATATGGTGTAACCCTTGGACTATGTGCTTGGAACTACCCTCTAGCTCTTGTTGGTCGCAAGGTTGGGCCTGCTCTTATCACAGGAAATACAATTATCATCAAACCTCACGAATTAACGCCTCTCGCTACAGCTGAGTTCTTTCATATTGTAGACAAAGCTGGCATCCCAAAGGGTGTAATCAACCTAATTACAGGAAGTGGTGCTGAGGCTGCTCAACAGCTGGTTGCTAGCCCAATCACTAAGCTAACGAATGTTACGGGTAGTGTTGGAGCTGGTCAAGCTATATACCGCACATCGGCTCAAAACATCGCTGGATTGATCTTGGAGCTTGGAGGTAAATCGCCATTCATTGTTATGGATGATGCAGATATTGACAAGGCTGTTGATGCAGCTGTTATCTCGCGTTATGCCAACTGTGGTCAGGTCTGTATCTGCTGTGATATGATCTTTGCTCATGAGTCGGTGGTTGAGGAGTTTACAGCTAAATTGCTCGAAAAGGTTGCGCAGATCAAGGTTGGAGATCCATTCGACGCTTCGATAAATATGGGCCCTAAGATGTGTAAGTCAGACCTTGAGAAGATCGACAGCATCGTTAAGAGAACAATAGAGCAGGGAGCTACCCTACTTCACGGAGGTAAGAGCCCAGAGGGCGAAGAGTTCGAGAAGGGATATTGGTATGAGCCTACGGTACTAGGCGGTGTAACTCCAGATATGGCAGCTGCACAGGATGAGATCTTCGGGCCTGTCCTTCCGATCCTTACCATCAAGTCATTCGACGAGGCTGCTGAGATTGCAAATGCACTCCCTTATGGACTATCGGCATATCTATTCACCGAGAACTACCGCACACTTATCAAGGCTCAAAAGGTCTTGCAAGTTGGTACAATATTCATGAATAAATGTATCGTAGGTTATACTCATGGATTCCATAGTGGACACAAACTCAGCGGATTGTCTGGTGAGGATGGCGAGTATGGATTGGAGGCATACATGCAGAAGAAAGTTTGTTATATCAAATACTAAGTAGTGTAAAACAATTATTTTACCCTACTTAATCAACAAAATAAAGTATAAAATGAGACCGTTAGAGGGGTATATTGTGCTCGATTTCGCACAATATTTAGCAGCACCATGGGCAGCAACAAAACTTGCTGATTTGGGTGCTCGTGTAATCAAAATTGAGTCACCAAAGGGCGGTGATAATAGTCGCCGATTGACTCTTTGCAATCTAATTGTGGATGGTGATAGCACCGTGTTCCACTCAATGAACCGCAACAAAGAGAGCTACACCGCAAACTTGAAAGATCCAGAGGATCTAGCTCGTGTAAAGAAGATCATCGAGAAGAGTGATGTGATGATTCACAACTTCCGCCCAGGTGTAATGGATCGCTTGGGACTCGACTACCAGACAGTTAAGGCGATCAATCCACGCATGGTATATGCAAGTATCACTGGATATGGAGCAGATGGCCCTCTTGTAAAGAAGCCAGGTCAGGATCTTCTCGTTCAGTCAATGACCGCTATTCCATGGTTGAGTGGAAATAGTGATGGTGACCCTACACCTATTGGACTTGCAGCAATCGATATGTTTACAAGTATGAATGTTGTAGAGGGTATCTTGGCATCACTTCTACGTCGTGCAAAGACTGGCGAGGGAGCTTTGGTTGAGGCTAGCCTTTTGGAGTCATCTATCGACTTCCAGTTCGAGGTGCTTACAACATATCTCAACGATGGAGGAAACATTCAGGAGCGTTGCAAGGTGAGCAATGCACACCCATATCTACCTGCTCCTTACGGAATATACAAGACTCAGGATGGATATCTAGCTCTAGCTATGGGATCTATATTGGTGTTGGGAGAGTTGTTGGAGTGTCCTAAATTGTTGGAGTATCAGGTTGTCGATGAGTGGTTTACAAACCGCGACGAGATAAAGACCGTACTTACAAACCATATCGCTACACGCACCACACGAGAGTGGTTGGATAAACTAGAGCCAGCTGACTATTGGGCAGCTAAGGTGAATACAATTGCCGATGTTGTAAATGATCCAGAGATGAACCATTGCGATATGTTCCAAGAGGTGGTTAGAAAGAATGGTACAAAACTTATGACTACTCGCTGCCCTCTTCGCATCGATGGCGAGAAGATATTTGCGTCGAAGGGTGCACCTGTCTTGGGCGAAGATACAGCGGATATCAACAAAGAGTTTAATTTGTAGTTAATTATGGCGAATATAACACTTAAAGGAATGACGTGGTTGCATGCAAGAGGATTAGATCCTCTTGTTGCTGCGTCGAAGGTATTTGCTGAGAATATAGGTGTTCAGATCAACTGGGTTGCTCGATCGTTGAGTGATTTCGAGCTATTCCCTATGGAGCAATTGGCGGCTGAGTATGATATGATAATGATCGACCATCCACATATCGGAATCTCACACGCTGAGTCACTGTTGCAACCTCTTGAGACTCTTCTACCAGAGGAGTTGCTCGCAGATCAAAAGGAGAATAGCGTGGGTCAAAGCTACGCTAGTTACACATGGGAGGGGCATCAATATGCGCTTCCGTTGGATGCAGCAGCTCAGGTTTCGGCATATCGCAAGGATCTTTTAGAGGCTCTACCAACAACATGGGGCGAAGTTCTTGCTTTGGCTAAAGAGAATCCAGAAAAGGTGGCTATTCCATTTGTACCTGTTCACGCCTACTCTAGCTTCTATACGCTATGTTCGCACTTTAGCGAAGGTATTGTATGGAGCGACGGCAGCGATTTGAGCGAAGAGGCTGGAGTGAAGGCTTTGGAGATATTGACAGAGCTTTTGGCTGTAGCAAACAAGGAGTCGAAGGATATGGATCCAATAAATATGTTGGATAAGATGTGTCAAGGCAACGAGATTATCTACTCTCCGTTGGTATATGGTTACTCAAACTATGCACGCAAGGGGTATGCAAAATATGTCGTTAACTTCGGTGATATGCCACGCCATGAGTCTCAGCAGAGTCCAAAAGGTAGCATGATCGGTGGTGTTGGTTTGGCTCTATCGACCAAATGTCAAGAGCGTGAAGCTGCTATTGCGTTTATGAAGTTTGTAGCTCCAGCAGAGGCTCAGATGGGGCTGCTCTTCGATGCTGGAGGTCAACCTGGTCACAAAAAGGCGTGGGAGGATGGTCGTGTAAACGAACTCTCGAACAACTTCTTTGCAGGTACACTCGAAACACTTATGTTGGGCTCGATGCGTCCTCGATTTGCTGGATATGTCGACTTCCAAGCTGAGGCAGGATCTCGCATTCGCGAATTTGTGGTTAATGGAACTGGCGACAAAGCGGCATTTGTAAAAGAGCTAAATGAACTAATCAAAACATATAGAAAATAAGATGGAAGAGGAGGGAATAATCTATAAAAAAGAGGGTCGAATAGCAACAATCACAATCAATCGACCTCGCAAAATGAACTCGATAACTCGTCAAATGGGAATCGACCTGAACCGTATTGCGGCAGAGGTTAATGATGACGAAGAGGTATCGGTTGTAATCTTGAAAGGTGAGGGTGAGCGCGCATTCTCAACAGGTAGCGACATCACAATGTTGGATCAATATGGCTCGCCATATCAGTTGCGCAATCGCCAAGATTACTGTACAGCTATCCGCAATATCCGCAAACCTGTTATCGCAGCGATCAAGGGGTATGCTCTTGGTGGAGGTCTGGAGTTGGTATTGGCAACCGATATTAGAATCGCTTCTAACACAGCTGTATTTGCTGTTTCGGAGGTTGAGCACGGTTGGACATCAGGAAGTGGAGCGACACAGCTTCTTGCACGTCAGATCGGCTATAACAGAGCTGCAGAGTTGGTATTGACAGCTAAGAAGATCGATGCTCAGGAGGCTTACCGTCTCGGAATCGTGAATCAAGTTGTTGCTGTAGATGATGTTGATAGCTACATCGCTGATTTAGTTGCAAAGATGGCGGAGCAATCTCCTATCGCAATGCAACTTATCAAACAGAACCTACGTGCTTCGCAGAATATGCCACAGGATATGGGTCTTCAATATGAGAACGATCTCTTTGCATTTAGCTTCACAACAGAGGATGCAGCAGAGGGCAAACGTGCTTTTGCTGAGAAACGTAAACCTAAGTTCTAGAATCATTAACGAGGTCAAAAACAACCGCTTTTGACCTCGTTACTCTCTATTGTTTATAGAGTTTTACTTCGCAAATTGAATCTCATCACAATGTTTTACAATTGAGTTGTAAAGGTCATCCGATATATCCTTAAGTTGCGGATCTCCATAAATGTTCTTCATCTCTAATGGGTCGTTGATAACGTCAAATATCACAGGCTCGATATCCTTAATAAGTCCATCTTTTTTGTCGATTTTACACACCATTTTATACTGTCCATCACTACTTGCAATCCAATAGTTAAATGAGAAGAGGGCTTTATGACTCCATTTTTTAGGGGCTTTCCCCGATGTGAAGATCTTCGAGCAGTCAACACCATCATACTTAATGTCGCTCTTTACCCCAACCAACGATAGTATTGTAGGTGTAAAATCTGGATTACTCATCGGTTCTGTTATTATCGTACCTGGTTTAATGACTCCATTATAGTAGATGATAAATGGCACCTTCGCAGAGCCCTCATGTGGCACACCTTTATTGTCTTTGTTGTGTTCACCCAACATATCACCATGATCCGACGTAAAGACTATGATAGTATCTTCAAATATACCCTCACTCTTCAACGCCTCAAAGAGTTTGCCCATATTGTCATCTATACACTCAACCATACCCCAATATGCCGCCATCTGATTTGGCATATCAATGATTGTTTTATCGGATCTATTTTGGATCAACCACGAAGGGATATTCTCACACTTAGATTGATCGGCAGAGATCGGACGCTTGAAATCTACCGATTTATACTTTTCACTATATGGTTCACGCACCGAATTTGGGGTGTGAGGATCTGGAATAGAGAGCATATAACAGAAGCTCTTATCGCTATTTGTCTTGATGAACTCTATAGCACGATCCGTCAGATAGTCTGTTGTGAATGTCTTTTCATCAGCTAACTTTGCATATAAGTTCTGCCCTTTTTTGTTGACTCCCATCATAGGATCTCCATCCTCGGTCTCTAGAATCACCTTATCGTGACCTCTATTGAACATATATTTATTATCCTCAAAACCGAACTTCGCCTTAGGTGCCCACCCTGGTTTATCAACTCCATCAAGGTGCCATTTGCCAGCATAACCTGTCGTATAACCATTTTCGAGTAGAGTCTGTGCAAAGGTGACGATATTGTCATTCATATGTAGATCGTTCATAACAACATCTGTATTCTCTGGAAACATTCCACTCACAAGCGACGACCTCGAAGGTGAACTAACAGCCTTAGATCCATAATAAGCAGTGCACAGAGCACCTTGAGATGCCAAATAATCCAGATTTGGAGTCTCCGCTTTGACCCCTTCACCCCATGGATAGGCGGCATACTCAGGTAGGGTCTCGCGGTAAGCTCCAATTGTTCTAAAGTTGTGCTCATCGGTCATTATGACCAACACATTTGGTTGTTTTGGTGCTGCAATAGCAGCTACGCTACAGAGGCTCAAAGCAACTGTTGAGATTGAAAATTTGTCCATTGTTTTATCTATTTAGATTGGTTGTATCATACAAGACTACTTAAGATCAGCAGCCATCATTATCCTCTTCGCAATATCTGTATTGTCGTAGTAGCCACTAAATAGCTCCGCATTGACACCCTGAGCAAATACCATTACAGGAACTGCCGTATGTGAAAAGCTCGCAAACTCAACTCCCGACTTATTGTTTATGATATGAGTACATGTTGTTGTAAATGGATCATATCCGCCATACGCCGCAAAATATAGGTCATCGTGGGTAAACTTAACTCCATTTATCTTATTTTGACTCTTTTGGTATGCATCCTTCAACATACTCACCTCGATATTCGATAGCTCCATTGTTGATTGAATGATACCATCTGATCCATCTTTTATATTGTCTGTAAATCCAAACTGCTCACACGCATAGGCTAACAACTTCTCGAATGGCTCTCCAGCGGTAATCCTCTGAACTGCACCGCCCGTAAACTCAGCATACGATGTTCTTGGATTTGCAAGGATATTAAAAGCTGACTCATAACCTGTACCAGCAAAACCGATAGCGAGACCTCCACAATCGTGATCTCCAGTGACAACGATAAGGGTCTGAGTTGGATGTTTAGCTGCAAAGTCAAGAGCTACACCAATCGCCTCATCAAAGGCAACAACTTCATAGGCACAAGCGGCAGCATCGTTAGCGTGACAAGTCCAGTCGATCTTTCCACCCTCGACCATCATAAAGAACCCATCCTCACCCTCCATCAACTCGATGCCTTTTTGGGTGAATTGAGCAAGAGAGATCTTATTATCCTCGCTGCTCTGCTTCGAGAGGTCAATTGTATATGGCAAAGCCGATCCGTCACCCGTATACTGCTCATTCGCCAACATATCGAGTGTTGCTATTACAGATTTGCTCTCACCCTTACCTACCCTATCAAACTCCGACTTTGTCGTTACCAACTTAAATCCACTCTCCTCGGCTCTCTTTTTGTATGTGGCGTATGCTGTCGCTTTATCGGTACCCTCCGCAGATGCTCGTTTATCTAGCTTTACCATTCCGCCACCAAAGTAGTCAAACCCCGATGTTAAGAGTTGATCGGAGATAACATGGTAGTTATTTCGACTTGGAATATGAGCATAGAAACATGCTGGTGTAGCGTGGTCGATACTAACACTCGACACAATACCAACCTTCATCCCTTTATCCCTTGCCATCTCGGCTATTGTCTTTAGAGGTTGCCCCTCTGCCGACTCCGAGATCATTCCAACATTGGTTTTACTACCCGTTGCAAGGGCTGTTCCAGCGGCAGCCGAGTCGGTGATGTAACGATTCTGAGCATTCGAAGTAGCTAGACCTGTAATACTAAGCGACTCGATATTTAATTGCTCAATAAGTGTCGATGAGTTTGTCTGCTTAGCGTAATTTTTCTGAAATTCAGGCGAGGTCAAAGCTGCCTCTGCAAGGCGAACTTGAGGTGCTGCCATACCATCTCCAATAAAGTAGAATATGTATTTTGCCTCACCGCTAACACCGCCACCGTTTGATGTTGAGGCTGAATTTGCACCATTCCCAACACACGATACTGAAATAATAGCAGCCAATGCCACTACAAATAATTTAAAAGATATTTTCATTTTTCTCTATAATATGTTTATTCACAAAGGTAGATCTTTTTTGCTATATTTTACAAATATGAGCTGTTATATTATTATTATTGTGTATATTTGCGTAATATGTTTTTCTTGAAAAATTCAAACAGATTCTAAAACCTAAATATTATGCAGACCAAACTATTAGCACCAACTTTAGGGGTGCTTGCACTCGTAGCTCCAACAGCACTCCAAGCTGCGACTAAAGCTACAAAAGGTGAGACTAAACCACTCAATGTCATCTTGATCGTCACGGATGACCAAGGGTATGCCGATGTAGGATATGTCGGTAATCCAAATATTCTAACTCCAGAGTTGGATCGACTATCATCTCAGAGTATCATTTACGATAACTTTCACACAGGAACAACATCCGCTCCAACTCGTTCGGGGCTTATGACAGGACGATATGGCAATTCGACTGGCGTATGGCACACTATCGGAGGTCGCTCGCTACTCGATTTGGAGGAGTATACAATGGCAGAGGCGTTTGAGGATAGCGGCTACGCAACGGCTCACTATGGAAAGTGGCACTTAGGAGACAACTATCCGTACCGTCCGATGGATCGCGGATTCCAGGATGGATTGTGGCACAAAGGTGGTGGCGTAGGTCAAACTCCAGACTACTATAACAACACATATTTTGAGGATACATACTTCCGTGGTGACACGCCCGAAAAACAGACTGGATACTGCACCGATGTATTCTTCTCGGCTGCTGAAAAGTTTATCGAGCAGAGCAAAGAGAATGACAAACCATTCTTTGTCTATTTGGCTGCAAATGCTCCTCATGGTCCTTACCATGTCGATGAGAGATATGTTGAACCATTCCGAAACAACCCGAATATTTTAAGTCCCGAGTTTTATGGAATGATCTATAACTTGGATTATAATGTCGGTAAATTGCGTTCATTCCTTACGAGGATGGAGCTAGATGAGAACACAATCATTATCTTCTTCGGAGACAACGGTTCTACTGGAAGTGCTCAGTTAGATAAGATGGGCTATCCTGTTGAGGGTCGAGGCTTTGCGGCTGGACTTCGCGGAAAAAAGGGTCAAGTATATGAGGGTGGACACCGCCAAGCAATGTTGATGCACATACCTGGTCAGATCCCAACAAAAACAGAGCAGTTAACAGCCTATATCGACATCATGCCAACCCTTATTGATGTGTGTGGATTGACTCCATCGAAAGATGTGGAGTTTGATGGAGTAAACATCGTAGACAACTACAACGCTAAAGGTCGTGTATTTGTCAATGACACGCAGCGCAAAGAGCAGATGGAGGAGGATAAGATGTATTGCGTAGCTCGCGATGAGTGGCGTTTGATTAATGGCAAGCAGCTCTATGATCTATCAACGGATCGTGGTCAACGCGTAGATGTTTCGAAGCAATATCCAGAGATTGTAAAGGAGCTTACGGCAGAGTACAAAGCGTGGTGGGCTAAGACAAGTGTTCGAGCAGAGCAGACTCAATATATCCCTCTTATCAATCCAAATGAGAAGATTGTAAAACTTACGTGCCACGATCTTCATGATGAGGAGAATCGCCAAAATGTATGGAACTTTGACTTTTTGCATACAACAATGAAGCCAGCTCCAGGTTGGTGGGCAATCTCCTTGGATAAGGCTACAAAATTCACATTCGATGCTTTCCGTTGGAGCCCAGAGGCTAATCTTCCACTTGGTGGCGGAGCTCCAGAGGGTCGATATGTACCAAATGGCACTCGATATCCAGCTGGTGCTGCGATCGACGATATGGTTAGTGTGGTAGTTAAAGTTGATGGCAAAGAGGTTGCTAAATCGATAAAGATCGACCTTACGAAACCATCTGCAACAATTCCATCGGTTAAGATCCCAGCAGGAGAGCACAACCTTCAGGTACTATTCGCCGACAAAGATGGCGTGGAGTACTCTGCATGGTATATAACAGTTCAAGAGTAATTAATATTTAATCTATAATGAAACAGTTCAATAAAACACTTATTCTAGCAACAGCTAGTGCCGCGGTAGTTCCAATTATGGGCGTTGCGGCAAACGAAGCCCCACAAAAAAAGAGACCAAACATAATCTATATTATGTCTGACGACCACACATCATATGCAATTGGCGCATATAACAGTCGTCTCTCATCGTTGAATATGACACCAACAATTGATGCAATGGCACAAGAGGGTATCATATTTGACAATGTATTCTGCAACAACTCGATCTCGACACCTAGCCGTGCGTCGATTATGACAGGACAGTACTCTCACATCAATCGTATCTTGACGCTAGATGAGAAGCTACTTCCATCGGAGCAGTATCTTGCAAACGAGATGAAGGATTTAGGGTATCAGACAGCGATGGTTGGAAAGTGGCATTTGGGTTGCGAACCTGCATCTTTTGACTACTATAATGTCTTTACTCAGATGGGAGAGCAGGGTAAATATTTCGATCCAGAGCTCGCTTCGAGCGACAATAAATCGAAACCATTCCCATACAATGTCACTAAACATATGGGGTATTGCTCGGACATTGTGACAGATATCACTCTGGATTGGTTCAAAGAGAAGAGAGATCCAAACAAGCCATTCTTTGTGATGCACCACTTCAAAGCTCCACACGATGACTTTGAGTTTGCACCTCGCTATGCCGATTATTTGGCAGATGTAGATATCCCACTTCCAGAGACTATGCTCAATCGTGAAGGGTTTGGATCTGAGGGAACACGCGGAAAAAACAACTCATTAGATTATTTCCTTGCAACATCTATATCGAGCCGTAATACATATCGCAACTATGTTGATATGTATAATATCGACTTGGGAGATGACGAGAAGAATACAATTGCCGCTTACAACGAGTATTTGAAGCGTTATTTGCGTTGCGTGAAGGGAGTTGATGACAACTTAGCTCGCCTATTTGCCTACCTCAAAGAGGCTGGTTTGTGGGACAACACAGTCATCATTTACACTGGCGATCAAGGTATGATGCTTGGAGAGCATGATCTTCAGGATAAGCGTTGGATGTATGAGGAGTGTCTTCGCATGCCATTTATCATGCGTATACCAGGTTCGTCAGTTGGCGGTGGATCTCACAACGACCTATTGATTCAGAATGTCGATTTCGCACCAACAATCCTCGCTCTAGCGGGTGCTGAGAAGACTCCAGAGTATATGCAGGGACGCGATTTTAGCTCTGTATTTGAGGGTCAGAAGCCACACAATTGGCGCGATGCGATCTACTATCGCTACTGGATGCACCTTATTCACCATAATGTGCCAGCTCACCTTGGAATCCGTACAGATGACTACAAGTTAATCTTCTTCTATGGTCGCCACTACGATCCATCTCGCTACGGTCAATCATCTATGTGGTGGTTAACAGATATTGAGTCGCAACCAATCATTGAGCCTACACCTGTATCATTTGAGCTTTATGACATGAAAAATGATCCGATGGAGAGCACAAATCTTGCAAACGACCCAGCATACGCTGAGGCATTGGAGATGATGAAGAAAAAACTTCTAGAGGTCAAAACAGAGGTCGGTGACGATGACGCTGCTAATCCAGATATATTGGAACTAATTGAGCAATACTTCTAAAATATTGGTGTCCGATAAAAATCATATAAATCTTTATAATATGCTGTAATACAGCAGATTATATGCGTTTGTAAAATCAGGGGCTTACTTTTGCTGACAGTCCCACTTGAGATACGAAATTGAAAATTTCGTCATCCTGAACTTGTTTCAGGATCTCTGCAAATGACAATACGATCTCTACAATATGTTAATATACAATAGATTAATCAATGATGCAGAGATCCTGAAACAAGTTCAGGATGACGTTCCTAACGGAACGTATCTCAAGTGGGACTGCTAGAAAAGTTTTATCGGACACTAATACTTCTAAAAAAGCAAAGAGGTCAAAAATGGATGATTTACAAACCATTTTTGACCTCTCTACTTTTTGATCTCTAACATAGCTCTTTTCGTATCATTGCCAATGCCTCGGCAACTGCGCGGTAGATAACTTGACTACGCTCTGTACCACATATCTTTTTTACGGCAAAGCTAGCTCTTGGAGTTGCTATACCAAACCATACTGTTCCAACAGGTTTTTCAATGCTGCCACCAGTTGGGCCTGCAATACCAGTGGTCGATATCGCATAATCTGAGCCCGTTATATCTCTGATTCCCTCCGCCATCTCGATCGCTACAGCTTCACTAACAGCTCCATACTGTTTTAGACTCTCTTCGGTAACACCTAAAATGTCGACCTTCGCCTCGTTGCTATACGAAACAACGCCACCTAAGAAGTATGTCGAAGCTCCAGCCATAGCGGTAAACTTGCTAGCTATAGCTCCTCCCGTGCAACTCTCTGCAACAGATAAGGTTAACCCTTGCTCTATTAATATATTGTGTATAATCTCCTCCACAGAGGCGTTCTCGAAGCCGAGGATATAATCTGGTATAATCTGCTCTAGCTTTGCAAATAATAGGTCAATTTCGCTTTTGATTTGATCGACACTATCCACCTCATATGCCGAGAGGCGAAGTCGAACGCGTCCAGGCCTAGGGAGGTATGCTAACTTTAGATACTCAGGAAGTGACAACTCCCAACTCTCAATTCTCTCCGCCAATATAGACTCTGCGAGCCCAGATGTGATGAGTGTTCGGTGCAGACTCTCCTTTAATGAGAAGCGATCTTTGAGCCTATCTATAATAACATCATCAACAAGTGCCTTCATCTCAAATGGGACACCAGGCAGCGAGATGATGACAGAGCCATTTGAGCAGTTAAACCACATTCCTGGAGCTGTGCCATGTGCATTAAACAACACCTCGCAACACTCTGGAACCATAGATTGGGCTTGATTAAATTCGTTATAGGCGACACCTCTATCTGCCAAGAGTCTCTCTACATGTTTTGCAACCTCTTCGTCGTTTCGCATCTCGCAGTCAAACATCTTAGCGAGGGTTGTCTTTGTAATATCATCTTTGGTTGGCCCTAATCCGCCAGTTACAATAACAAGATCTGTCGTTGCAGCAGCTGTTGATAGAGTCGAGATGATCTGCTCGGCACTATCTCCGATTGAGATCTTGCTCTCGACAACAAAGCCTATAGAGCTCAATCGTTGAGCGATAAATGCAGAGTTAGTATCGACGATTTGACCTATTAAGATCTCATCACCAATAGTTATAATTGTAGCTTTCATCTTTTTTTGTCTGTTTAAATTTCTGAGAGTGGAGCGGCTGAGTCGGGTCTGTTATTTTCGATAATTAAGTCACGACAGATCTCTCCCGCAATTGATGGGCCATGATAGACCAACCCCGAATATATCTGAACAAGGCTTGCCCCTGCATCTAACATTGCACGTACATCATCGGCACTCTCTACACCTCCAACACCAATGATAGGGTATCCACCACCCGAATTTTCATATATCCTGCGTATAACCTCCAATGCACGCTCCTTAATCGGTTTGCCCGATAATCGACCAGCACCGATCTTCGATATATTACCATCCGATGTTTTGAGGTTTTGGCGACTTAGAGTTCCATTGACCGCTACGATTCCATCTAATGGGGTGTTTATTAGCACATCTGTTATCGAATCAATCATCTCATCGCTTATATCCGCGTTTATCTTAACCATGATTGGTCGATAATCATTCTGCCCACGCCTAAAGTCGAAGAGTGGATTTAAGAGATTTGTTATCGCTATCGCAGGTGTGATCTCGTCGGAGCATATAAGGGAGTTGAAGTCGATATTTACGGTAAAATAGTTAACATATTGATAGAGGTTTCGAAAACTTGTCAAGTAGTCACGAGACATTTTACTTGGTTCGGTCGTTCTATTATTTGTTATGTTGCACCCTACTATAATATCTGGATTACGTTTTTTTAGGTAGTTATTTGCAAATGACCAACCTCTGTTAGGGTATCCCATTCGATTAACAATAGCACTATCCTTTGATAGTCTGTAGACTCTTGGTTTCGGGTTTCCATCTTGAGGTTCGGGGGTAATTGCACCCACCTCAACAAAACCAAAACCTATAGCATCTAATTGATTGGTGATCTCGCCATTGACATCGAAGCCTGCCGCCACACCAATCGGATTTTTGAAATGAATACCAAATACATCGCGCTCCAATGATGGGTGGTCTACTCTATATGTTTTGCGTAGCATCGCGTTGCCAAAAGGGAGTCGCCCTAAGATACGAAGCGTCCACACAACAGTGCGTTGTGCTCGTTCGATATTCATCCAAAAGAGTATCGGTTCGATTATTTTTTTGTAGATCAACATCTCCAGTCTATGGCTCAAAAAACATTCAATACTTGCCCCAAAGATACAAACAAATTTATAAAAGACAACTTTTTCAAGCCCCTCAATTTTTTAATCTCGAAAAAGATCACTACATTTGTGCTATAATTACATGAATTAAAGAAAATTATGGCAAATCTAAGAATCCTAAAGAAAGAGATCGACTATCGCCTTGAAGAGCTAGTATTCGATTGTGACATGGCAATCTGCTTCCAACCATCAAAGGGCGATGAGATATTCGCGCTTATGCAAGAGGCAGTTGAGCTACGCAATGCTCTATACACAAAGTCAAATAACGCTCCAGAGCCACACAACAAATCGCTAGTAAAGAAGCACTTTGCTGCTCTTAGAGTGGAGATGGGTGACGCTTTTAATGTGCTTTTTGATAAATTGAGTGCAATCAACGAGAAGTAGGCTTACGCTTATCAAGCTAAAAAAACTTAGGTGTAGATCGAAAAATGATCTGCACCTAAGTTTTTTATTGTATATCTCTTCTGAAGACCTAATTTATCGGATGATAGTCTCTGAACGATCTGGGCCAACCGAGATAATCTTGATAGGCACTCCTGTCTCTGCCTCAATGAAATCTACATACTCCTTAAATTCAATAGGGAAATCCTCGTAGTTTTTCACATTGCAGATATCGCACTTCCAACCCTTAAACTCCTTATAGATAGGTTTGATCTCACCCTCTACGGTGTATGGGAATACAGTGGTCTCCTCTCCATCTATCTCATATGCAACCGCGATCTTAATTGTATCGAAGTCATTCATAACATCAGACTTCATCATGATAAGTTGTGTCGCACCATCGATCATAATCGCATACTTCAAAGCGACCATATCCAACCACCCGCAACGACGCTCACGTCCAGTCACAGCACCATACTCACGTCCAATATCACGCATTTGACGACCCGCCTCATCGAATAGCTCTGTCGGGAATGGTCCGCTACCAACACGAGTGCAATATGCTTTGAAGATTCCGAACACCTCGCCAATACGATTTGGAGCGACACCAAGACCTGTACAAGCACCAGCACACACTGTATTAGATGATGTTACGAATGGATATGATCCAAAATCAACATCAAGAAGTGTACCCTGAGCACCCTCTGCCAAGATCGATTGATCCGAATTAATCATATCATTAACACACTGCTCTGAGTCAATGATCGTAAACTTCTTAAGGTACTCAATAGCATCGAACCACTGTGCCTCTAGCTCCGTATTATCGTATGTGTAGTTTAACGACTCTAGAATCTGAGTGTGACGACCCTTAGCCTTTGCGTATATCTCCTCGAAGTTCAAAAAGATATCTCCAACTCGCACTCCGTTACGAGAGACTTTGTCTGTATATGTAGGCCCGATTCCCTTACCTGTAGTCCCGATTTTACCAGCACCCTTCGCTGCCTCATAAGCTGCATCCAGAGTACGGTGTGTTGGCAAGATTAGGTGGGCTTTCTTCGAGATATATAATCTTTGGGTTAGATCGTGTCCGCTCTCTGCAAGTGCCTCAGCCTCTTCGCGGAATAACACTGGGTCGAGCACTACTCCACCTCCAATTATATTGACCTTGTCACCTTGAAAAATTCCCGAAGGGATAGAGCGCAAAATATACTTCTTTCCATCAAATTCAAGTGTATGTCCTGCATTTGGACCACCCTGAAATCTCGCCACTACCTTATAATTCGGTGTGAGTACATCGACAACCTTTCCTTTGCCCTCATCTCCCCACTGTAATCCAAGAATAACATCTACTTTTTTCATTGTCTATTTTTTTGTATAATTTTCTATTACTCGCAATACCCCACATCGTGAGTCAATCTCGCGACGCAAAAAAACATATTTTGCCCTCAAATGTACAAAAAAAATATTACATTTCAATCTATTAACTCTATTCTTTTGTAATCTGCTCAATTTTTCCTCGCCAAATATAACCCCCATTAACAAATTATAGAGTTGCTGAAAAACTCAACAACCCTATAATTTATCTCTAAAATGTCAACTTCCGAAAAGTATTACATATCATCGTCATCGTCATCACCGTGGTGATCGTCGACCCCTCCCATGCTATCATCCTCTTTAAGGTCATCATCGTATAGACCTTTATCGTCATCATCTGGACGTTTGTCGTCAATCTTCACATCGATCTTAACAAGATATTCAACCTCATCTGTAGAGTAAGGTACAGCGTAGAAGAAATCTCCGTTAGGCTTATCTATACGCATCATTGCGTCTGTATAGCCCAATGGATAGTGCTCTTTGACTCTATCCTGCAACTCTTGCGATAGGTTATTAATACTTGTTACTATTCGTCTCTTTCCGGGTTTGTGTAGTGCCATTGTCTTAACGTTAGCTATAATTCTTTTGTTTATTATTCTAAATTTTCTGCAAGTATAAGAAAAAAAAAATTACGGATAAAATGTTTTAAAAAAAAGTGTGAATATTTCTCAATTTACGTGAAAATATCTACCTTTACACACGTAAATACAATATTTAATGATGCGAGATAGGATCGAGGAGCTTCGAACAAAGCTCAATGAGTACAATTATAAATACTACGTTTTGGCTAAACCCGAAATTTCGGATCAGCTCTTCGATGAGTTGATGCGCGAACTCTCGGATTTAGAGCAGAAGTACCCGGAGTATTCAGATCCGAACTCACCATCACAGAGGGTCGGAAGTGATCTTTCGAGTGAATTTGAGAGTGTAGAGCACCGATTTGCTATGTTGTCGCTCGGAAACACCTACTCATCTGACGAAGTCCACGACTTTGTTCGCAAGGTAAACGAGGAGGTAGATCAAGCGGAGTTTGTCTGTGAATTAAAGTTTGACGGAACAGCCATATCGCTAACCTACGAAAACGGAGCGTTGGTAAGAGCTGTGACGCGTGGTGATGGTACTCGCGGAGATGATGTAACACGCAATGTAAGAACCATCCGCTCAATTCCGCTACAGCTAATGGGCGAAGATTACCCCGATATGTTCGAGATTCGAGGTGAGATACTTCTGCCGTTTAGTAGTTTTGATAGGCTAAACGAAGAGCGAGAGGCGACGGGAGAGCCTCCATTTGCCAATGCACGAAATGCAGCGGCTGGAACTCTAAAGCAACAATCTTCGGCTGTAGTCGCAAAGCGAGGGCTTGACTGTATGTTGTATCAGGTTGTTGGTCGCGATTTACCATACGAATCACATTGGGAGTCGCTACAAAGGGCTGCGGAGTGGGGCTTCAAGATCTCGGATTCGAGAGTGTTGTGTAGGAGTGTGGAGCAGATCGAGGAGTTTATTGCATATTGGGACAAAAAGCGTTTCGACCTACCATTTGCAATGGATGGAGTGGTGATTAAGGTGAACAGATATGAGGATCAACGCGCATTGGGTTTTACGGCAAAGGCTCCAAAGTGGGCTGTGGCGTATAAATTTAAGGCGGAGGAGGCTCTGACAAAGATATTGAGTGTCGATTTTCAGGTTGGGCGCACAGGAGCAATCACCCCAGTTGCGAACTTAGATCCTGTTCTTTTGGCTGGCACAACGGTAAAAAGGGCTTCGCTACACAACGCGGAGCAGATCGCAGCACTCGATATTCGCCTCGAAGATATGGTATATGTCGAGAAGGGTGGCGAGATAATCCCAAAGATTACAGGAGTCGAGCTCTCGCAGCGAGGGGTGGATAGCAGACCATTCGAATATATTACAGAGTGTCCAGAGTGTGGAACAAAGTTGGTGAAGTATGAGGGTGAGGCGAAACACTACTGCCCAAACTCTAGCCACTGTAGACCACAGATTGTTGGGCGAATAATCCACTTCATACGTCGCAAGGCGATGGATATTGATGGATTGGGAGACGAGACTATAGAGCTACTCTTCGATCAAGGGTTGGTAAACAGCATTGCTGATCTCTACGATTTGAGAGCTGAGCAGCTAGTCGGATTACCACGATTGGGGCAAAAATCGGCTGAGAACATTATAAATAGTATCTCCAAATCAAAAGAGGTATCATTCGAGAGGGTTTTATTTGGAGTTGGAGTTAGATTTGTCGGAGAGACAACTGCAAAACATATAGCACGCCATTTCGGATCGTTGGAGAGTGTTATGAACGCCTCTTGTGAAGAGCTACTTCAAACAGAGGAGGTTGGTGATAAGATCGCACTCTCGATAGAGGAGTACTTCGCAGACGAAGAGAACCGAGAGATATTGAATCGACTAAAAAGAGCTGGAGTGCAGTTCGAGGTGGAGCAAAAGGAGCTACTATCGCAGAGTTTAGAGGGTAAGAGTTTTGTAATATCTGGCAAATTCACAACCCACAGCCGCGATGAACTGAAGAGCATGATCGAACTACATGGAGGGCGTAACTTAGCAGCGGTATCGGCAAATGTCGACTATCTAGTAGCGGGTGATAAAATGGGACCCGCAAAGCTACAAAAGGCTCAGAAGTTGGGTGTGCAGATCATCTCAGAGGCGGATTTTTTGAAGATGTTAGAGGCTGATAACAGAGAGAGTGAAGTGATAACTCCGATACAGGGAGTATTATTTTAAGAGCATAAAAAAGAGAATAAATACATATATAATTAAGTAAGATGAAGAACTTAAGCGGAGTAGGAGTTGCAATGGTGACTCCATTTACAAGTGAAGGACGCGTAGATTATACGGCACTAGCTCGAATGATTGATTATGTAATCGAGGGCGGAGTGGATTATATCGTAGCACTCGGAACAACAGCCGAGACTCCAACACTATATTTACAGGAGCGTGCTGTAATTGCAATGTATATCACGAATCATGTTGCAGGACGTGTACCAGTTGTTATGGGCGTTGGTGGAAACTCAACATCAGAGGTTTTAGATCAACTACGCGAGTTTGACCTGCGCGGTGTAGATGCAATCTTGAGCGTTACACCTTATTATAATAAGCCATCTCAAGAGGGGTTATACCAACACTTCAAGGTTGTTTCGGAGCACTCTCCCCTACCAATCATCTTGTATAACATTGCAGGTCGCACAGGTGTAAATATGACAGTCGAGACTACACTTCGTATAGCGCGTGATTTCGACAATGTAATCGGAGTAAAGGAGGCATCGGGCAATATTGAGCAGATCCAGAGCGTTATTGACAACAGACCAGAGGGATTTTTGGTACTTGCAGGCGACGATGGCATAGCAGTTGATATTATGCGTCGTGGTGGCGATGGAGTGATCTCAGTTGCAGCGAACTGCTTCCCAACCAAGTTTATGCGCTCAATAAACCTCGCAAAAGAGGAGAGGTACGCAGAGGCTGAAGAGTTGTATTCAGAGATGGCAGAGGCTGTTGAGGCTCTATTTGCAGAGGGAAATCCAACAGGTGTGAAGTGTGCATTGTCGACAATGGGACTCATTGAGAATAAGATGCGTCTACCTTTGGTCTCGGGAACGGTAGAGTTGGAGGAGCGATTTAAGACTCTGATAACAAAGTTTAATTTACATTAAAAGACCGTTGCAAGGCGGCGAAATTTTAAAGATAACATAGAGTACTCTTCAGTCACATACCTAAAGTATGCTCCTTTCAGAACACTCTACGCCATCTTCAAAATTTCATCCACCTATCAACGATCTCTAAAACAGAGAAAAACCTGCATTTTGCAGGAATCTCATTAAAAGATAAAATATGAAGTCTATACTGAGGTGTGCAGCAAATATCGCTGTTGTTTCGATTGTCTCTATGCCATTTATACGAGCAGCAGCCCCTGTCGATGATGAAATTCTCACACAGATCGTATCACCTCAGTCGGAGAACTACTATCCTAATCTATGGCTTCGCTTTGAGGTTGGTGACTCTACTTTAACAGCAGATAACTACCACCATCTATACTATGGCTATGCTCACCAAGATAGCTATAAACCCCTCAATACCAATCCATATATGGATAAATTCTTGATGCTAGCAGCAGGAATCGACCTCGAAGATCCAAATCCAGAGGTTCTAAAGAGTGTGATTGCCGCTGGCAAAGATGCCTTGAAGAGCGATCCATTTAGCCCCAAGATTTGGAATCTATTGGCATTTGCATATGGGGTATTGGGTGACGAGGAGAGTGAGCGTATGGCTTATTTGAGGGTGGAGAGCATACTCTCGACGATCAAAGCATCGGGAGGTGGAGCAAAGGAGAGTGATCCGCACCATATCTTGATGTTTGACCATGCGTTTGACTTGATGACTACCGAGAATTTGAACCCAACGAAGGCGTTGATAGTGTCGCGTTCGGTGGAGTATATCCCTCTGGTCTCTCCTGTGAGGACAGCCGAGGGGCAGAAGATCAAGGGGTTATATTTCGATTTTAGCAGGATATATTGGAACAAGCCAGATAGTGTCACATATAAGCGTGATAGGACATGGCAATTTAATAACTTAAAACCTAGAGAGTACAAATAGGATGAGACAATTTCTCTTATATTTATCATTAATATTGACATTTGTTGCTTGTGACAAAGATACAGAGTTTATCCTTGAAGAGGGGCAATTAGAGCAGACAACACTTGTTTACTTTACTGGAACATCTCTTAAAAGTTATTTTAACACAAATATATCTGATGCCGAAACTGCTGTAGCGGCAGGTGCATTGGGGCGTGGTGGTCGATTGCTCTATCTTCTACCATCATCTTATAGCTCTGCAACTCTCTATGAGTTAACACAAGTTAACAGTGCTTGTGCAACCAATGTCATCAAAACATACGAATTAAACACCCTAACAGCAACCGCTGTGACTCAGGTGATTGAGGATGTAAAGAACTATGTCAATTATAACGATGAGGATATGTCTCTGAATTTGGTGGTTAGCGGACATGGTACAGGTTGGGTTCTACAAGATCATCCAAATCTGCGTTCTATCGACTCCTCAATATCAATTTGGGACAAAGAGGATGGTGCTCTTCCAACACGTTTTATGGGCTCTTCGACTGATGGGTTTATGGATATTGAGGTTTTGCAACAAAGTATTGAGGATAGCAACACTAAGTTTGGATTTATACTCTTTGATGAGTGTTTGATGTCGAATATAGAGCTACTCTATCGTTTGAGAGATTGTTGTGATTATATTGTTGCATCACCATCTGAGATTATGGCAGCTGGATTTCCGTATGAATATGTCTTGCCATATCTATTTACCGACAATGGCTATAAATTTGATTTAGTTGGTGTCTGTGAGGCTTACAACTACTATTACACCTCGGTCGCTAGCTATAATTATGGATGTGTAGCGATGTGTGTAACGGACGAGTTAGAGCCATTGGTTGATATTATAGCAGATATGTCGTTTGAGAGTGTTGACACTAGCACAATTCAAACTTATGAGAATCTTACAGATAATGTATTCTATGATTTGGGGCAATTTGTAAATCTTGCCTGCGCTAATGACTCTGCTCTTACGGCATTTAATGAGCAGTTCGATTTAGCCTTTCCTGAGTCATGTCGCCTACACACCAAACAATACTATACGGGATTATCGAACTCTGGTGCGCAAGATATCAACTACTATTCGGGAGTTTCAACAAGCGATCCAAGCACAAAATTCCGCGAAGATTGGGCTCTTGAACCATGGACTATAGATACTGGGCGCGTTAATTCTATAGAGTAATTATAGATTCTGTTTGAATTTTTCTTAACATTCTCACGTGAGATACGAAATTGAAAATTTCGTCATCCTGAACTTGTTTCAGGATCTCAGCATTGTCGATAAATATTTAACAATCAAAACATTACACTTAGAATATTGTCATTTTAAGAGATCCTAAAACAAGTTCAGGATGATGTTCCTATCGGAACGTATCTCAAATGGGACTGTCGAAATGTTTTATCAAACATTAATTCTATAGAATAAGTGTGATATTTCTTTGCGATTATTATTTTTTGCACTATCTTTGTGTCATGTCCGAATAGATCTATTCGGATTTCAATTTACATAATCGGATTTTCTCGATTAAAAAATCATTTAATATAGTATAATGCAGAATATAGAGGCGTTGTTAGCCAAGAGTCTTGCCGAGCTAAAGAGTATCGGTAAAGCGGTGGGTATTAGAAATGTGAATCTACGCAAGCACGATTTGGCAGCGAAGATTATTGAGGCAGGCAATGCAGAGGGCATGAGCAAAGAGAGTATAGCAGAGGGTGGAGAGTCTACAGCGTCAGCACCCAAAACAAAAGGCAAACCAGGGCGAAAACCAAAGAGGCACGAGACAACAGAAGAGGAGGCGGAGTCTACGATGCAAAATGAGCCAAAAAGACGCGGTCGTCGTCCACGCGTTGCTCCTACATCAACAGAGTCGACAGAGGAGGAGGTTGATAGCACAATAGATCTATTTACAAATGAATCGGCTGCTGAATCCACACCAGAGGTTGAGGCTACAACAGATAGCACACAAGACTCTTATCGCCAACGAGACCGAAATCAAAATGGTCGTAGATATGAGAACCAAAATGGGCATAATCACCAAAATGGCAACGGGGGCAACGGGGGCAACAAACAACAAAACCAGAACCAAAATCAAACGCCACAAATAACCAAAGATGATTTCACAGCTGAGATCGAGGGCGAGGGTGTATTGGAAGTTATGGCAGATGGTTATGGCTTTTTGCGTTCGTCGGATTACAACTATCTAAACTCTCCTGACGATATATACGTATCACCTACGCAGATCAAAAACTTTGCCCTTAAGGCAGGCGATACAGTGAGAGGTGTGATCCGTCCTCCACGCGAGGGAGAGAAGTACTTCCCACTTATTCGCATCAATGAGATCAATGGATTGCAACCAAACTATATCAGAGATAGAGTTCAGTTCGAATTTATGACCCCACTCTTCCCAAGCGAGAAGTTCCGTTTGACTGGTGGTATCCATAACAATCTATCAAATAGAGTGATAGATCTATTCTCCCCTATCGGAAAGGGGCAGCGAGCATTGATCGTGGCGCAACCAAAGACAGGTAAAACAATGTTGCTACAGTCGATTGCAAATGCAATTGCAGACAACCACCCAGAGGTATATATGATCGTACTGCTTATCGACGAACGACCAGAGGAGGTTACTGAGATGGCACGCAAAGTTAAGGCAGAAGTTGTTGCATCGACATTCGATGAGCAAGCATCGCGCCATGTAAAGGTTGCGGAGATGGTGCTCGACAAAGCAAAGAGAATGGTGGAGTGTGGTCACGATGTGGTGATCTTCCTAGACTCTATTACACGTCTAGCACGCGCCTACAACTCGGTACAGCCAGCATCGGGTAAGGTGCTCTCGGGAGGAGTAGATGCAAATGCTCTCCACAAACCAAAGCGTTTCTTTGGAGCGGCTCGTAACACCGAGGAGAAGGGCTCTTTGACCATTATTGCAACGGCTCTGATCGACACTGGATCTAAGATGGATGAGGTGATCTTCGAGGAGTTTAAGGGTACAGGAAACATGGAGCTACAGTTGGATCGTAAGCTCGCAAATAAGAGAGTATACCCTGCTATGGATGTCATTGCATCGGGTACGCGTCGCGAGGATCTACTCCTTAATAAGGATGTTTTGGGTCGCACATGGGTACTACGCAAATATCTTTCGGATATGACAACTGTAGAGGCTATGGAGTTCTTACAGAAGCAGATGAGTCTGACAAATGATAATCAAGAGTTCCTAACAACAATGAATCAATAGATTTAAATTATGAAGTTTTTAATTACTACGATCCTATCTTTGGCGTTATTTACGCCACAATCGACTCTAGCATGGAGCAAAAAGGGACACGATGTGATCTGTTATATTGCGGAAAACCACTTAACAGACAAGGCACTCGACAAGGTAACAGATGTTTTAGATGGCAAATCTATGGTCTACTACTCTTCGTGGATGGATACAGCGAGCCACACAGATGAGTACAAATATACAGCGCAGTGGCACTACTTCAATATAGACAAGAGTGTAAAGAAGACCGAGCGAGTAAAGGGTGGAGATGCACTATCAGCGGTCGAAGATCTTGTCAAGAAGCTCAAAAATGGCAGATTAAAGGGTGAAGAGGAGAAGGTTGCTCTAAAGATGTTGATCCATATTGTTGGAGATATGCACCAACCGATGCATATGGGTCGCAAGGAGGATTATGGTGGAAATACAATCCCTGTGGTCTACTTCACAGAGTCGACAAACCTTCACACACTCTGGGACTATCATATTGTTGAGGGGGCTCGCAACTGGAGCTTCTCGGAGTGGCAAGATCAGATTGACAGAGTATCGAAACAGGAGATAAAAGAGATAGTATCGGGAAGTTACTCCGATTGGGCAGAGGAGACTTTTGCAATTGCAAAGGAGATCTACAAAGATACACCAGCTGAGACTCGCGTCTACTACGACTACGTTGCAAAATACTCTCCAATTGTCGAGCAGCAGTTTTTATACGCAGGCATCCGCTTGGCTTACATTTTGAATCAGATATACAAATAAAAAATAGGGTGACTAACACAAAAAAAGTGTAGCCACCCTATTTTTTCATCTATACATAGACAAACTCATGTTGATGAATCGTACATCTATATGGTGAATAGACATTGAGATTTAAGCGATTTACAACGTAGGATAATGCCTTTTGTGCGCGCACGCTATTTCCCGTTGCATCTAACCCTGGCGAAAAGGCGGCAATTCCCATCACCCCAGGGACAACTCCCATAATAGCACCGCCAACTCCACTCTTTGCAGGGACACCTGTATTGAACATCCAATCCCCCGTCCGCTCATACATACCAGCTGTCGCCATCATAGAGACAATATGGGACGATAGACTAGGTTTATAGACCATCTCTTCGGAGAGTGGATTGACTCCAGAGTGGGCAATAGTTGCCGCCATGATTGAGAGCTGCTGAGTGGTGATTCCGATCGAGCATTGACGCGTATAGAGATCCAACGACAGATCGGGATCATCATAGATACGATCGTAGTTTTTCAAGAGCCAAGCGATAGATTTGTTGTTGAAGTTTGTATCAACCTCTGATTGATATAACTCATCTATAACCGATAGTTCTGAGGATGTTAGCGACTTAAGAAAACCAATAATAGCAGCCCACTTTGCATCTAAGCTACCTGCTGGTTCAATCATTGAACACGCTGCAATTGCACCCGCATTTACGAGTGGAGTCGACGGGTGTTCGTTCTCGATAAGCATCGCCATAATCGAATTAAATGGCAATCCAGTTGCATCTGCACCGATCTTTTCGAGCACCTCATTTGCACTATGTTGGTTCATCGCAAGCAGTGCTGTCGCCACCTTCGAGATTGACTCGATGCCAAATGTATAGTTGCTATCTCCAACACTAATCACCTCTCCATCCATCATCGTAACCGCCAGACCAAAGAGAGAGGAGTCGACATTTTGAAGGTATGGTATATAATCGGCATTCTTACCCTCCATATCGACCGAGAATTTTACGTGTGCAGAGAGCAGAGCTTCACGCACTAGTCCATGTGTTAATTTACGTTCTTGTGACATAATATCTATTTTTTAGAGTTATCTACTTCGAAGTGGAATGGGGCAAAAGTCTCACCATCCTCCATATTTTTCCACGATGGTTTACGCATAGAGTAGATTATAAATGGTGCGCCGACAACAATCACACACCCTGCAATCAAGACTCCAAACCATACTGTATTGCTACCTGTCGAGATCTGACTCGGGGGGATAAAGCTAAGGACAAAAGCAAGCAGAGAGCCAAGGAATCCAACACCACCCAATATCCAGATCAGACCATTCCCCTTACCAAGTCGGAATGGACGAGGGGTGTCAGCCATCTTATATCTAAGGGTAATCACCGCTGCAAACATCAACATATACATTATCAGATATAGAAGAACTGTTAGTTGAGATAAGATCTGATAAAAAGATTGCACTGAGGGCATTACAACAAACAAAAGACTTAAAAGAGTTACCAATCCGCCCTGCACAAAGAGGATATTTCGCTGCACTCCTGACTTGTTAGCCTTCTGAAAAAATGGAGGCAAATATCCAGCGCGTCCCACCGCGAAGATACCCTTCGATGGGCCTGCCACCCAAGTCAATACTCCAGCCAAAACACCAAACATCAACGCCACGGCGATCACTGGTGATGCCCACGACATATGCAGATACGAGAGGTAGTTATCGAATCCGATAAGCAGCGACTGTGTTAAGTTGATCTGATTTGCTGGAATAATAACACCCAACGCAAATGTTCCAAGGATAAATATCGCAACCGTCATAAGCGATCCGATAATAATAGCCTTTGGGTAGTTTTTACCAGGGTTATCAACCTCCATAACATGGATTCCCATCATCTCCATTCCTGCATAGAATAGGAAAATGCTACTAGCAAGCACGATATTATCTAACTTTGTAAGATCTGGAAAGAAACTAGCCGACAGATCAAGGTGGTTGTCTCCTCCTGTAGCCAAATAGACTCCACCCATTATAATAAGAAGTGCCGCAGGGATAATAGTTCCCACTATTCCACCCCACTTACTAATCTTTCCGACCCATCCAAGCCCTTTTAGAGCAATAAATGTGGCGATCCAATAGATTGCAAGCACAACAATCAGCGTAAAGAACTTATTCGACGCTAGTGCCATGTCAGCCTTCTGATTTATACCGATAAATGCAAGCGATACAGCTCCGAAAGTCAATACAGTGGGATACCAGATCGTCGACTCGATCCATTGCAGCCAAATAGCCAAAAAACCTGTGCGAGTCCCAAAAGCCTCACCGACCCATCGAAAGACTCCACCCTGCTTATCCGAAAACATCGCTGCTAGCTCAGCCGCTACAAGTGCCGTTGGTACTAAAAAGACTACCGCTGCAAAGAGGTAAAAAAAGGCTGAGGATAATCCATATACAGCCTCCGATGCCAATCCTCGAAGTGATACCACCGCAGTAACATTCATCACCGCTAAGGTCATAATACTAAGTTTAAAGCCCGTTGGGCTCTTCTTAATCTCCATATAGTTTTATAATTAGAATTTAATATTTTGTATTTGCAATTATCATGCTAGAATATAACACACTGAAAATCAGTTTCTATAGGTAGAAACTATCTAAATATAAAAAATGGTGATAAGAATTATGCTGTAACTTGTGATTTTATACGTATATTTGTGGTACAGATTTACAAACACACAAAAAAAGATTAATATCATGGCACAGAAATGGCGTTGTACAGTATGTGGTTATATCCACGAGGGAGCAAGTGCTCCAGAGAGATGTCCTCTTTGTAAGGTTCCTTCAGAGAAGTTCGTTGAGACAGTTGAGCAGAGCGGTGCTCTAGAGTTCGTAACTGAGCATAAGTTAGGTGATGGCAAGGATGCTGATGCAGTCCTTAAGGAGGGTCTTATGAACCACTTTGCAGGTGAGTGCTCTGAGGTTGGACAGTATCTAGCAATGAGCCGTCAGGCAGATCGCGAGGGTTATCCAGAGATCGCAGAGGCTTTCAAGCGTTTCGCTTTTGAGGAGGCAGAGCACGCTTCGAAGTTCGCAGAGTTGTTGGGTGAGGTAGTTTGGGACACAAAGACTAACCTATTCAAGAGA
The DNA here is from genome assembly GCA_047174275.1 of Rikenellaceae bacterium. Classification (GTDB taxonomy): domain Bacteria; phylum Bacteroidota; class Bacteroidia; order Bacteroidales; family Rikenellaceae; genus Alistipes. Next base: position 7,750 of record JBCQUC010000014.1, on the reverse strand, counting down.
ATGAATGCAGAGGCTAGTGCATGCGAGGATAAGTTCCGTTTGGCTCGTTTGGCTAAGGAGCAGAACCTTGATGCAGTTCACGACACAGTTCACGAGATGGCAAAGGATGAGGCTCGTCATGGAGCTGGTTTCCAAGGTCTTTACAATCGTTACTTCGCGAAATAGTTTAATCACCTATTCGCAAAAAAAGAGGGCTATTCCAGATCATTTAAATTGATTTGGAGTAGCCCTTTTTGATTGATAAATTCAGAGCCCCTTCAGAAATAGCTCTACATTTCGCCTGATCCAATCGTAGCCACAACGAGCCACATATGCCATCTCATATATCGTTGATATCTCATCTCGAATAGCCGAAATCTGAGGGCGCAGAGAGCCTAAATAGAGAATAATTGCAACCACAGCTGCAACCAAACCAAGGATCAATAACGCCCCAATTAGAGACCCTATCAACTCAGCAAGATAGAGCAGCAGAGCAAAGAGTAACATTGTCACAGCGATAAGTGTTGTTGAGATAAATATCGCTGCAACTCCGAAGATGTGTTGACCTCTATTGTTATTCATGATCCATTATTACATCGACATCTGCTCCTCACCCTCCGCTGGCATATCGCAGTCGCACTTACCATCCTCGGTGCATTTACATCCCGCCATTTTGAGGTTTTCACGAATAGCATTTAGTTGCTCAATGATCTTACTATGTGCCATTTCGCGCATATGTTTTCCCGATTTTGGAGCTAAAAAGAGGGTTACAGCAGAGCCTAGGATCGCTCCACCAATTGCGGAGCATAGAATTGTACAGTTATTTTTCATAGCTTTAAAGTGTTTAAAATTCAAAGCTAAAATTTGCAAAGATCGCGCCAAATTTATACCTTTATACCATGACTATTGCATTCACAGGACATAGAGAGTATGATGCAGAACGCACCAATGAGGCGTTATATCAACGTATTGCGGAGATAGCCTCCCAGAACGATGATATCACCTTTTTGAGTGGTATGGCTGTGGGGTTTGACCTTGCGGCGGCAGAGGCTGTTTTAGAGGTTCGTCGTTTGGGGTATAATGTGGGGTTAAAGTGTATTATTCCCTTCTATGGGCAATCTCGATTCTTTTGTGAGTCAGACCAAACGAGATATAACAGAGTGGTTGAGTTGGCGGATGAGGTGGTTATACTCTCCAAAAGCTACAATAGCAGTGTGTTTTTCAACCGCAACGATTTTCTGATCGACAATGCCGATACCATTATCGCATATTTCAACACCACAAAAAAGGGAGGAACAGCCTACACAATAAGAAAAGCGCGCAGAGCAAATCTCAAAATAGAGAACCTCTATCCAACAGCGCAACTCTCTCTATTTTAGGCATAAGCACACAAAAAGGCACCCAGCTATTGGATGCCTTTTTGTATTAAGTCTTATTGGTCTTAGATGTCTCCCGAATCTGGACTTTGATCGATGTTATTGTTTTTAGATTACCACCTCAATATCAACTACCCTATTCATCCACTTCGCACCCCCGCCGTACGACTTAATGCCAAGCCTCTTCTTACTTCTTACCCTCGAAGAAATCCTTGATCTCGTCATTCAAAACTATCGCCTCTTTGAAGATATAAGAGCCTGTTTTCTCTGACTTAACCATCTTGATGCACTTTGTGTGCTGCTTGCCTGTACCCGTTTTGAGGGTCGCAACTACTTTCTTTGCCATTTTCTACTATGGATTATTTAATTTCACGGTGAACTGTTACCTTCTTCAAATATGGGTTGTACTTCTTACGCTCCATACGATCTGGGGTGTTCTTCTTGTTCTTTGTTGTGATGTAACGAGACATTCCCGCAACGCCACTCTCTCTCTGCTCAGTGCACTCTAGGATTACCTGAACTCTGTTTCCTTTCTTAGCCATTTTCTACGATGCTCTTTTTAGTAAACCTTCTTTGGTGCAACTGCCTCGCGTAGAGCTACAGCCAAACCCTTCTTGTTGATTGTTTTCATTCCGGCAGCAGACACCTTCAAGGTGATCCAGCGACCCTCCTCCTCTGACCAAAAACGCTTTGTCTTAAGGTTAGGACTAAACGTGCGCTTGGTCTTGTGGTGTGAGTGAGATACGTTGTTACCCACCATAACCACTTTTCCTGTGATTTCGCAAATTTTCATTTGTACTATTGTTATAATTTAATAATTCTCCACTACATGAGCAGCGGAGCGCAAATATAGTTACTTTTTGTGAGATAACAATGGAATATCATCTTTTTTTTACAAAAATAGAGCATGAAGAGCTACCCATTAAATTATTAGTGCCCGATAAAATATTTTTAATCTTTGTAATCATCACAATTACAGCGACTTATAAAGGTTTCGCAAAATGGGGGGCTTACTTTTATTAGCAGTCCCACTTGAGATACGAAATTGAAAATTTCGTCATCCTGAACTTGTTTCAGGATCTCTACAAAGAATCTGAAACACTGATAGTTAGGGATCCTGAAACAAGTTCAGGATGACGACTCTTTCAGAGTCGAAACGAGGTGCCAATACAAATTGCAAACTTTTATCGGACACTAATACCATTAAATATTGCACAAGAAAAATATAAATAGATTCTAAGAGATCTTTACAAATAAATTTGTACCTTTGGGGTCAATTTATATAAAAGTATATGCCAGAGAGCACACCATTAGAGTCAACCATAAGCAACGAAGCGACAGCACAGATGCCAGCCCTCACATTTGAGGGCAGTATTATTATCGTTGATAACGAGGAGCAGATCGAGGAGGCGTGTCGCGACCTTGCATCACACGCTATATTGGGGTTCGACACCGAGACTCGCCCATCATTCAAGGCTGGAACAAGCTACAAAGTATCTCTTCTACAGCTCTCAACCCCAAATACCTGCTACCTATTTAGGCTCAACAAGGTCCCATTCGCAAAACCGATCATGCAGATCTTGGAGAGCGACAAGATAGTAAAGTTGGGGGCAGATGTTGCAGGAGATGTCAGATCTCTGAATCAACTCCGATTCTTCAAGGATCGAGGTTTTATCGATCTTCAGAGTGATATCTGGGAGTGGGGCGTAACGGAGAAGAGTCTGCGTAAGATGGCAGCAATTACGCTTGGTTATCGGATTTCGAAGGCGCAACGACTCAGCAATTGGGAGGCGGCAACGCTAACCAAACAACAACAACAATATGCTGCAACCGACGCTTGGGCTTGTATCGAGATCTACAACAAGCTACAATCGACACCAAAGTTGTCAACCAAACAGATAGAGGCGATCCGAAAGCAACGAGCAATACAGGCAGCCGAATCAGCAGCAAGAAGAGAGGCTAAAAAGGCACAGAGAAAAGAGGCTTGGATCAAGAGAGATAAACCAACTAAAACTCGCGCTACGAAAATAGTCAAAAATAACAATGAGTAAAATAATGAGCAGAGCACAAATATATTTAAAGCGAGGTAAAGAGGAGTCTCTTCTACGTCGCCATCCATGGATATTCTCGGGAGCAATCGAGCGAGCAGAGGTAGACGAAGAGTTAACAGAGGGTGAGGTTGTCGACCTCAATACCAAAAGTGGAGATTTTATAGCCTCGGGACACTACCAAGTTGGATCAATTGCAGTTCGAGTGCTTACCTTCGAACGCGAAGAGATCGACCAAGCGTGGTGGAATCGTCGAATTGCTGCCGCTTATGATGTTCGTCGAACACTACAACTCACCGACAACAGCGAGACAACCTGTTATCGCTTGATCCACGGAGAGGGAGACTCTCTGCCAGGTCTTGTCATTGATATATATGGCTCTCACGCTGTTATTCAATGCCACTCTGTCGGTATGTATCTTTCGAGGGTGAAGATTGCCACAGCTCTACGCGAAACCTACAAAGATCGCCTAACATCAATATATGACAAGAGTGCTCAAACACTACCCTACAATGCAAACACAGGGGCTGTAGATGGATATCTGTTTGGCGAATCAGAGTCAACAAATGGCAACAATATTGTCCTTGAGAATGGTCATAAATTTGGGGTGAATTGGGAGCATGGACAAAAGACTGGATTCTTTATAGATCAACGATATAATCGAGGGCTAGTTCAACACTACTCTAAAGGACGCACAGTGCTCAATACATTCTGTTATACGGGTGGTTTCTCGGTATACGCTATGGCTGGTGGAGCTGTGGAGGTCTGCTCGGTAGACTCTTCGGAGAGAGCTGTGCGTTTGGCAGATGAAAATATGGTTCTGAATTTTGGGGAGGGTGTCAACCATAGCTCGGTAGCAATTGATGCTATGGAGTACCTAAAAGATATTGGCGACAAATATGATCTAATCATTCTCGACCCTCCAGCATTCGCCAAACACCATAAAGTTTTGGGCAACGCAATGCAGGGATACAAGAGGTTGAATGCTAGAGCCCTCTCTCAGATCAAGAGCGGCGGAATCCTATTCACATTCTCCTGCTCTCAAGCTGTATCAAAAGAGCTCTTCAGAACAACGGTATTCTCTGCTGCTGCAATTGCAGGTCGCAAGGTGCGTATCCTGCATCAATTGACGCAACCTGCCGATCATCCAATCAACATCTACCACCCAGAGGGCGAGTACCTCAAAGGGTTGGTTCTGTATGTCGAGTAAGACTATTGCAAAACGCAAATTTTGCTCTGTTTTCGAGATCGTTGATAGGTGGATGAAATTTTGAAGATAGCGTAGAGGGCTCTGAAAGGAGCATACTAGAGTATGTGACTGAAGAGTACTCTATGTTATCTTTAAAATTTCGCCGCCTTGCAACGATCTCCGAGTGATACTCTTTGCAACCACATAGGCTGTGCTCCATGCAGCTTGTAGATTGAAGCCACCAGTTATGGCATCAACATCGAGCACCTCACCTGCAAAATATAGGTTGAGGTGCTCTTTGCATTCGAGTGTTGCTAGATTAATGTTGGTCAGTGCTACTCCACCACAGGTCACAAACTCCTCTCTAAAACGACTCTGCCCCTCGATTTGATACTCATCATTTGTTAATATATTCACAAGGCGATTGATCCCCTTGCTTCCGATCTCCGCGAAACGACGTTCGTGAGATATTCCAGCCTTAACCAATGCCATCATCCAGATCCTAAATGGCAGATCAAACAACTTTGCGCTTGTCACCAACTTTGCTCTATTCTCCGAGATTAGTTTTTGAAGAGCCATAGCAACTCTCTCTGGCGTTCTATCGCCCGTCCAATTCACCGCAATAGTTGCACAATAGCTTGAGTCGTTAAGGTGTCGCGCACCATACGATGATAACTTCAGGACAGCTGGCCCACTCATCCCCCAATGTGTAACAAGAAGAGCTCCCGACGCTGATAGTTTTGTACCTCGAAGAGTAATCCCGACAGGATCAACCACCGCCCCCATCAACTGAGTAATTGGATTATTTGGAATATTAAATGTAAATAGCGATGGAACGGGTTGAGTTATTGCTAAATTTAAAGAACTCAACATTGAGAGCCCATCAGCCGTTGGAGAGCCACCAGTTGTAACGACAACTGCATCAAATCTTCTATTCGAAAGTTTTGCATCACAAAACGATATCTCATAACCATTGTCACATCTATCTATCGACTCCACTCTATAAGAGTGTTTGACATCTATATTATAGAGGCTAGCCAGCTCTACAAACTTATCAATTATCTCTTGCGAACTCTGAGATTTGGGGAATAAGCAGCTATCAGATTGGGTAACAAGTTCAATACCATGCCCCTCGAACCACTCTTTAGTGTCGTTATAATCAAAGAGTTTGAAGGCTCGTTTGATTAGATTTGCCCCTCTAGGGTATGCTTTATCCAGACTCTTCACCTCCGCAAAGGTGTTAGTTAGATTGCATCGACCACCTCCCGATACCGCAACCTTTGCGAGGCTACGATCAGCAGACTCGAATATTGTCACCGATGCCTCTCGGCACAACTCCTTTATATTTATTGCTGCAAAATATCCCGCAGCTCCTCCCCCTATTATCGCTATATTCATCTCGCAAAATTACATAAATTATCCACCAAAAAATAATTATTAACGTCAAAATAGACCTTTTTAGTATAAAAAATTTTAAAAATAAAAAAAATACACTACTTTTGGTCAATTATTTTTTACATATTTTAACATAAATTCTATAATAGCATGAAGAAAAGATGGATTATCTTGATGACCATAATGGTCATTATTAGCCTTCTAGGGGTATTCACCCCCGAAGCAAGCGACCTTTGGACAATGAGCGAAGGTGTACAGATGGCAGATGTAGCGTGGATGATTACTGCTACTATTTTTGTACTTATGATGACACCAGGACTATCGTTCTTTTATGGTGGTATGGTTGGACAGAAGAATGTAATTTCGACTGTCCTTCAAAGTATTATTGCGATGGGTGTCATTAGTGTGATCTGGGTCGTTTTTGGCTTTTCGCTCGCATTTGGAGACTCGATTGGAAGTTTTGTTGGTGATCCTCGCACATTCTTTATGTTTCATAATGTAGGTGCTAAGGTCGATATGACACTCGCTCCAACAATTCCACTTGCACTCTACGCCCTATTCCAGATGAAGTTTGCGATCATCACCCCATCGCTAATTACAGGATCTTTTGCTGAGCGCGTTAGATTCTCTGGATATCTAGTCTTTATGATGCTATTCTGCATCTTTGTATATTGTCCACTTGCCCATTGGACATGGCATCCTGATGGATTCCTTCGCCAGATGGGAGTTATCGACTTTGCAGGAGGAATCGTAGTGCACGCTTCATCGGGAGTTGCAGCACTCGCTGGAGCTATATTCTTGGGTCGACGAAAGGATGCTCACAAACCACATGCACCTGCTAATATTGTACTTGTAATCCTCGGCGCATCGCTTTTGTGGTTGGGTTGGTTCGGATTCAACGCAGGATCTTCGTTGGCTGCCGACAGCATTGCTATCAAAGCGTTCCTCAACACCAATACAGCCTCTGCAACAGCTATGCTGGTGTGGATCTTCTTCGACTGCTTGCGTGGTCGCAAACCATCTGCTATGGGTGCTGCGATCGGTGCTGTTGTGGGAATGGTTGCTATCACCCCTTCGGCTGGATATGTAACGGTTGGAGAGAGTATCTTTATCGCATTCTTGACCACAATCGTATGTAATACGGCTGTACACTGGAAGAACCAAACTCGCGTAGATGATGCACTCGATGTATTCCCAACTCACGGTGTTGGAGGTATCTTCGGAACTATCATGACTGGAGTCTTTGTAGATGGGCTTTTGGATGGTGATATCAAGATGTTCTTTATCCACATCTTGGCTGTTGTATTGGTATGTGCATACACATTTGTTGTTACATATGGACTATACTGGGTGACAAACAAGATGATTCCAATGCGCGTATCGGAGAAGAGTGAGGCGGTTGGTCTCGACCTTAGCCAGCATGATGAGAGCTATGGTGGATTTGTCGCTACAGATAATGGTGGACATGAACTTGCCGAATACTCAGATCAGAATTAAGGTTTAAAATAAAATATAGTCGAGAAGCGAAGGGTATTAGAGTATACTCTTCGCTTTTTTTCGTGGAGTCTATAGCCTTTTATCTACTATAATATACTAATAATAATTATAACTTGAAGTTTTATGAGCACATTTGATAATTATTATTTTTTTTGTTTATATTTGTAGTGGTATATTCGATTGTTTAAAACAAAAGACTGAAACTAACTTAACCAAGATAACCATGAACAGACAAAGACTTAAATTTGCCGTAACTTCTGCGCTTA
>JBCQUC010000068.1:0-9587 GCA_047174275.1 Rikenellaceae bacterium | reverse complement strand
ATTTTTCATCAGATTCTAACATATCGAAAAAAATAGAGTTGGGAGACCTCAATACAAGATCTCCCAACTCTATTATAATATTAATAACTCCCTCTACTCAGCCTTTTTTACTGTGCGTTTTGCTGGAGCTTTTGTCGTTGTCTTCTTTGCTGCTGCTGTTGTCGTAGCTTTTGCCCTTGGAGTTGCAACCTTCTTTGCAACTGGTTTCTTCTCGGCAGCTGCGGTCGTTGTTCTCTTTACCGCTGCCCTTTTTCTTGGAGCAGGTGCAGACTCAACAACCTCTGCATTTACAATATTGCTGCGCTTAACCTCCAACGCCTTATCAACCTCAATCTCGAAGTCTGACAATACATTCATGTAGTTGATAAATGCCTCGTAAGCAGAGTCATAAGGGTTAAAGTATGAGTGAACATCTCCATCCGACAACCACTTAGTTGCCATATAGTAGAAGTGATCCGATGTCTGCATAAAACGCCATACATAATCAAAGTCGCTATTGCCAAGCTCTGTAATTTTGTCACGCAATGCATATATCTTCTCAAACGCCTCATTCTGAAGGTCATTACCCAACCAAGCTGTTACATCGCGCTCCTCATCTGCCCAAGACATTGTGTGTGGACAGTACAAAACAGATGCAGGTTGATGTTTCGAAGCAGCCTCACTAACAGTTGCGAACTCCATACCAGCACTCAAAATCTGAGCTGGAAGAGCCTTCATGAAGTCAAAGATTCCTGTGCTTGCCTTCTGGTGCTCACCAAATGTCTCATAATCCATAAATAGATTGATAAGATCACCCTCTCCCTCAGCAGAGTCAGCCAACCAGCTAACATACTTATCAGCTGTCAATGGGTATTGATCCCAACCCTCGTTCGAGAATCTAAATGCGATATCATCAGCAAACTTGAAGTTGCGCATCAATAGTCTTAGCTTCTGGTTTAGAGCATTAGCATATACATAATTAGGTGATTTCCACCCCATCACGTGGCGAGCTCCCTCAGCCAACATTGTCTTGTATCCCATATCAGCAACCAACTCTCCAATGCGGTCGTTGTAGATCAACTCCGTATTACGGAATGCAGTTGGTGTAACTCCAAACTCAGTCTTAATCATCTCTGCGTGGCGTTGTACCTCGCCCTTGAACTCGTTATCGTCCTTCAAGGCTGACAATGAGTGTGAGTAGGTCTCAGCCATAAACTCAACACATCCTGTCGCTGCAAGAGCTTTGAATGACTCCAACACCTCTGGAGCGTAGGCTTTAAACTGCTCTATAGCGATTCCTGTGATAGAGAAGCTGCATTTGAACGCACCATTCGAAGAGTTGATTAGACTCAAAAGAAGCGAGTTCATAGGTAGGTAACAGTCGTTAGCAACCTTCTGCATGATCGAGCGATTCAACAGATCATCTAGATAGTTGTGATCTATTCCTATGTTAAAAAAGCGGTAGGTCTTCAAACGCCATGGCTGGTGCACTTGAAAATATAAGCAAATAGTTTTCATATATTGGTATTATTATTTAGACTCAACTTCGTTAATTGCCTCTTGGTATACATCGCAGATCTTCGCAGCTGCATAGTTCCACTTCAATCCTGTAACCTCCTTTAGACCCTTTGTAGAGAACATCTTAGCTAATGCAGGATATGTTATCAAACCATAGATAGAGTCTGCCATAGCATCCACATTCCAATAGTCTACCTTTACTGCATAATCCAAGACCTCAGCCACACCACTCTGCTTTGAGATGATAACTGGGACATTCGAACGCATAGCCTCAAGAGGCGAGATTCCAAATGGCTCTGAGACAGATGGCATGATATATACATCCGATAGTTGGAACATCTTGTGAACCTCCGACCCTTTTAAGAATCCTGTGAAGTGGAATCGATCAGCGATACCTAACTTTGCAACTCGTCGAATTACATGGTTCATCATATCTCCCGATCCAGCCATTACGAAGCGTACATTTGGAACTCTCTCCAAAACTTTAGCCGCAGCCTCCACAAAATAGTCAGGTCCTTTCTGATATGTGATACGTCCCAAGAATGTTACGATCTTATCTTTCACTCCACGAGTTGGAGCAACTGCATTATCATTATCAGCAAATCGTACTGCATTGTGAACCGTAACGACCTTTCGTGCATCGATGCCATACTTTGTGATTGCGATCTTACGAGTTAAATTCGAAACAGCGATCACTCGATCTGCCGCTAACATTCCTGTGCGCTCGATCTCATAGACGTGTGTATTTACATTCTCTCCACTTCTATCATACTCCGAAGCGTGAAGGTGAACCACTAATGGTTTTCCTGAGACTCTCTTTGCCGCAATACCTGCATAGTATGTCAACCAGTCATGTGCATGGATAACATCAAATTGACCCTCCATCTCTTTTGCTACCTGAGCTGCAACTACAGCATATCTGGCAACCTCCTCCATCAAATTCGCACCATACTTTCCAGAGAATGTGAAGCGTTGACTCCAAGCATCGCTTGTCTCCCACTCTTTGCGACCAGTGCGGACAAACTCCTCGTGGTAGCGACTATACTCCTCTGGTGATACGTATGGTACCATGTTAGAGTCGATGTGGATAAAACTTAATTTCGAAAGAACATCCTCCGATCCTTTGAATGTAGAACCATAGTGCGCGTCGACATCACTAGCATTTACAACGCGTATAAAGCGTTGATCTTCATCGCCATAAGCCCTCGGAACAACAAATGTAACATCGACATTGTTTCGAGCCAATCCTCTAGTCATTCCATAGCATGCTGTGCCCAATCCTCCTGCGATATGGGGTGGAAACTCCCAGCCAAACATTAATACTCTCATTGTGTATTCTATTTATTTTTTAATCTTCATCTTTTGAGTCTCTCTTCAGCGTCTCTTCTCCACCGTACTCTCTACTACCTCTCTATATCCACTTCTACCTAAAATATATTTTACTCTTCAACAACTTTTTTAGCTCTTGGCTTTCTTACAGTTGTCTTTTTCGGAGCAGGCGCATTTTTCTCCTCTTTTTTACTATATTGTCCAATCATATGTGAGATCTCAAGTACTGCCGATACACTCCAAGCCTGCGAGATTGCTCCGCGAGGGTTGAACGGAGGGTCAGCCTCGAAATACTCTCCAATAGATCCAATGCCATAAGTCTGGATCTCTGGTTTGAAATTATTTAATATCTCCTGAGCCTCAGCAACAAATGCCTCGCCCAACACATCAAAACATGCACGAACATACATCGCCAATGGCCATACCCAAACCGAACCATTCTTTGGTGCAGAGTTATTCATTGTTGCAGATCCATAGACTCCATAGAGAGGGTTGCGAGGAGAGAGTGAACGTAATCCCTTTGGAGTTAATAGATGTTGTTTGATTGTTCTGATGATATCAATCTGCTGCTTTTCACTCACTATCTTGTAGTTCAAGGCACACGCTACAATCATGTTTGAACGAATCGAACAGTTCTTTGTGTCGTGATTAACGAAATCAGCCAAATACCCCTCATTCAACCAGAATAGTGATTGGAATGTCGATTTAGCACGTTCTGGAAGCCACTCCCACTCACTGACGAATGCCTTATCTTTATGCTTTTTCGCAAGATCTAGCATATAGCATACTGCGTTGTACCACAATGCGTTAACCTCAACTTGATATCCATTGCGACGAGCCGAGTGCTCAGAGTCGGTTGTTGTATCCATCCAAGTGATAGATGTATCGTCAGACCAACCCCAAAGTAGACCATTATCGTGAACCGATACCGCTTGGCAATCTCCATGAAGATAGTGGTTCAACACCTCTTTCATAGTGTCAGAGTATCTGTCCCAAATAAATTTAGAGCCAACGACCTCCTCCAACATCTGTGCCACTCTAAAGAACCACAGCGGAGTATCGATTGCTTTGCATGAGCAGAAAGTCTCTGGTATATTCTCGCTACTTACCTTCTTAACAATTGTATCCAAAGCAGCGATACAATCCTCTTTATATCCTTGCTCCAGAGTCAAACCAGGCAAAGAGATCAAACTCTCGCGACCAACAACACCATACCATGGGTATCCAGCCACAATGTTTGTGTCACCCTCGCTATTACGAGTAACAAACTGACGTGCAGAGTGGTGAAGACACGATATAAAGTCGATTTTATGAGTACGACGCTCAATAGATGCCTTGTAATCCTCCTTGATACTATCTGCCGAGATCATCTCATCGGTCGATGCCGATAGGATAACACTCTCACCACGCTTCAACGTAAGTTCGAAGTAACCTGGTGTGAGTAGATCCTCGTAGCCATCATATCCACGAGCTATCTCTTGAAGATACTCAAAGTCATGATACCAATCTGGAGCAGGAACATACTCAAAATCGTCGCGGCTTATCTGCATATGCAACCATGGGAATCCCTCATATAGGCGACACTTAACACCACCAGGGATCGGATAAGAGTATCCATCTGCCTCCAAATTCTCCTTTGTCAAAGAGTGACGATCGCGATACGCTAAGAATGGGCGCAAACATAGAACAATGCTATTTGCACTACCCTCAACTAGAGTGTAACGAACCATTAGTTGTGTGCGTTTGTGAATCCACAACAACTCCTTGCGAAGTACTACATCTCCAATACGATAGGTAATTGTAGGTGTCGGAGTATAGGCAAAGTCTGTAATATATTTATGACCCCTAGGCTCGTATACACCACGGAAACGGTGTAGAGCAAGATTAAATCGTTGACCATCGAGGATAATTGTCTCATCCAATGATGATAGCAGGATGAAATCACGTTCGCTGTCATCTATTGGCGCAACGATCAATCCATGGTATTTACGAGTGTTACAACATACTATCGTTGTACTCATATATCCTCCGCGTCGATCAGTTGCCAACATCTCACGAGTTAGCGAATATTCGAGGTTTCCTAGTTCAGATTTATCAAATGTTAGAGCTCCCATATATTTTTTATTTTTTTCTTTCCCCTAAATTATGAACATTTATCGAAAATAAAAAATATTTTTCGATAAATGTTCATTACAATATGAAATATATTATAATATCTGAATAAAGTATAAATATTATATATACTTTATGCCCATTTAACTAGAGGCATATCCATTCTGTGCTTTAAATTCGCATTTTTAGGGAAGATACGGAGTGCGAAATCGTAGCTACCAGTCTTAGCTGGAGTGTAGTCGAGCTTGTATGTTACCAATGTGCCAACGCTATTTGTAACGTTTAACTCGTGTGTAGCGATGATATTTGTCTGCTGACCATACTCGATCTGGTTTGCAACTACCAACTCAACACCTACATCTATAGAGTCAAGACCCGCTACATTAAGCGTAACCTCATAGTGGTAATCCTTACCAACGATGATTGGCTCGTTGTCGACGCGTGCACGCATAACCTCTACGATGCGAATATCATCCCAGTATTTAACGATCTTGCTCTTCCATTGTGCAATATCGCGAGCTGCTGCGAAGTCATCACCCTTGATCCATACTCCACGCTCAGCCAACTGATTGTAGAAACGATCCTCGTAGTCGATCAACATACGGTTCATTGTGAAGTTCGAAGCTACATCTGCGATACAGTTCTTAACATACTTCAACCACTCTACTGGCAAATCCTCACCTGTCTCGCGGTTTTTGTAGTATAGAGGTGCGATCTCCTCCTCGATAGTTGTGTAGATACGCTCTGCATCCAACTCATTCTGGAATCTCTGGTCTGAGAACGAACGCTCCATAGGCAACATCCATCCTGCATCCTCTTTGTATCCCTCAACATACCATCCGTCAAGAACCGAGAACTGAAGAACTCCATTCATTACACACTTCTCTCCCGATGTTCCCGATGCCTCCAATGGGCGAGTTGGTGTATTCAACCATACGTCAACTCCCTGAACCAAGTGGCGAGCCAACTCCATATCGTAGTTCTGCAAGAAGATGATCTTACCGATAAACTGTGGCATCAAAGATACCTCAACGATACGCTTGATTAGATCCTGACCTGGTTTGTCATTTGGGTGAGCCTTACCTGCAAACAAGAACTGAACTGGACGCTCAGGGTTGTTCACAATACCATCCAAACGCTCAAGGTTAGTGAATAGCAACGCTGCACGCTTGTATGTTGCGAAACGACGAGCAAATCCGATTGTCAAAACCTCTGGCTTCAAACCCTCCTTGATACGGATGATCTGGCTTGGTGAGTCGAAACGAACGCTTGTAGGGTCGTCATAACGTGAACGGATATGGTCGATCAAGCGGTTCTTCAAGCGCAAACGTGCCTCCCACAACTCATCATCTGGAAGTTGTTTAGCTGCCTGCCATGCTGGAATATCGTAAGTTTGACCCTCGAAGCTAGCAGGGAAGTACTTCTCGTACAATCTACGCATATTCGATGCAACCCAAGTTGGGAAGTGAACACCATTTGTAACATATCCGATATGAAGCTCATTCTTGAAGTAACCTGGCCACATGTGACCCATGATATCCTTCGAAACCTCACCGTGCAACCAAGATACACCGTTAACCTCCTGAGATAGGTTACAAGCCAAAACCGACATCGAGAAACGCTCGTTTGGATCTGACATATTTACCTTACCAAGATTCAAGAACTGCTCCCAGCTAATTCCAAGACCCTGTGGGTAGTGTGACATATATTGACGAAGCATAGACTCTGGGAATGCATCGTGTCCCGCTGGAACTGGTGTGTGTGTTGTGAAGAGTGATGTAGAGCGAACAACCTCGATAGCCTCTGAGTAGTTCATATCTGTCTCTTTCAACATCTGGCGCATACGCTCAACACCGATAAATGCTGCGTGACCCTCGTTGCAGTGGTATACCTGTTGGTCGATGTTCAACGCCTTCAAGACGCGAATACCTCCGACACCCAACAACAACTCTTGCTTTAGGCGGTTCTCCCAATCTCCACCATACAAGTGGTGAGTGATTGTACGATCCTCGTTGCTATTTGCCTCGAAGTCTGTGTCGAGCAACATTAGATCAACACGTCCTACTGGGCACTTCCAAACACGAGCCGAAAGCATACGTCCTGGCAATGCAAGTTGAACTGTTAACCAGTTACCTTCGGCATCACGTACTGGTGAGATTGGCACCTTAGCGAAGTTCTGTGGCTCATATGTAGCCTCCTGCTCTCCGTGTGATGATAGCTTCTGAGTGAAGTAACCGTAGCGATATAAAAGACCTACAGCGACCATTGGGGTGTTGCGATCCGAAGCCTCCTTAAGGTAGTCTCCAGCCAAAATTCCCAAACCTCCCGAGTAGATCTTCAATGTTGAGTGTAGGCCATACTCCATCGAAAAATAAGAGATAGTTGGCATCTTTGGATCTGGTGCCTCATTCATATAGGCGTTGAACTTAGCGTAGACATCATCCATGTCAGCTAGGAACTTAGCATCTTGCTCTAGCTCCGACAATCTCTCCAATGATACGCGATCCAAAAGGACGATTGGATTACGATCAACCTCTACCCACAATGTTGGATTAATATACTCA
Source organism: Rikenellaceae bacterium (assembly GCA_047174275.1). Lineage (GTDB taxonomy): Bacteria > Bacteroidota > Bacteroidia > Bacteroidales > Rikenellaceae > Alistipes. The sequence continues at coordinate 2,085 of JBCQUC010000068.1, read as the reverse complement.
AATAATGCGCGAGCCTCAGCTGTCCAACACCACCACAAGTTGTGAGATAGCTCCTCTAGCGCATGAAGACGCTCTGGAAGGCTTTTCTCGATTAATACGCGGCTCCAAGTTGGATGCTCGACTGGCTTAAGTAGGCGCTCCACCGTATGTGCACCTGAAACAGGATTAGTACTCTCCATAACTGACTTTTGATTTCTCAATATAGAATTGGTAATAGCAACCGAGTAGGCTTGCTCGTATTGTTCAAATAAATTAGACCACAATGCTGTGGCTGCGATTTGTGATGCAGAGCTATTTCTCTGATCGATCTGCGTAGCGTTTAGCTTCGAGAACTCAAGAATCGCCTCTGCGATATTGTTGATGACATCACCATCGTTATAGTCATCTCGGTCGATAACTTGGACTCCACTATGCTCCTCCTTCTCGTTGACCCACACGCCAAAACCAGCGAGTGTGGTTGTGATAGTTGGGATTCCGAATGCCGCCGACTCAAGAGGGGTGTATCCCCATGGCTCGTAGTAAGAGGCGTAGACCGTTGCATCCATACCTGTCAACAACTCATAATACTCACACTCGAAGATTCCAGTGCTAGCATTTAGGTATGCAGGGACAAATACAACCTTGATCTTCGAAGCTGGGCTCTCAAGGTTTGACCCTGCTAGGGAGTTCATGATTGGATCCCACTGAGGATCGTTTATATAGTGGGTGATATGTGAATTGATTGATCCATCAAGTGGAAGATTTTTGCCCTCCATCTTAGCGATAAGATCCTTGCGAGCTCCGCGATCTCCAGCTGGAACAGTCAAATAAACCAAGATCTCGCGATCTAGATTTGGATCTGCCGCTAGGGACTTCAAAGCCTCCAAGAATAGGTCGATACCTTTGTTCTTGTATTCGTAGCGTCCGCTTGTTCCGATGATAAGTGGCTCTTTGAGATATCTCTTGTCGAAGAGTGTCTCTGCAACTTTAATCATCTTTGCGCGAGCAGCCTCTCGTCTCTTTGTGAACTCCTCACCCTTCCAGACAATATCATCCTCGAATCCATTTGGGGTAACGTAGTCGACTTCGCGACCTAGAAGCAGTTTGCACTCATTTGCCGTTAGATCACTCACTGTCAAAAATGCGTCGTAGTTGTATGCTGAAACTTTCTCGATAGAGTGTTTTGCAACAACATTGAATCGGTGTGCAAGTTCATCGGCATTGTAGTTTCCCATATTGTTATATAGAGGAAGACCATTTCCTGCGATGCAACGTCCCATCACTGTAGCGTGAGTTGTAAAGACTGTAGCGACTTGAGGTGCATAGTTATGAAGGTATAGACCTCCCGAAGCTGTCATCCACTCATGGAAGTGTGCTACAACTCTGTCAACTGGTTTGCAGAAGATCTTGGTATATGAACCGATTACAACTCCAGCTGCATATCCGAAGAGTATTGACTCCACATAGTCCCAACCACCCGAGAGAGAGTCTACGCGGTAGTTCTCCCACATGTATTTAAGTACCTCATCCTTCTTAACAAAAAACGTTGTAAAATCAACTAGTACCACAACCGGGCTACCTGCGATTTTCCAACGTCCAACTCGAATGCGAATCCCTTCGCTATATAACGCCATGCGCCAACCTTTTAAGAGAACTAAATCCTCTTCAAACTCTTTGTTTCCACCATCAAATGAGAGGTCTGGCCCAACAACAATATAGTTGTCACCCATTTTGCGCGTCACGGTCAACGCTTTGGTCGCAACTACAGTGTGGATTCCTCCAACTTTGTTGCATACCTCCCAACTCACCTCAAATAGATGGTTTAAACTGTTTTTTGTCTCACTCATATAATTAATAAACTATTGTAACAAATTCTTATGTTAGTCAAAGATTAACATGCATTCGAGCTATAACTTTTAATATCACACCGCAAAGGTATGGCTTTTTTTCTAAAATAAAAAATATATTAAAAATTTTTTTGAAAATAAATTATGGCTGTTGATCTGCTTTGTATAAAATCTGCAAATATTGTTAAATCCCTATTATTTATCTTTTGTACGCTAATTAAACAACGATTGCTAATATGTAAATATCTAGTATTTTGAT
>JBCQUC010000013.1:0-44969 GCA_047174275.1 Rikenellaceae bacterium | reverse complement strand
GCTTCGACACTCGTTATGACGCTTATTTTACTGCTTTTAGCGACATTCATCATGCCCCGCGACGAGACTCACTGAAAATGTTAAAAATCAATTAAGGAATTTTTAAAAATAAATCCTAATATATGCGATATTTTGACATTTTTTTTCTATATTTGCATCAATTGGAAAAATGTATATACACACTCGTCGAACCTCCAACTCAAATCGAGATGGAGCGCGGTGTTGAATAGCTATCTCGGAGAGCCCTCTGGGTGTGCTGTGTGGTTCTATTTAGGGGGATTACTACGCTCGGTTGTCAGCGATAATTGCCCCCTTGCCATATCTAAGTTTGCAAACCTCATATCGAGGTGAGCCTTTTTTCCGTTACTATAATCATGATGCCAGCAGAATTAAGCGTTGAGCATTAGACGCAACAGTTGCCGAGTCTTACAGAAAAAAATAGCTCAGCAGCTCAAAACAGAGGAAAAAATGTTAAAAAATATAAAAATAAAAAATTATGCCCATAGAGAAACAATGGGTGGTTCGTCCAGATGTCGAGCGAGAGAAGGTGGAGGCTTTGAGTCGATCCCTTGGTATCGCTCCCGTATTGGCTAAACTACTCATACAGAGAGGCATAGAGACACCCGAAAAGGCAAAAAACTTCTTTAACCCCAAGCTATCAACACTCCATGATCCATTCCTGATGAAGGATATGGATGTTGCAGTCGAGAGAATCGAACGCGCGCTTGCTAACGACGAAAAGGTCATGATCTATGGAGATTATGATGTCGATGGCACAACCGCTGTGGCTTTGGTATATAAGTTTTTGCGCCAGATTGGTCATAAAAACCTATCGTTCTATATTCCAGATCGTTACGTCGACGGATACGGAATATCGTATAAGGGTATTGACCACGCTGCCGAGAAGGGTATTTCGCTCGTCATCGCACTTGATTGCGGTATTAAGGCGGTCGAAAAGATACTCTATGCAACCGAAAAAGGGGTCGACTTCATCATTTGTGACCACCATCTACCAGCGGATGAGATCCCTGCGGCGGTGGCGGTGCTCGACCCAAAACGTGTTGATTGCAACTACCCCTTTGATGAGTTGTCGGGGTGTGGTGTAGGTTTTAAGTTGGTGCAGGCGTATGCCATCAAACATCAGATCCCATTTTGCGATATTGAGCATCTGTTGGATCTGTTGGCTGTGAGTATCGCCTCGGATATCGTCCCACTTGTGGATGAGAACCGAACGCTAGCGTTGCATGGTCTTGATCGACTCAACTGCTCCCCTAGCAAGGGGCTCAACTCGATCATTAAGATCTGCAAGTTGACACACGATAGGATTACGATCGACGACATTGTATTTAAGATTGGGCCTAGAATCAACGCTGGAGGGCGTATGAGGATGGATCCTTTTGATGAGAATGCAGCACCTTCGGGTGGATATGCTGTGGTGCATCTGTTAGTCGAGGGAAATGAGACGGCAGCGAGAGAGTCGGGGGCTCAGATTGATGCCTATAACTCAGATCGCAAGTCGATAGATCGAAGTGTGACACAGGAGGCGTTTGATTATGTGGAGTCTAATCCAGAGCTTAAGGCGAGGAAGTCTACGGTGATCTACAATCCGAAGTGGATGAAGGGGATTGTTGGAATTGTCGCTTCGAGACTCATTGAGTGTTATTACCGTCCGACTGTTGTCTTGACGCGTAGCAATGGGCTTGTTACGGGCTCTGCTCGTTCGATCCCAGGGTTTGATCTCTATCAGGCGGTAGAGTCGTGTTCAGATATTCTGGAGAACTTTGGAGGGCATATGTATGCCGCAGGACTCACGATGCAGCCCGAGATGGTGGAGGTGTTTACGGAGAGATTCAATAAGTATGTGGATGAGAATATCGACCCTAAGATCTTGGTGCCTCAGGTTGAGATAGATACGGAGATTCTGTTTTCAGATATCACCGATGAGTTCAGGAAGAATTTGAATCGATTCCAGCCATTTGGACCAGGGAATACTGCGCCAGTCTTTGTGACGTATAGTGTTAGTAACAATGGCAATGCGAAGCTGGTTGGTATAGATTGCGAGCATCTACGTATGGATCTGATTCAGCGACAGAAGCCGAATACTAAGATCCCTGCGATCGCCTTTGGGCAGCCTGAGTTGTGCAGTTGGGTAAGATCGGGGCGACCGATTGATGTCTGCTATACGATTGTTGAGAACCATTATCGTGGCAAGATAACGCCACAGTTGAGGGTTAAGGATCTTCGCGGTGCGGAGTATAAGCCATTGAGATAGTTTTGAGCCCTGGGTAATCCCAGGGCTTTTAATTAGCTCCGCGGAGAGCACTCCGCCGCCGCCCGCGGAGGGCAGTTGGCGTAAGCCCCATTCGCTCTCTCTGAAAAAAAAAGGAGATTTTCAAGAAAAAATCTCCACAGAGAGCGAAAAGTATCTTCGTGCCCGAGATTTAGTTACACTAAATTCGGGAGATCCTGAATCAAGTTCAGGATGACGAATCCGTTGGATTCAATAACATGGTGCCAACAAAATCTCTACTATTATTTTCACTAAACACAAATCAATCAAGTTCAGAATGTCAAATCCACTGGACTCGACAACACAGCACCATAATTTCCCAATAATATCGTGCTCGTTTACCCTCCAAAAGTTGCAGAACTCCAATATTTTCGTTAACTTTGCACGCAATACTATATTTAAAAGGATTATAATTTAAAACCCAATAACTATGTCGTTTATTGATGAGAGAGTCCAAACAGAGGGACTCACATTTGATGATGTATTGCTCGTGCCAGGATACTCCGAGGTTCTCCCTCGTGACGTGAGCGTCAAAACTCGTTTTACACGAAACATCACACTCAACTTGCCAGTAGTATCCGCTGCTATGGATACTGTGACTGAAGCCCCTCTTGCTATCGCTCTTGCACGCGAAGGTGGAATCGGTGTGATCCATAAGAACATGTCTATCGAGCAACAAGCCGCACATGTCAAGAAGGTGAAACGTGCTGAGAATGGAATGATCGATGACCCTGTGACTATCACAAAGGATAAGACTGTAGGTGACGCACTCGAGATGATGGCAATCTACAAGATCGGTGGTATCCCTGTGGTAGATGAGCAGAATACACTTATCGGAATTGTGACAAACCGCGATCTACGTTTCCAACGCGATATGAGCCGTCTTATCGATGATATCATGACCAAGGAGGGACTCATCACAACTCACCACACTGGTTTGGAGCATGCAGCAGATATTCTATTGAAGAATAAGATCGAGAAGTTGCCTGTTGTGGATGACAATATGAAGTTATTGGGACTTATCACATATAAGGATATCACAAAGGTTAAGGATAATCCAAATGCTTGTAAGGATGCGAAGGGTCGCCTAAGAGTAGCTGCGGGAATCGGAGTTACGGCTGACACTTTGGAGCGTGTTGAGGCGTTGGTGCATGCAGGTGTCGATGCTGTGGTGTTGGATTCAGCGCACGGACACTCTTCGAATATCGTAAAGACTCTCAAAAAGATCAAGGAGGCATATCCTAATTTGGAGGTTGTGGCTGGAAATATCGCAACAGCAGAGGCGGCGAAGTATCTGGTTGAGGCTGGAGCTGACGCTATTAAGGTTGGAATTGGGCCTGGTTCGATCTGCACAACACGTATCGTTGCTGGTGTTGGAGTGCCTCAGTTGACTGCAATTTATGAGTGTGCGAATGCTATTAAGGGGATGGGGGTTCCTGTGATTGCCGATGGAGGTTTGCGTTACTCGGGAGATATTGTGAAGGCTTTGGCAGCTGGAGGCGACTGTGTGATGGTTGGATCTATGTTTGCAGGAGTCGAGGAGTCACCAGGCGAGACTATTATATATAATGGTCGTAAATTTAAGTCATATCGCGGAATGGGATCTATCGAGGCGATGAATAATGGCTCGAAGGATCGTTACTTCCAAGATGGAGAGTCGAACTCGAATAAGTTCGTGCCAGAGGGAATTGTGGCTCGTGTACCATACAAAGGAACTTTGGCGGAGTCTGCTTACCAGTTGGTTGGTGGTTTGAAGTCGGGAATGGGATATTGTGGCGCAGCGACAATTGAGGCTCTTCAGAGGGCTAAATTTATTCGTATCACCGCTTCGGGAATGAACGAGTCGCATCCGCATGATGTTTCGATTACGCAGGAGGCTCCTAATTATTCGCGCTCTTAACAAACGGATGTAAAAGTTGCCTTGCACGCCATTTTTGGCACTTCTCTGCGCTTTTTAATCCTCATGGGCAATAGCCCACTGCGGTTAAAAATGCTCGCGAAGTGCCAAAACTGACGCACAAATCAACTTTTACCCAGGTCTAAATCGGGTTTGGAATAATCAGAGAGAGCGGAAGGTATAAAAGAATATTTGTGTACGATAGATAAAAGATGAGAGTGGTGACTTTATTGGCACCATGTTATCGAATCCAACGGATTCGTCATCCTGAACTTGATTCAGGATCTCCCGAATTTAGTGAAACTAAATCTCGGGCACGAAGATAATACGTTGAGAATTAAAATATTGTAATGGTTTGATAGTGTTCCCGAGATTCCGCCTTTGGCGAAATTCGGGAGATCCTGAATCAAGTTCAGGATGACGACTCTTTCAGAGTCGAAACATGGTGCAAAAGTAAGCTACTGATTTTGTAAACACATATAATATATTGCAGCGTATTACAAAGGCTTGTCATTTTTTATCGAACACTAATAATAAAAGAAAACTATGGAAAAAATATTAATATTAGATTTTGGATCACAATATACGCAGCTCATTGCACGTAGAGTGCGTGAGTTGAATGTATATTGCGAGATCCACCCATTCAACCATATGCCCGATGATGTATCGGTGTTTAAGGGTGTGATTTTGTCGGGTAGCCCATATTCGGTGCGCGATGAGGTTGCTCCACGCCCAGATTTGAGCCAAATCAAGGGTAAGATGCCTCTACTTGGAGTCTGCTATGGTGCGCAATATCTATCACACTTCTATGGTGGTGAGGTTGAGCCAGCTCCGAGTCGTGAGTATGGTCGCGCAATGTTGACAATGGGAGACAAGGAGAACGCACTCCTAAAAGATATGCCTGAGACAACTCAGGTGTGGATGTCACATGGAGATACAATCACCTCTATTCCAGCGAATTATAAGATCATCGCTAGCACTGAGCAGGTTAAAGTTGCAGCGTATGCAGTCGAGGGTGAGCCAACATGGGCGATACAGTTCCACCCAGAGGTATACCACTCAACAGATGGTATGCAGCTGCTAAAGAACTTCGTTGTTGGAATCTGCGGATGTGCTCAAAACTGGACTTCGGAGTGTTTCGTGGAGTCTACAGTGGCGGATCTAAAGGCTAAGTTGGGCAACGATAAGGTTGTATTGGGACTATCGGGCGGTGTAGACTCTACAGTTGCTGCGGTGTTGCTTAATAAGGCGATCGGTGCGAATCTATACTGTATATTTGTCAACCCTGGAGTTCTTCGCAAGGGTGAGTTCGACGAGGTGTTGGAGTCGTACAAAGGTATGGGGCTCAATGTTCGTGGAGTCGATGCTGAGGATAAGTTCCTCGGTGATTTAGAGGGTGTTAGCGACCCTGAGACAAAGCGTAAAATCATTGGTCGCGACTTTGTCGAGGTCTTTAATGAGGCGGCACACGAGATCGAGGATGTGAAGTGGTTGGCACAGGGAACTATATATCCAGATGTTATTGAGTCTTGCTCGGTAAATGGACCTTCGGCAACTATCAAATCACACCATAATGTCGGTGGACTTCCAGAGGAGATGAATCTTAAGATTGTAGAGCCTCTTCGTCTGTTGTTCAAGGATGAGGTGCGTAGAGTTGGTCTCTCGATGGGTATCTCGAAGAGTTTGATTGGTCGTCATCCATTCCCAGGCCCAGGTCTTGCGATCCGTATTTTGGGTGAGATCTCGAAGGAGCGTGTACGTATTTTGCAGGATGTAGATAAGATCTTCATCGACTCATTGAAGGAGTCGGGACTCTATGATGATGTATGGCAGGCAGGTGTTATGTTGTTGCCAGTCAAGAGTGTAGGTGTTATGGGTGATGAGCGCACGTATGAGAGTTGTGTAGCTTTGAGAGCTGTGCAGTCGACTGATGGAATGACTGCTGATTGGGTGCATCTACCATATGAGTTTTTGGCTAATGTCTCGAATGAGATTATAAATAAGGTGCGTGGGGTTAATCGCGTAGTTTATGATATCTCTTCGAAACCACCAGCAACGATTGAGTGGGAGTAGAAAATAGTTAGCTCCGCGGAGAGCACTCCGCGGAGCTAATTTTTATTATATATCATAATAATAACGATGATAACAAAATCAGATCTAGAGCTCCTGAAAACAGAGGAGATACGAGATCAGATAGATCTAAATATCGAGCGCATACACACTGATGTTGCGCTCGATAAATCTTTATGCCATAGCGCATTAGTCGCAACACAGGTGAAATACCTCCAACGTGCAAAGTCCAAACTACCCCACTACTTCGAGGCGCGCTGCATAATCCCATCACGCGCATTCGAACAATCCTCAAGCGAAGCTACAGCCTGCTCAAAACCAATCTCGGGAGAGTCGGTATTGGAGCTGACATGCGGTCTAGGAGTCGATGCTATGGCTCTCTCAAAGCGATTCAAAAGGGTTGTGACGCTGGAGCGAGATGAGATCTTGGCGGAGGTGGCAAAAGAGAACTTCAAGCGGTTGGGGATAGAGAGCATCGAGGTTATAAATAGCTCCGCAGAGGAGTTTCTGGAGCAGTGCGAAGAGAGGTTTGATTGGATATATGTCGACCCTGATAGACGTGGAGCGGATGGGAAGAAAAAGGTGCTGTTGGAGGATTGCTCACCAAATATTTTGGCGTTAGATGCTGATTTAAAGCGTGTTGCCGATAATTTAGCTGTTAAGTGCTCCCCTATCTTCGATGTTGATGAGGCGTTTAGAATATACGCTGGATCGAGGGTTGAAGTGGTCTCGGTGGGTGACGAGTGCAAGGAGGTCAACATATATATAAATAGGTGTGGCGAACAAAAGGAGATGATCGGGGCTCTGGCTGTTGGCAAGGGCGAAGTTTGGGTTAATAAAGGTGATGAGCACTACCCTACCCTATTGCAATCGCTTGACTATAAACTATTTAGCCATTTGATAATCCCCGATGTCTCGCTTCAAAAATCGAGACTTGCACGTAAGATTTTGGGGGAGATATGCCTGATAGAGAGCGATAATGGATATGGATTCTCCACTCCTGAAGCGATGGCGAAGTTCGACGCAACGCGACATCTTGCACGCATCGAACAAATAGATAGCATACTAGAGTATGAGCCAAAAAAGGCACGTAAAGAGCTAGCAACCAGAGCTATAACAAGGGCGGAGATTCTAAAACGCGAGTCTCCATACTCAGTGGCACAGATCACCAAACAGCTCAAAATTTCTGAGGGTGGAAAGCAAAAAATAGCTGTAACAAAGTTGAAAAATCGACTAATTATTATTATCTTGGCGCAATGAGAGTCGTAATTATTGGAAGCGGAAGTGTAGCTGAGGCGTTGGCAATAGGAGTTGCTAGCGCAAATAGCAATAAGGTTATATTGACCCAGATATTTGGGCGTAACGAACAGAGAGTCAATAGGGTAGCTATGTTGTCGAGGTGCAAAAACAGGAGCACAAATCCTGCTGATTTGGCGAAGGCTGACCTCTATATCTTGGCGGTAAGTGACAGCTCTATCGCGGAATTGGCGACTACCCTACCATTCGCTAATGGCGCGATCGTGGCTCATACGGCTGGAAGCGTATCGCTCGATATTCTGCCACAAACCACAACTCAAAGACGCGCTGTGATCTATCCGATGCAGACCTTCACGAAGGGTCGCAGATTGGATTTTCGAGAGATTCCGCTCTTTATCGAAGCGGACGATCAGGAGTGCTTTACAATGGTTCGATCTGTAGCTAAAGTATTGAGTAACAATGTTGTAAAGCTATCTTCCGAGAGGCGACGCAGCCTCCATATGGGGGCGGTCTTTGCATCTAATTTTGTCAATGCAATGTACGCTGCATCGAGCGATATTTTGGCGAAACATGACCTCCCTCTAGCACTCTACGAACCTCTCATTCGTGAAACATTATCAAAGGCGATGCTCCCCAATGTCCATCCTATGCAGATGCAGTCGGGGCCTGCCGTACGAGGTGATCGTGAGACAATCGAAAAACATATCGAGCTACTCAAAGAATCGCCAGAACTAATAGAAGTCTATAAAACTATAAGCAAATATATATGGGAAACTTCAAAGAGGATATAGCACTCTGTGAGGCTATGATCTTAGACGTTGATGGCGTCTTTACAGATGGCGGAATCACACCGACACGTGATGGTGATTTTACGCGAACTTACAATGCAAAGGATGGATATGCGGTTGCGTATGCTATCAGAATGGGTTACAAGATCTGCGTTATTTCGGGCGGAAGAGGCGAGAATCTACGCTACAGAATGGAGATGTTGGGGATCAAGGATCTCTACATTGATTGTATGGATAAAATGGGGGCTATGCGCGAGATATTCGAGAAGTATAACCTTAATCCTCAGAATGTTATCTATATGGGTGATGACATTCCAGATTTGGAGTGTATGCGCCTTGTTGGCATGCCGATAGCTCCGAATGATGCTGTTATGGAGGTGATCGAGGCGGCTCGATATGTGAGTGAGTATAAAGGTGGCAAGGGTTGTGTGCGCGATGTTATTGAGCAGTGGTTGCGTGCTCACGGTAAGTGGGCGGTGCACTCGTATGGCGTTACTGGAGGGGATATTCCCTCCAGATAGTTTTTAGGTGATCTATTAGAATCTGTTTAGATTTTTATTTAGTTAGCAGTCCCACTTGAGATACGTTCCGCAAGGAACGTCATCCTGAACTTGTTTCAGGATCTCTGCACATGACAATATTATAAGTATAATACACTGATTAATAAATACTTATTAATGATGCAGAGATCCTGAAACAAGTTCAGGATGACGAAATTTTCAATTTCGTATCTCAAGTGGGACTGCTGGATTTTTCAACGGATTCTTTTTGATAAATCCGTTGGATTCTATAACATGATACCAATAAAGTCTCTACTATTAATTTTTATCGGACACTAAAAATTAATTATAGAAAAATCGTCTCCTTTTCTCATTTTTATTCACTAACTTAGCGGCAAATTTCTTATGATGGAATCTTACACAAGCGACTACCATACACCTGTCCTCTGGAGAGAGTCGGTAGAGCTACTAAATATCGCCGAAGAGGGCGGAGTATACTGCGATCTAACATTTGGTGGCGGTGGACATACACGTCTTATACTGAGCAACTTAGGCAAGGAGGGTAGGGTATACTCTTTTGACCAAGATCTCGATACAAAGGCAAATATCCCCGATGATGAAAGATTCAATTATGTGGAGAGTAATTTCCGTTTCTTGAGAGGGGCGTTGCGACTTCGAGGCGTAGAGAGTGTCGATGGAATATTGGCAGATCTTGGGGTCTCGTCTCACCACTTCGATGCTAAGGAGCGAGGATTCTCTTTTCGAGGCGATGCACCTCTCGATATGAGGATGAATCAGCGCGGTAAAATCACGGCGGCAGAGGTGGTGAACAGGTACTCAAACGAGGAGTTGACTCGCGTTTTGGGGGAGTGGGGCGAGGTGCAGACTCCATGGAAGGTGGCAAATTGTATCTGTCGAGCTCGCGAAGTGTCGCCAATCACAACAACAGCCGAGTTGGTGGCGGCAATTGCTCCATGCACACCAAAAGCTGCGGAGTCGAAGTTCCTTACAAAGGTATTTCAGGGGCTACGAATCGAGGTGAATGGCGAGATGGAGGCTCTTAAAATGGCTCTAGAACAGAGTCTTAAGGTGCTTCGACCAGGTGGACGTTTGGTGGTTATATCGTACCACTCACTCGAAGATCGATTGGTGAAGAATTTCTTCAGAAGTGGAAACTTCAGCGGAGAGGTGGAGCGTGATTTTTATGGTAAATCATCAACTCCTTGGGAGGTGGTGACACGCAAAGCGGTAGCACCATCGAGTGAGGAGCAGCAGCAAAATCCACGTTCACGAAGCGCAAAGATGCGAGCAGCAACAAAGCTATAATAACTTATGGATCAAGAAGATAACGACATACTAAGGGATAGCCCTTTTGAGGAGTCACCTAGCCCCGAAGAGATCGAAGCAGCGGAGCAAGATGAGCTATTGGCGCGTCGTATCCGTTACGAAGTGAGGAGAATAGAGCGTGGAGAGGCTGCCAAGGATATGGAGCGCGAGGCTGCTGAGGAGATGGAACAAAAGGAGGCAGAGCAGAGAGCTCGTGAAGAGGAGGAGGAGAGAGAGCGACGCGAACAAGATTATAAATCGAATAATATATTTTGGCTGCTGCTCTCGGGAGGTATTCTCCAGAAGGAGTTTGTTGCGAAATACTACAGCAAATTGGCTATCATAGCATCGCTTTTCTTGGTGAGTATCTTTGTTATGTTCTGGTCGTTGCACCTCGATATGCGTTATAATCAAGAGCTTAGGATGGTGCAGCTGCTGCGCGAGCGAAGTGCACGATTGCAGGAGCTACGCTATACGAAGTGTTCACATAGCGCGATATCTACAGAGCTCCAACGCAAAAATAGCAAGTTGCAAGATGCAACGCAACCAGCGGTGGTGGTGGAGAGTAAAGGGTGGTTTAACCGCTAAACGATAGGGTAGAAAATGGCTAAAAGATCAAAAATAAAACACGATATTCTCACACGAGTACGATTCCTCTACCTCTTTTTCATGGTGGCGGGTATCATTATGGTGTTGCGTATCTTCTTTATACAGTTGGTTTCGGTGGAGATTTCGGGCAACGCTGAGAAGATCTACGGTCGTATCTTCTCGGATGATAGTATTCGTGCCCATCGCGGTTCGATCCTCTCGCGGCATGGAGAGCCCTTTGCGACCTCTATTCTGAGGTATCAGGTGGAGATGGATTTCGGAAGCGAAGGTTTCGACTCTCTGGAGACATACTATCGCCAATCGGACTCTTTAGCGAAGCTGTTGTCGGCATACTTCAAGGATCGTAGCGTCGCTCAATATCAGAAGCTATTTCGAGATAAGAGAGCCGAACACTATAAGTTGACATACCTCAAAGATACGCTCGTGCAACGCTCCGAGGGGTGGTTTGACTCGTTTATTGATATGCTCCATGGCGAGAAGATGAAGAGTGTCGCGCTCTACGATACGATGCGCGTTCATAAACCTGTGAAGCTCTTTCCTCGCGAGATCGACTATGCAGAGTGGCAGACGCTCCGTGACTATCCGATTCTCAATTGGAATATGGGAATGACCTATAATCTGGTCGATCGAGATGAGAGAATATATGCGCAAGGGGATCTTGCAAACCGCACAATCGGAAAGATTATGGCGGATCGTGGTAAGGATTATGGAATTGAGGAGATCTATAACGATGTGTTGAGCGGAGAGAATGGGCAGGTTCGACGACAACGTATTGCGCGTGGATTTTACGGACGTGTGGCGGGAAGCGATAGTCGCGAGGCTGTGGATGGAATGGATGTTATAACCACCTTAGACCTTGAGCTTCAGGATATTGCGACACGAGCCCTGCGCGATCAATTGACCGTTCAGAATGCGATATGGGGCACAGCGATCGTGATGGAGGTCAAGACTGGAGAGATACTCGCCATTGCAAATTTGGATCAGATGAGCGATGGAACATATAAAGAGTGGAAGAATCGAGCTATTGGAGCTCGCGCAGAGCCTGGATCGACATTTAAACTCGCCTCGACGATGGCACTTCTGGAGGTGGGACATATGCCAACATCGCAGATCTACAACTCGGAGGATGGACATCGAGTGAAGGTTGGAGGGGCGTATGTTCAAGATTCACATGGTGGATACAAGGAGGTGAATCTTAGAACTGCATTTGCTCAGTCGCTCAATGTCTACTTTACACGTGCGGTCTATAACACCTTCAAGGATGATCCGATGGTATACTCTAACTTCCTGAGACACTTGCAGTTAGATCAAACCGTTGGGTTCGATGCCTTTGGAGAGCCCAAACCTCTGTTGCCAGTGAAGGGTGACAAAGCGTGGTATCCACACATGACACTTGTGAATCAAGGTTATGGATATGGTGTCGAGATCACCCCTATGCGTACTCTAACGCTCTATAACTCAGTGGCAAATGGGGGTAAGATGGTCGCTCCGAAACTTGTTAAGGAGATCCGCAACGATGGTCAGGTTGTCGAGAAGTTCGATACAAAGGTTCTTGTCGATCAGGTCTGTTCGCGTTCGACGATCGACACTCTTCGTAGCCTGCTTCGCGAGGTCTGTGTTACAGGTACGGGATATGGATATTTGGGTAAATTCGAGGGGTTTAATGTCTCGGCAAAGACTGGTACAGCGCAGTATGCTCAGGATGGACTTAGCCACCGTGATGGTTACTATCTAGCTAGTATGGTGGGGTATATGCCATCCGAGAATCCGAAGTACACTATAATGACGATGATTCATACCAAGCGCGGACGCGGAAATACGATCTATGGAGCGGGGCTCGCTGGGCCTGTGATGCAGAAGATTATGCAGCGGCTCTACAATATAGAGCATGATTGGCATACGCGACTCGACACGATCCCGAAACATAGCTATCCGACTCAGATAAAGAGTGGAAATATACCATCCATCAATCGAGTTACATCGACGCTCACACCTAAATCCGCAAAGGGCGAAGAGTGGTCGAGCAGCGATGGTTGGGGAGTTCTGGATTACGACAAAGAGACGAAGAAGATCTCCATTAGCGAGAGTAAGATCGAGGATGGAACGATGCCGAATGTCTCTGGAATGGGGCTTCGCGATGCACTCTTTTTGTTGGAGAGCAGAGGTTTGAGGGTCTCGGTTTCGGGTACAGGTAAGGTATATAAACAGAGTATAAGGGCTGGATCAAAGATCAAGAGGGGGAGCGCGGTCTCGATACAGCTGAAGTAGAAAAATAGAGAAATTTGGAGAGATAAGGGGGTACCATGTTATCGAATCCAACGGATTCGTCATCCTGAACTTGATTCAGGATCTCCCGAATTTAGTGAAACTAAATCTCGGGCACAAAGATAATATGTTGAGATTTAAGATATTATAAAGGCTTGATAATGTTCCCGAGATTCCGCCTTTGGCGAAATTCGGGAGATCCTGAATCAAGTTCAGGATGACGACTCTTTTAGAGTCGAAACGAGGTGCAGCAGATAAATAATATGAAGATTGAGAGTTTAATAGAGGGTTGTAACACAAGAGGTTGCAACATTCGAAATAGTGATATAACCTCGCTCACATTCGATTCAAGAGGTGTGGAGAGTGGCAGTTGCTTCTTCGCAATTGTTGGTACGGTGAGCGATGGGCACGATTATATAGAGATGGCGATCGAAAAGGGGGCAGTTGCAGTGGTCTGCGAACGTATGCCCAGCAGGATCTGCGATGAAGTCTCGTATATCGTGGTAGAGGATGCAAATATAGCTATGGGGGAGATGGCATGTCGGTTTTATGACCATCCGAGTCGCGAATTGAAGTTGGTTGGAGTAACGGGAACAAACGGAAAGACAACGACCGCGACAATGTTGGCGGATCTTTTCGAGGAGCTAGGGTACGCCACAGGGTTGATCTCTACGGTGACATATCGAATTGGAGGTGAGGAGTTTAACTCTACACACACCACCCCCGATGCAATTCGACTCAACGCCATGCTTCGAGAGATGGTTGAGCGCGGTTGCTCATACTGTTTTATGGAGGTGTCGTCGCACTCGGTGGTGCAAAACAGGATTATGGGGTTGGAGTTTGCGGGTGGAGTATTCTCGAATTTGACGCACGACCACCTCGATTACCACAAAACCTTTGCGGAGTATATCAAGGCAAAGAGGATGTTCTTTGATAGATTGCCAAAATCAGCCTTTGCATTGACAAATATCGATGATCGGAATGGAGAGGTGATGGTTCAAAACTGCCGCGCTAGGGTGGCGAGATACTCTCTACGCTCGATGGCGGAGTATCGCGCCAAGGTTATGGAGATGCACTTCGATGGGATGTTGATGCGTATTGGAGGCGAGGAGTTGTGGGTTCAGATTTTGGGACGATTCAACGCTTATAACATCTTGGCGGTCTATAGTACAGCTCTGTTGCTTGGAGCAGATAAAGGGGATGTATTGGTCGCTTTGAGCCGCTTGAAGGCTGTAAATGGGCGTTTTGAGCACTTTGCGGTCGCTGGATGCAGGACAATTATTGTCGATTATGCGCACACTCCCGATGCACTAAAAAATGTATTGGCGACAATCAACGAGATACGTCAAGGAGGGCAGGATCTGACCACGGTGTGTGGCTGCGGAGGTGAGCGAGACACCACAAAACGTCCCGAGATGGCACGTATTGCATACGAAGGGTCGACAAGGGCGATATTTACGTCGGATAATCCACGTCACGAAGATCCTGAGGCGATCCTCTCTCAGATGGTAGAGGGTGTGCAGGGGCTCAAGAGGTGGATCAAGATCACCGATCGAAAGGAGGCTATTCGATCGGCGGTGATGATGTCGAAAGAGGGGGAGATAATCCTAATTGCTGGAAAGGGGCACGAAAAGTACCAGATTATCGGGGATAAACGTACACACTTCGACGACCATGAGGTGGCTCTTGCAGCTGTTGAACAATACTTAAATTAAAAAAATATTAAAATAAAATAATGTTATACCACTTATCAAAACTCCTGCAAGAGGCGGGTATTGACCTTCCTGGAGGCGGAGTATTTAACTTCCTGTCGTTTCGCGCTGCGATGTCGATTATCGTAGCACTCATCATCACAATTACATTTGGAGAGAGGATTATTCGTATGATGCAGAGGCTACAGATCGGCGAAGAGATCCGAGATCTTGGACTACAGGGACAACTCGAAAAGCGAGGAACACCGACAATGGGTGGATTGATAATCCTTTTGGCGATGGTTATTCCGACACTTTTATTCGGTTCTTTGGATAATATCTATATTCTGCTGCTACTTACAGCCACCGTATGGTTGGGTTTAATCGGCTTTGTCGATGACTATATCAAGGTCTTTTTGAAGAACAAAGATGGTTTGAAGGGTAGCTTCAAGATTGTGGGGCAGGTGGGGCTTGGATTGATCGTAGGTATTACGATGTGGTTCGCTCCGACAATCGTTGTACGTGAAAAGGTTACACAACCCATTGAGACTGTGTATCTTAACGAGGATGGTTCGACAGAGGTGACAACTCAGATGCGCGTTGTGCTCGATTCGGAGGATCAGAAGAGTGCAAAGACTACAATCCCATTTATCAAGAACAATGAGCTTGATTATGGATTTTTCACACACTACAACGATATTCTCACACTTGTGATATATGTTGTAGTCTCGATATTTGTGGTTACAGCGGTCTCGAATGGTGCGAATCTGACCGATGGATTGGATGGTCTGGTAACAGGAGTTTCAGCCCCAATTGTCGCTGTGCTAGGAGTTTTGGCATACCTCTCAGGACATATCGTTTATGCTGATTATCTGAATATTATGTATATTCCAGGTAGCGGTGAGATGTTGGTCTTTGCAGCCGCTTTTTTGGGTGCATTGATCGGGTTTTTGTGGTATAACTCCTATCCTGCACAGATCTTTATGGGTGACACAGGATCTCTTGCGATTGGAGGTGTGATTGCGGTCTTTGCGCTCTGTATACGCAAGGAGCTGCTGTTGCCACTTTTGTGTGGTGTATTTTTGATTGAGAGCCTCTCGGTGATTATTCAGGTGGGGCACTTTAAATATACAAAGAAGAAGTTTGGTGAGGGGCGTAGGTACTTTTTGATGGCTCCAATTCACCACCACTTCCAGAAGGGTGGACTCTTCGAGACGAAGATCGTTATTCGATTCTGTATCATCTCTGTGTTGTTGGCTGCTGTGACTATTATGACCTTGAAGATTCGATAAGTATGAAAAAAATTGTAGTATTGGGCGGAGGTATCTCGGGATATGGCTCTGCTATATTGGCAAAGAGGATGGGGTACGAAGTGCTCCTATCTGATAAAGGTATGCTTGCTCAGAAGTATATTGATCTGCTCCAAAAATATGGAGTTGAGTTTGAGCAGGGTGGGCACTCTGTAGAGCGAATATTGGAGGCTGACGAGGTGATTAAGTCGCCAGGTATACCCGATAGGGTAGAATTGATCGTTAAATTGCGCGAAAAAGGTATTCCTGTAATCTCGGAGATTGAGTTTGCTGGTAGGTTCTTGAATGGCTCAAAAACGATCTGTATAACTGGCTCAAATGGTAAAACTACAACCACATCGTTAATTTATAAGATACTACAAGATGCTGGATTTAGTGTCGCTTTGGGTGGAAATATCGGCGAGAGCTTCGCATTTTCGGTGGCGGAGTCTACGGCTGATTGGTATGTTCTCGAGATCAGCTCATTCCAGCTGGATGGTATGTTTGACTTTAGGGCAGATATCGCGGTGTTGATGAATATCACGCCCGACCATCTGGATCGCTACAACTACAAATTCGAGAACTATGCAGCCTCTAAGATGAGGGTGGCGCAGAATCAAACCTCGAACGACAGCTTTATCTATTCGGCTGACGATGAGACAATCTGCTCGATGATGAGTAGGGTAGTGGCGACACCATTGCCATTCTCCAAAGAGCATATCGCGGAGGGGGGAACTATTCGAGTGGAGGCGGCTGGTAGATCGCTCACAATTGATGTTAACAAGATGCAGATCAAGGGTCTACACAACTGTTACAACGCAATGGCAGCCGCTTCGGCAGCCTTGGCAGCAGGGGTTACAGAGTCTCAGATTCTGGAGTCTATATACGATTTTAACCCCGTAGAGCACCGTTTAGAGCCTGCTGGAGTTGTCGATGGCGTTGAGTATATCAACGACTCAAAGGCTACAAATGTCGACTCTGTGTGGTATGCTTTGGACTCTATGACGCGCCCTACAGTCTGGATCGCAGGTGGCACAGACAAGGGCAACGACTACGCTCCACTTATTGAGCTTGCGCGCAGCAAGGTGCATACTTTGATCTGTATGGGGCTCGACAATGTTGCTTTGGAGAGGGCATTTGGCGAGGTTGTACCGTGTGTGATCTCGACATCGTCGTTGGAGGCGGCTTGTGAGGCGGCGTATGCTGCTGCAAATGAGCGAGATGTTGTATTGCTCTCGCCAGCGTGTGCCTCGTTTGACCTCTTCAAAAACTACGAGGATCGAGGTCGTCAGTTTAAGGATTGGGTGGCAAAGAGATAGCGTTTTCGAGTTTTTTGTATTATATTCGCAGATATAATGCAACGTGTAATGGACGATCGCTGTCGAGGCTTCATTTTGCCGATAGTCCCACTTGAGATACGTTCCGAAAGGAACGTCATCCTGAACTTGTTTCAGGATCCCTGCATTATCATTTGCTGAGATCCTGAAACAAGTTCAGGATGACGAAATTTTCAATTTCGTATCTCAAATGGGACTGCTGGAAAAACTTGAAAACTTAAAAACTGGTGGAATTTAAAAGGGGCTATAATTGAAACAAACTATAAAAATAACCATATTACAAACATAATTCATTAATAATTACTAACTTATGAGACGGATACTACTTACCTTCGCAGCACTTCTATTTAGTGTCACGCTATTTGGCAAGACACCAACCAACAGCACCTGTTGTAATCTAGATCGACCATGCTTCAACAAAAAAACAGATCTACTATTGGCGCAATTTGATAGCAAACCCGATCCCGATGATATCCATGCACAAGCGGCATTGGGATGTATGATGATACACCCCGACCTAAAAGGTGTCGATATATTTGCAGTTTCGGGAGCTATAGGTGAGCAGAAGGGGCTATTCTTGGATTCAAGCGAGCTATTTAATATGGTCTTCGGAAAGCGATGGACAGCTGCCAACGAAGATTGGGATAGAGCGGTTGCAGATATTGTTGATGTTGTATTGCCAATCCTCCAAAAAGGCGGTAAGGTGTGGGTTCAAGAGGCTGGACAGTCAGATATAACAGCCGATTGGGTAAAGGTGATACTAAAGAGCATACCAGCCTCGCAGGTTAAGAGCGATGTGATCGTTGTTCAACATAGTAATTGGAACGAGAAAGAGAGCAATGATGCTGATTTAGCGTATGTTAAGGAGATGACAAACTACTTTAGCATAGATGATGGAAACGCACTTCCTACGGAGGATTGGGGCGATCGCGGGTCATATACAACGCCAGCTTATCGTGCTAAGGAGTCTAACTGGATCGTTTTAGCGAAGGAGTCTCGAAACAAAAAGGCTCGCAAAATGTGGACTTTAGCGGATGAGATTATCAATGCGTACTTCCCAGATGGCTTCGAGCACGAATGGTCATACCTCCATTTTGGCGGTGTGGATTACTCTGATTGCTGCGAAAACTGGTGGATATTAAATATTGGTGAGCGTGCCGACACACACGAAAAGTTCTGGAGTCGCTATGTGACTAAGTAAATAAATCTAGTTATCGACTTTTTGTTTATAGTTATTCATTTAATAGTCTAATAATATTTAATAGTCCGATAACATTTTCAGCAGTCACATTTGAGATACGTTCCTTTCGGAACGTATCTCAAATGTGACTGCTAAAAAAGTTTAGGTAGATTAAATACAAATAGAGACTAACAAAAATATATAGTATGAAGAGGGGTATAATATTCTCAGGGTCGCTGCTGACATTGGCAGTGGGGTGTGCGCCAACCTCAGAGAGTGGGGTAGTGGAGTCTCGACCAAACATTATATTGGTGGTGGCGGATGACCATGGTATGGATGCACTCGGATGTTATGGAAATGACATTATTAAAACTCCAAATTTGGACGCTTTGGCTGCCGAAGGGGTTCGTTTGACCAACGCATTTTGTACGAGTGCTAGCTCCGCAGCGAGCCGTTCGGTGCTGCTTACGGGGCAGTATGGGCATGCGATTGGGGCGTATGGACATGTCCACGACTACCACCATTTCAGCACCTTTGAGAGTGTTAAATCACTCCCTGTTCTGCTCTCGGAGGGTGGCTATGCAACTGCTAGAGTTGGTAAATATCATGTCGCTCCCGAGAGTGTATACCACTTCGATACGACATACCCTGCCGACCCTCGAAACACTGTGGAGATGGCGGAGGTGAGTAGCGAGATCTTCAAATCCCAAGAGCCATTCTTCCTCTATTTATGCACGGATGATCCACATCGAGGCGATCCTTTTAGACCCGAAAGTTGGGAGATGCCCAACCGTTTTGGAAATAAAGATGAGGGCTACGAGGGTGTTAAAACCATCAAATATAGCCCCGATAGGGTATATGTTCCATCGTTTTTACCAGATACCCAACAGACACGCGAAGAGATCGCAGAGTACTATGAATCGATCTCGCGCATCGATCAGGGCTTTGGTCGTTTGATGGAGAAGTTGGAGGCTTCGGGCAAACGAGACAACACAATTGTGATATATATTTCAGACAATGGAATGGCATTCCCCGGGGCAAAGACAACCCTCTATGACCCTGGTATGAACCTCCCTTGCATCATCTCGACACCTTCGCTTGAGAGAGGGGGAGGCGTGAGCGATGTGATGATAACATGGGCTGATATGACACCAACGCTTTTGGATATGGCAGGGGTGGAGTATGACCCGACGAAGTTCCATGGTCGCTCGTTTGCTTCGCAGCTCGACAAGGAGCATAGCGAGGGGTATGACGAGATATTTGCAGCGCATAACTTCCATGAGATTACGATGTACTATCCGATGCGTGTGCTTCGAGATCGCAAATATAAGCTGATCTGGAATGTGGCGTGGCAGCAGGAGTATCCATTTGCCTCGGATCTGTGGGACTCTTCGACTTGGCAGAGGTCGTATCGCGACAATACGAAGATGTTTGGAGAGCGTACGATGTCGGCATTTTTGCAGCGTCCTCGATTCGAGCTATACGATATTGCGAGTGATCCAGCGGAGTCTATAAATCTTGCGGAAGAGGCTAAATATCAGCAACTTTTGGAGGAGATGAAGCAGCGACTCCACACCAAGATGGTATCGACTCGTGACCCATGGATCGTCTGCTGGGGCGACCATGACAATTCGTTCCAAGGGACGGGCGTAAACTTGTAATTAATATATAAATAGATACAAAAGAGATGGCAATAACCAAAGAGAAGATGCAGGAGTATATCCCCTCGACATCGTGGTTCGCAGGAGATAGGGCGTTGTGGGTAATCATCGCGGTGCTCTCGATTATCTCGGTGCTCGTGGTATACTCCTCATCGGCAAAGATGGCATACGACAATGCCGCGATCAAATCGACTACGCAATTCCTTCAGAATCAGATCACTGCACTGATTTTGGGGTGGGGTGCTATGTTTATTGTGAATCGCATTAATTCGAGAGATCTGCTCAAGATAACACCGATAGCCTATGGCGTAACGATTGGACTTACGATGTTGGTATATGTGCTTGGTCAATCGACGAATGGTGCGGCTCGATGGATCTCGATTGCAGGATTTCAGTTCCAGCCATCGGAGGCGTTGAAGATCACAACGACCATGTATCTTGCGCGTCAACTAGCTATCAGACAGGATATTATAGATAAGATCAAGATAATACCATCGTTCAATGTCACTACATGGAGCTCGCCAGAACAGCAACGTATATTTAAAGAGGGGTTCTTTCCGCTTCTCTTTCCGATGTTGTTGTCGTGTTGTGTGATTGTGCCTGCCCATACATCGTCGGCAGTGCTGCTTTTTGGTGTCTCGATGGTGGTTTTGATGGTTGGACGTGTCAACTTTCGGGAGCTTGCTAAGATTGTCGTTATTGTATTTTGCGGTGCTCTATCGCTCTTTATGTTGGGAGCAGGACGCGCCGATACCGCAGGTGGACGATTCTCGACATGGGTTGAGACTTGGACGACGGATCGAAGCGATGTAGCCTCTGAGGATCTGAGTGATACGGAGCGTTCGATGATTGCGATGTATAATGGTGGATTGACTGGTGTTGGAGCTGGACACTCTGCAATGAGGGTCGAGATGATCCACCCTGAAAGTGATTATGCCTATGCCTTTTTTGTGGAGGAGTATGGGTCGTTGTTGGGGGTGCTTCTGTTGGTGTTGTATCTCTGGATATTCTTTCGAGCCATCACGATCTTCGAGGAGTGTGGAACGACATTCCCCGCGCTCATGGTGCTGGGGCTTGCGATGATGATAACGTGCCAAGCGTTGTTGCATGTCGCTGTTACGATCAATATACTCCCCGAGACGGGTCAGACGCTGCCTTTGATTTCGCGAGGAGGGTCGGCTCTGATCTTCAATGCTACGGCTCTGGGAATGATACTTAGTGTTTCGCGCCAAAATATGGAGCACTCGCATGATGCGCCAAAGTCACAGTCGATGTACGAAAAATAAAACCATTAATATAATTAGCTCAGCGGAGAGCACTCCGCTGAGCTAGTTATTTTAATAGTATGTGATCTATCGCCCACTCGCCACTATCCAAGTCTGCCATAGGCTGGATCGCGATTTGATGCAGATAATCACCACAGTTTGTGAATCTATCAGTTGGGATTGTCAATCTCTGAACGCCCTTTTCGAGCGGTATTGTGATCCACTCCTCCGCGCTCCAGTCAACCTGCTGCGGAGCTTTTCTAGTGTATGGCTTCAGATCCTTAGAATACGTGTAGAGTGCCATACGAAGCATCTTTGCGCCACTCCTATTATCCAAATCAATCGTAAACTCCTTGCAGAGGTGGATCGGGGTGTGGATAAATGGTACAGAGGTGATTATAGCACCTTTGCGATCAACCTTGCCCGTGATATAACCCTTTGTGATATCCTTGCCGCCAGAGACCCACTCAACCTCTGTGCCGCCACCCTCACAACGCCATCCCATACGCGAATGTGTGTAGTCGTAGTCGCGCCCAGGAAGCGGATACTCCCAATTCTCCTCGGGAATATAGACCGTGTCATCCTCGTTGAAGTAGATCGGGCGTAGCTGCACACCACGATAAAATGCGTTGGTCTCGTGCTGCTCCTGTAGCGAATACCATTGACCGTCTCTCCATTGGAATACAGTTCCGTGACCTCCATGGATGAAGTCCCCTTTGTAGATATAAGGGCCCTCCAACGAACGAGACATAGCGTAGTGCTCGCCCCACATCAGGTAAAACCAATCGTTTCGCTTGAAGATACATGGTTTGTCGCCCGTACCCTTGCGAGTCACGCCATCCGCCTCGTAGACCATCAATTGGCGTGGTTTGTCCTTTAGTGAGATCATATCATCACCCAACGTCGCGATCCAATATTGACCAGCTCCAAAGATGATAGAGTATACCCCACCCTCCTCATAGATCTCGGGGTCGTAAGGGTGACCCTTGCCGATGATGCCGCTTGGGAGTAGAGGCTCGCCCAAAGCATCCTTCCAAGGTCCTGTGATCGAGGGTGCTGACATCACTCCAGTGCTATAGTTTTTGTTGGAGAAGTACCAGTAGTATGTCCCATCCTTCACCGCAAGATCTCCTGCCCAACACTGATCCTCATCGCCGATATATGTCTCAGAGGAGTCGATCGAGAGCTCATATCGCCAATCGACAAGATTGTCGGTCGACCACATCTCCCAGCGATCCATACGGCAAAAATCGACAATATCCCAATCGCGATCGTGTCCACACATAGCATAGAGCCTACCATCAACATAGAGCGTATGAGGGTCGGCAAGTCCACGATCGGGGGCTATTGAGTTGACAAAAAGAGCGTCGGGGTTGTATCCAGGGGGCTGATTCGAGGCTGTTTTGTCGGGTGCAGCACCGCAACCCACTGCCAAAAAGGCTGAAAAAGCCAAAATTGTCGTAATTGTAGAGTTGTGTTTCATAGGTAAAATATATTTGTTAGGTTAATATTATTGGTCTAAAATTTGCGACTTAAACAATAAAATCTGTTGGTTGATCGTTAGTTAGGTGTGCAAGGTAGTGATTTTGATCGAACTTTTGCACAAAAGGCAAAAAAAATAGAAAAAGTTTAGTGTTATTTGCATAACATTCAAAAATTATTACTATCTTTGTCACGGAATCAGGTGCCAGCCTATTAAGTTATTTTATATGGTTGGTGTGCAAACAGAAAAAGATTTAATAACTTATAATAAAACACAAAAAGACTATGGCTACAATTGATTTGAGCAAGTATGGTATCACAGGTGTTACTGAGATCCTACACAACCCATCTTACGAGCAGCTTTTCGCTGAGGAGACTAACCCTGCACTAGAGGGTTTTGAGAAGGGTCAGGAGACAGAGATGGGTGCTGTGAACGTAATGACAGGTATCTACACAGGTCGTTCTCCTAAGGATAAGTTCCTTGTAATGGACGATACTACTCGCGATACACTTTGGTGGACTTCAGACGAGTACAAGAACGACAATAAGCCTATCACAGAGGCTGCTTGGGCTGAGCTTAAGAAGATCGCTGTAGAGGAGTTGTCAGGAAAGCGTCTTTTCGTTGTTGATACATTCTGCGGTGCTAACGAGAACTCTCGTATCAAGATCCGTTTCATCATGGAGGTTGCTTGGCAGGCTCACTTTGTAAAGAATATGTTCATCCGTCCATCTGAGGCTGAGCTTGAGGCGTATGGCGAGCCAGATTTCGTTGTAATCAACGCTTCTAAGGCTAAGGTTGAGAACTACAAGGAGCTAGGTCTTAACTCAGAGACTGCTACAGTATTCAACTTGACAGAGAAGATGCAGGTTATCCTTAACACTTGGTATGGTGGTGAGATGAAGAAGGGAATGTTCGCTTACATGAACTACCTACTTCCATTGAAGGGAATCGCTGCTATGCACTGCTCTGCTAACACTAACGAGAAGGGTGAGACAGCCATCTTCTTCGGTTTGTCAGGAACAGGTAAGACTACTCTTTCAACAGATCCAAAGCGTCAGTTGATCGGTGACGATGAGCACGGTTGGGATGATGACGGTGTATTCAACTTCGAGGGTGGATGCTACGCTAAGGTTATCAACCTTTCACAGGAGCATGAGCCAGATATCTGGGGTGCTATCCGTCGTGACGCTCTTTTGGAGAACGTTACTGTTGCTGAGGATGGTAAGATCGACTTCACTGATGGTTCTACTACAGAGAACACTCGTGTTTCTTACCCAATCAACCACATCGACAACATCGTACCACCACCATCAAAGGCTCCAGCAGCAAAGAAGGTTATCTTCCTTACAGCAGACGCATTTGGTGTAATGCCTCCAGTATCTATCCTTACTCCAGAGCAGACTCAGTACTACTTCCTTTCAGGATTTACTGCTAAGTTGGCTGGTACAGAGCGTGGAATCACTGAGCCAACTCCAACATTCTCAGCTTGTTTCGGTGCAGCGTTCTTGACTCTTCACCCAACAAAGTATGGTCAGGAGCTTGTTAAGCGTATGGAGCAGTCAGGTGCTACAGCTTACCTTGTGAACACAGGATGGAATGGTACAGGAAAGCGTATCTCTATCAAGGATACACGTGGTATCATCGACGCTATCTTGGACGGTTCAATCGACACAGCAGAGACTAAGCAGATTCCATTGTTCGACCTTGCAGTTCCAACAGCATTGCCAGGAGTACACGCTGAGATCCTTGATCCACGTGACACTTACGCAGCAGCTTCAGAGTGGGATGTTAAGGCACAGGATCTTGCAGGACGTTTCGTTAAGAACTTCGTTAAGTTCACAGGAAACGACGCAGGTAAGGCATTGGTTGCAGCTGGTCCACAGTTGTAATTCGACCGACCCAAGGGGGAGAAACCAAAGGGTGTTAAACCGAAGGAGGGAAACCCAAGGGCAAAAATTATGGAGTGCACCGCAATTGCTGCGGTGCACTCCTTTTTTATTTAAGGTGGGGGAGGGGAAGCTGCTCTCCGTGGAGCTAATTGTTCCCGTCATCCTGAACTTGATTCAGGATCTCCCGAATTGCGCCAAAGGCGGAATCTCGGGAACATTATCAAACATTTTTAACACTTTAATTATCAACGTATTATCTTTGTGCCCGAGTTTTCGTTCCGAAAATCGGGAGATCCTGAATCAAGTTCAGGATGACGTTCCTAGCGGAACGTATCTCAAATGGGACTGCCAAGAAAATTTTATCGCCCAGCGATAAAGAGTTCCCAACCTAACTCAATATCAGCCTCAATAGGAGCAACGCCATTCTCAATTCGAGACATAGCCCCAACCATCGTAACCATAACCTCCTTATTCAGAGAGTCTATATAGCCGCTAGAGCTGATTCCCAGACGCTTAGCTACAGTTTTAATGTAGATATTCGTATCATTCTCCACAGCGGGTGCCCACCTCGAAATTATCTTGCCAAGGGTATTTATCCCATATAGCTGATCGTAGTTGTGGATGATGAGAAACATCGCACGATAGCCCCAATCCACCGACTTAAACTGTTTAAACGCAGGGTCTGTACTCGGTGTTATCTCGCCTTGAAATTGACTCAAACTCTTACGAATATTCCCTGGATTGTTATTTCTTATACCTCTACTTAACATCATCAATACCTTCTATATCTTTTTTAACTCTTCGGTGGACATATTTTCGCATCCACTCAAAATAAGGAGCGTCGGAGATCTGCGAGGCGTTCTCGAGAAACGACCACATCTCAACTCCACAGACAAAACCTGCAAAGAGACGCGCCAATTTAATATCCACAAAATCAATCACATAGCTCTCAAGCAACCAAGCCATAGCAATCGCAATAAGCGAAAATCCCAACTTATAGAGTGTGCGCCACGCCTCCTCGCTCTCGAAATACCATCTCTTACTCGCTTTTTGTGCCATCTTGCGCGAAGCCCACACCCCAGTGACAAAATCTATAGATATAAAGACTATAACACAGATCACCAGAGGGGTAATGGGCGAAAATAGCGCAAGGATCGTAAGAGGAATGGCACTAATGTACCTGAACAAAGCCTCCATTGAGAGAGCAGCGTTTTAGGATATTTGCATTCGCCTTATACTCAGGGTATTGCGGAGCATTCCCTTCGAGATGATCGCTCATGCGTCGAGCCATTTCACGCGCACGTTGCAACACATCGAAGCGAACGGGAGAGCCCAATCCATCTACTACATAGCGCACATATAGTGCTATTGCTGGGGCTACATACCCCTCAAAAAGCTCAATATATTTATCATCAAGCAGGGCATTCATCATCTTTGTGCCTATAATTGGCTCGATATATTTTTGTTGTGCGGTGATTATTGCCGATGCTGTAACCATCTGCAAAGGGGTGTATGGAGCATCGGAATATGCCAATGCCAACACCATATCGGGTTGTATTAATGTCTTTATCATTGTTTTACTCTTTAATTTATTCTTGTTTTGCCCTTCTCTGATTTCACTCGATGATCTTGCCTCTGGTTTTTTTGTAGCAGTCCCACGTGAGATACGAAATTGAAAATTTCGTCATCCTGAACTTGTTTCAGGATCTCTGCATCCTTAATTAACATATTGTATTTGCAACATTGTCATTTGCTGAGATCCTGAAACAAGTTCAGGATGACGAATCCGTTGGATTCGATAACATGGTGCCAATAAAGTCTATACTATTATTTTTTACTGGACACTAATAATTACCCAACAGAGGTGACCGTGCTCGCTGTAATATCCGCCAAGAACTGCTGCTGAAGGGGATCTTCCGCATCATAATCCAAGCCGTCAATTTTACGAGCTTCCCAGACCCTCATATATATAGGCTTAGTGCGCGTAGGTGCTTGATTTATAATGGATAACGTCGAACTATCGACCCCTAATTCCTCGCGCAAAAGATCGCGAACTGGCTCAATTAACTCCTCCTGCTCCGCAAGAATCACCGTATTGAGTGCCACCTCATACTCATGCAAAATACGCTCAGAGCTAAATCCCGAAGAGTAATCAATTCCGCTCAATGAACGAAACCACGAATGTGCAACCACAATATCGGTATTCGCCTGAGTGTGCAACGACTCCCAATCCCCATCAGATGAGGATGTTAGCGGAATGAAACGAGAGTTATCGCTGTCGCTACCATCCTTCACAACAAAGAGCACCTGACCAGGGCGACCTCCAAATTTCTGCTCCGCAGAGTGGATAATCTGCTCCGCCTCCTCCTCGCTCGATACGGCATCGTCCAACAACATAACACCCGACATCTGGAACGAATTATCGAGACGCGAGATATTCCATTTATCTGTCTTATAGGCAATTGCCGAGACATTGAGACCTGCAATATAGGATGGCACACCATAGTGAACAAACATCGGCTCATAATCCTTATAGTGGATTATCGAACGCTCTGAGCCATCATCTTGCACCTCGAAAGTAGGGTATATCGGCAGAGATTTAGCCTCGTGTAACTTGAAATATCTCCAGTCGGGATGAATCAAAATATGCTTTGAATCCTTCGCCACACGACACCTCGAAGCATCTTGATGGAAGAGTGCTAGGGTAGTGTGCTTTGCATCGCGCACCACCTCCAAAAAGGCATTTGCGAAGAGCATTTTATCGAATGCTATGCGGCTAATCACCTGACGCAGAGACTCTCCATCGCCATTTGCACGCTCCACAAAGGTCGAAAGCAGAGGGATAGAACCATCGAAGCTAAAGCCTTTTCCCGAGATATAATCCGCCTTATCATTGATTATTCTTCGATGGGTCACCGCTTGGCGCGATAGCACTGATAGGTGATTTGGGAGAAGATTGTCATCGCCCCAACGCCAAAACTTATCGTTCTCGGGGCTTCTCAAATTTGTTGTTGTATAGTATGGGTCTTGGCGATTCGAGACCGCGATTTTTGTCTTTGGCATAGGTATGATAATTTTGATTAATATCCGATAAAATTTGCAAGCAGTCACATTTGAGATACGAAATTGAAAATTTCGTCATCCTGAACTTGTTTCAGGATCTCTACAAAGAATCTGAAACACTGATAGTTAGGGATCCTGAATCAAGTTCAGGATGACGAATCCGTTGGATTCGCTAACATGGTACCAATAAATTTAACTCCTATCAATCTTATCGGACAACAATTATTTTGATTAATTTGTGAGTGGACTCTTATCTGTCGAGACCCACACCCAACTTCTCGATGGCAATGTGAGTCGATTTTCACCGCTCGAAAACTCTATTTTCGTAAGTCGAAGAGGAAAAGATGTACCATAAATACGACTCCATCCAAGCCTCAATTGAAGCCCCGAAGCGAGCGTAACATCGGCAA
Organism: Rikenellaceae bacterium; assembly: GCA_047174275.1. Lineage (GTDB taxonomy): Bacteria > Bacteroidota > Bacteroidia > Bacteroidales > Rikenellaceae > Alistipes. The sequence goes on along the minus strand of JBCQUC010000013.1, from coordinate 16,699 downwards.
TGACACCATCACGGAGCACTGTTTTAAGAGCTTCGGTAGAGTATGGGGATTCACCGTGAGGAGTTGTAAATGTCAGTGTATGACGCACATAGCACTCTCCATTCTCTACAATCTGCTCCTCCAAGTAGCTCGATCCACTCTCCTCCAAAAATACCTCCACACTCGAAGTTGAACACACTCCAAAATCGGGAAGTGGAGTCCCTACAGGGTGCAACACAACAGCTGCAATGCCCCCTATAGGATTATAGATCTGTTCTGACTCCATGATGACTATGTGCTACTCTTAGTTGCCATTGCGATCAACGATGTGTCGAGAATCTCGCAACCTACTGCAAAGATTGCGCGCTGGCGATTCTCCATCTCATCGGGATTGTACCACATACGGATCTCTGTACCAGGGAAGTCAGCTGTGTTAACCACCATCACAAAGTTGCGACGATCTGTCAAAATTGCAAACGACTCATCTAGACTCAAATCAGATAGATATGAACCGATACGAAGATCGATAACTGGTATTCCATGGTACATCAACCCTGTTCGACCATTGATTGTATCTGTGTATGAGCTATCTACACCCGACGCATCCAACGCCTTCTCATAGAGGTTATAGATGTCCGAAGTGACAAAGTATGCCAATTGACCCTCGCCCTTTGCATCCTTCACACGATCATCCGCATTGCTCCAAAGTGCATCGAATAGCGTAAGTGCATACGATGCAGTTGCGATGTTTGTTGCAGTGTATGTGATTGGAGTAAGCGTCTTTGCAGTGACTGCATCATCGATCTTAGTTAGGAAACCATCGAATGTATCATATCCACCTGTTGTACGCGAAGTATCTCCGATCCACATCGTTGCGCGGATAGACTCTGCGATAGATCTACGGAACAGCTCGGTCTCCGATGCTTCGAGCTGAGTGCCTGTCAAATCGTCCATATTCACCTCAGCCTGAGTTGCTAGATCCTCAAACACAAGCGAATAGTAGTCGGCAGCTGAGAATCCCATCTCCGCCTTTACACGCTTCATATCGACTGTTTTTTGGACTTTTGCACCGCTTGTTGTTGCATCCCAACCCGATGCAGTGTGGCTTGCAAGGATGTTGCTCTGTCCACTCCATAGGTGAACTGTTGTTGGCACTGGCATGTTGTAGAGCACTTTCACTCCGAGCTCCTGCGCCGATGGGCCTGTTAGCATTGGTCGGAAAAATACTGTCTCCAACTCTGACCCTGTATAACTTTTACTTGATTCAATGTAATTCATCTTTTTTTGTTTTTTTATATTTGTATTTTGGGGGGATTTTATGTTGTTTATATATAATATTTTTTCATCGCTTTTCGACTCTGAAAGAGTCGTCATCCTGAACTTGTTTCAGGATCTCTGCATTATATTTGTTTCGCTCTCTGTGGAGATTTTTTCTTGAAAATCTCCTTTTTTCAGAGAGAGCGAGGTTTACGCGCGAACTGCCTCCGGCGGGCGGAGTGCTCTCCGCTGAGCTAATTATAAAATTTCGCCGCCTTGCAACGATCTCTTATGATAGCATGCGTCGTATATCCAAATCGTAAGCCGTCGCATTCGAAGAGCGTCGAATATCCCCAATATTAGGGTCTTCAACCTCCCGAACCTCACTCCTCGACAACTCCCGCTGCCCCTCATCAAAAGCAATCAACGACCTCTGCTCCGTAGCATCTACAGCATTCTGATGTGTGACACTATGGCGCGAAACAATTGATTTTGAGGCTATTACCTCCACATCATTCGGTGTGTCGACAACCGTAACGCCAATTCGTCGTCCAACCCTGCGAACCACATCCTTCACCGACTCTAAAGCCCCCTCAAGGATAGATTTCTCACTCGGTTGCTCCTCAACCTCCAAATCCGCCTCAGCTACATTGCTCTCAATAAGGCAATCCGCAAGAGATAGATCAATCACCTCCGAAGCATTTAGCCATCGTCCAGCCCCATTATCTTCCGCCATAAGCGAGCTATAGAGCTCAATATCACGTCCCGAACGACGCGCATATAGCTCCGCCAATCGCTCATCCGTCTTAAGTAGAAGCTCCATACGTAGAGCAAGTTCCGAAGAGTTTCCCTCGACCGCACACGAAGCACTGTGGATTAGATAGAGCGAATTAGGCGATATCTCGCGCTGCCCCTCGCTCGCTGCCTGCGCAATCACAGTCGCTGCACTTGCCACATACCCCCAGCAACGTGTTGTGATATAGGCGTTTAGAGTAGAGAGAGCATCGTATATAAGTAGCGCATCATTCACATCGCCACCCGTTGAACGGATATTCACAATCACCTTTTCGGACTTTAGCTCCTCGATTGTCTGGAGGCTTTTTCGGAACTTTTCGTATGTTGCCACACGCTGTTGTGGTTCATCGAATTGCCACTCTTCGGGGATTCCGATAGTCCCCTCGATGTCGATCACGGCAGTGTCGTGAACGTTGTAGATCTTGATCTCTTGTTTCATTGTTTTATTCTGTTTTTTTTAAAATTTCCGCACTATTTATATTTGATATCTCTTTTCAAATCTTTGGCATCTTGTCTCGACTCTGAAAGAGTCGTCATCCTGAACTTGATTCAGGATCTCCCGATTTTCGGAACGAAAACTCGGGCACAACTTTTTTACCTTCGTAAATTTCTAATTCTCAACGTGTTTTCTTCGTCCCCGAGTTTTTTCTTGCGAAAAAATCGGGAGATCCTGAATCAAGTTCAGGATGACGGGAAAAATTAACGCATCAGTAGTAATTTGATATCTATTTCGCTCTCTGTGGAGATTTTTTTTCGAAAATCTCCTTTTTTTCAGAGAGAGCGAGGTTTACGCGCGAACTGCCTCCGGCGGGCGGAGTGCTCTCCGCTGAGCTAATTTATTTCGTTATCAGCAACTTACAAAGTGCAATTCCCGTCGCTAAGTCATAACTCAGAATCGACTCCATCCAACACTCACACCACTCGCCATCAATCTCGAAGGTGAAGGTACTCATCACACTCGCCATACCACCAACAGGCGACAACAACGCTGCAATATCGAGTGGCGAGAGCCTCAACGACAGAGTGATATATTGAGACGACTCATCGCGAGAGATCTGACCTTGATAATATTTGTTGAGCCCCTCAACCCCATCGCGATCCTCGAAACAGAGGGTCATATCATCGTCTGACGAGTGGAAAGCGGTGTATGGAATCGTGTCATTTCCAGAGGATTGCATCCCAATAAAGGAGAGTATACGAGGCGAAAACTCCAATGTATCGGTGAGTGCCTCATCCTCTCGATCACCAACAATCGGCAATCCATTCGTGTCGTTCAAGGTTGGCGAGAATAGAGGGTTCAATGTAGATTTTAGAGAATCCACAGCTCCATAATTTCCGATTTCGACACTCCACGATCCATACTCCGTCGACCATGAATCCGCATAACTCTGCTCTGGATCATCCTCTGGAGCGTCGGGATATGTCTCACCAGGCTCATAACCAAACTCTTGCGCACGTGTCGAAGCTCCATCCGCCTGCTGATAGCCCCATCGGCGAATCTTGTAGAGATCATTTGCAACATCCTCATAGATTATCTGCTCACCCTCAACGATCTTCTCCGTCCAATCCCAAAGCTGATCCCTATTGTAGAGCTCATCGAGAGTCTCGATATAGACCTTCTGCGCCATGTGATCTGTGAAAATCCTCAAATTAAAGAGGTGCTGAATAGAGCTAATCACACTACTCTGGTAGATGCTCAACTGCGAAACCTCCTCAAAATCGACACTCGCTCCAACACCAGGGTACGAGGCAAAATATGGTGTTAGGGTAGTCCCAGCAAGAAGCGTAAACTTCATACCAGTCTCAGCACCATCGACATAGTGCCCTCCAAAGCTCTTGGGGCTCGATGGGGATATAGTTTCGGGAGAGGTGCGGATCGTAACATCGACCTCGGTCTCGCCACTCAAAGCGACATATCCCTGATAGAGAGCCCAATCGTCGCTGCATGTAGAGTATGAAGCACCTCCATCATACGAGACCAAAAACGAATAACTCACACTGCTCGCGTCGCTATAGATTGGCGAGGTGAATGTTGTTGAGACAGAGCTACATGCAACGCTTTTAGATAGAGTTGCCCCCTCATAAATATTTACTTTATAGAGTGCAGACTCCGCATAGTCGAAGATCACAACTTTATACTCAAAGTTCGAGACAGCGGTTTTCGAGCGTTGATCGACAAAGTTATTCGCCACACCCACACAGATCTCGCCACCCGACTCAAGGTAGAATGTATCGAACGCTGTGAGCTCCGTGCGCGATTTAATTGTATAGTCGGTGGTATATCTGAAACGATACTCAAAACCGACACTAATCTGCGTAAGAGGTGTGAAGCGTACTACACCATCCACCAACGACAAGCAGCTACTTCGCGAATAACACTCCGAATTTTCATCGATCGACTCCACATCCACAAAGTTACCAACGGTGTTGGACGCAACATACGGAGTCATCGAGACACGTCCTCGATAATCGGCTGTAGCACTGACATCTGTGAGCTTGGTGACATAAAAATCCATCAGAGTATAGGCTGCCTCGCTCTCCTGCGAACGATACCCACCACTCATATAGAGCTTTTTGAACCAGTCACTCTCCATGATCGAGCTCTCAACGCTGTAGCCTGCATTTGTGAAGATCGTATCGAGCACCTTATATATATTTATAAATGGATGGTACTCATCGACCGAGAGCACTCGATTTACGACATCTGACGAGACTGTCGAGTATACCTCCGAGTAGCTATCTCTGTGTACGGGAAAGTACTTCACGATATCGTCGTTGCTCCAGCTCTGTGCAATATTATACTCCGTAAGATATGTTTGATACTCTACAGGCAGTTCGCTAAGTAGCTCTGTAGCTGCATTTTCCGCCCATGTTGCGCCATTGCGACGTATGCGAATCTTATATATCACACTCTCGCCATCTCTTGTTGCGGATCTTAGCGTAGCATCACCCTCGAATACAACTACTGACTCGTAGCAGAGTTGTGCTGTATGTTGTGAGGCGTTGAATCTCTCTGCGGCATGCAGATACCCCTCTCCTGCGAATAGCGACCCTGAAATTATCTCCACCTCGACATCTACAGCGTCACGAGCACTATCGACATCACACATTGTCTTTGCATCGAATGACATTGCGATGCTTGCTGTGGATGGAGTTTCGAACTCTACATTATCTATAATTACCTTTATCATAATATCTATTTATTATACTAGCTCTATAATTAGCTCCGCGGAGAGCACTCCGCCCGCCGGAGGCAGTTCGATTGTAAACCTCGCTCTCTCTGAAAAAAGGAGATTTTCAAGAAAAAATCTCTACAGAGAGCGAAATAAAAATTTTGGAACGCTTTAATTCTCAACGTATTATCTTCATGCCCGAGTTTTCGTTCCGAAAATCAGGAGATCCTGAATCAAGTTCAGGATGACGAATCCTTTGGATTCGATAACGTGGTACCAATAATAATAATAATAATCATCCATTACCAGAACCACCAGAACCACCAACCCCCTACTCCAAATAAGAGATTCGAATATCAACACACCCCAAAGAGCCCGTCGAAGAGAGGCTAATATCGTCATCCTCAGCCGTAGCCTCCAGATAAACACCACCATTGTCGACCCAAATTCGTTGAGAGCGAACAATCTCCGCCAAAGCGGCTCGCGTAGCATACCCCTCGAATGCCGATGTTAGGGTGAGAGTCTTTTGAAACACCTCGCCAACATACGACTCCTTCACAGCAGGGAATGTGTAGTGCTCAATAGATCCATACTCCGAGAGCCAAGCCAGACGAATAGAGCCATTTGTAGGCTCTATAATATGATATGTCACCTCAGCAATCTGCTCCGAATTTTGACTCACCGTAACTACAACCCTCTCGATTTGAGGCACCTCGCCACTCGCCATAGACTCCGCGACAAAGTTAAATATCGCAATATTTCCGTCGGTCGGAGTTGTCGAGCTGCTACTTGTAGAGACCAAAGTCTCGGAGAACTCCCCATCGACATATGGTCGCTCATAAGAGCTGCTCCAACTACTTAGATAGTGTTTTTGTGTGACGGTGATCTCGCTATCGGACTCAGCGGCGATATATAGTTGATCGGAGTCACCATCCGAAATCGTCCTCACCACAGGCATCGAACTCAGCAATCCACGCAGGTCGATATCGCTTCTCGATAGGGTATATTGTCGCACCGAAGAGCTCACACTCTGCTCCACCATTTTGAGGTATACAGAGATATTTCCATTACGATATGGAGAGATAAATCCAGCAGGATAACTCTCAAGCGTAGGGATTGCATATGACCTCAAATGAGGTGCAATATTGAGCTGTGCAGAAGATGTAGAGTAAAATTTTTTAACGCCAAGTAGCTCACTGCTCTCATCCTCAAATATTTGGATGGTCATATCGGTGCTGTATGAGCTATAGAAGGTGTATAGGAGCTCCGAGTAGAGCGACGATAGGTTATTTGGTATCTGTGTAAACACTGTTCGTAAGTTTATTGATTAAAAATGTTTATAACTACTGCTTTTTGTTCATAAGTTACTCTTCGCTCTGCTCCTCTTCCGCCTCTTCGTCCTCCTCCATCGCCAAAGCGTATGTGAAATTGCTAACTATCGAGAGTGTTGCGTGCATCTGCAAATCGTCGCTATGCATGAGCGGAGTGGTGTCAACCTCCAAATCTACCTCCGTAACACTTACCACCTCAACATTCGCCTCGATCAAATGAATCATCTTCAGAATATCGAGTCGCATATCGTTGAGTATCGACATCTTCTCCTCGTAACTGCGTGATAATCCGCTATTAATGAGTAGGAATGTGATCTCAGTCGTTATTCTACATCGCGTCACCCCCACCTTTTCGGTCACCTGCGATGGGTAGATCACCGCCGCTGGCATACGCTGCACATTTGGCATAATCGACTGTGCCGAGCAGTAGAAGGGGGCGTACCCATGCTGTGCCGCTGCGGTCGAAAATAACGCCTCGAAGTTTATAAGATTTCTATTCATAATTTTTTATTGAATTGTTTATAATTTAGTCGACAACATTATCGACATCTGTTCATAACCTACTTATCAACATTTTCGTTCATAACTAAAATTACCTGTTATTCACCCTGCAAATATACAATACTTTAATCGACATTGTCAAGTGTATTGATAAAATATTTTATTGTAAAATTCATTTTATTAACTAAATCATTGATACTCAATTGTTATAAAATTGTAAAAAAATACCCTCGATAGTCGAAAAACAGAGAGCAAAGGAATATTTCGAGAAAAAAACACTATATTTACGTCGTTAATTATAGAACTTCTACCATGTCACAAATCAAAATCGCAGCCGTATCATACCTCAACTCCATAGCCTTTACATATGGAATAGAGAGCTCCAAATTGATAGATGCAGAGCTTAAGTTAGCCCCTCCAGTGGAGTGCACCGCTCTACTTCGCGAGCGTGAAGTAGATATGGCTTTGATCCCTGTAGCCGCTATTCCAAGCCTTGGCGAGGAGTTCGAGATCGTCACTAGCCACTGCATAGGAGCGTCGGCAGCTGTGCGCACCGTGATGTTGATGAGCGACGAGAGACCCGAAGATATCAAGAGAATCTGGCTAGATACACACTCACAGAGTTCGGTGAAGCTACTCGCACACCTTGCTCAGCACCACTTCAAGATCTCTCCAAAATGGCTACTGCTAAAGGATATGGATCGAGTGGAGCACCCAAAAGATGGCGATGCCTTTCTGCTTATAGGCGACAAAGTATTCGACCATGAGGGGATCTTCGAGTATAATTTTGACCTCGCAGAGGAGTGGATCGAACATACTGGCTTGCCATTTGTATTTGCAGCGTGGTGTGCACACAAAGATGTCGATCGCGAAATTGTTGCAGATTTGGAGGATGCCCTAACATGGGGCGTTGAACATACATTCGAGGCACTTCGAGAACTTCGCCCCGAGGTGGAGATCGAGGAGGGTTACCGCTACCTCACCGAGAATATCGACACAATTTTGGATAGCGACAAATACAACGCGATGGAGCGATTCTGGGCTAGCGATAGCCGAATAACAATAGATACAAAAGAGTAGACAAAAATAAGATGATAACTCTCTACCTAAAACAGTACAACAAGATTATCCGCAACGCAGATACGAAGCTATTCAAGACCTTGGATCGCAACGATGTGCTGTGGATAGATATGTTGTCGCCTAGCTTCAAGGAGCAGAAGGTGGTGGAGAACTTCATGGAGGTATCGCTTCAGAGCCGCCAGCAGATCGAGGAGATCGAGACAACATCCAAATACTCCGAGACCAAAACGACGGTGACGATGAACTCCAACTTCTTCATTCCGAGCGTCGAGACATTCTCCATAGAGCCCGTTTCGTTCATCATCACAGCGACTCAAGCGTTGATTTCGATGCGTTCGGCAGAGATGCGCACCTTCCGCGATGCAGAGAAGCGACTCCAGATGAACCACAAGATCTACCCAACGGGCTACCATATATTCTCGACACTTCTCGAGGTACGTATCGACTACGATGCCGATTTGGTGGAGTTAACAGCGAAGATGGTTGCCGCTTTGAGCCGCGATATTGCGAGTGAGGATAATATCGACAAGGAGATTATCCGTCGTATCGCGACGTTGCAGGAGAATACGATGATGCTACGTGAGAATATCTTCGATAGACAGCGCATAATCTGGATGATTCTACGCTCCGATAGATTCCCACGCGATATCCAACCGCTCTTCCAGCTCATGATAAAGGACGTTAACTCTCTGATAAGCCATGCGGATTTTGCCTTTCAGAGGTTGGATTATATACAGGATTCGGCATTGGGACTCATCAATATCGAGCAGAATGAGATTGTCAAGATCTTCTCGGTTGCGAGTGTTATCTTCATGCCCGCGACTTTGATTGCGAGTATCTATGGAATGAACTTTGAGTTTATGCCTGAGTTGAGTTGGATGTATGAATTAGAGAATGGCTTTGTGATTCCATTTGGATATATGTTTGCTATTAGCTTGATGATTCTATGTTCATGCTTCACAATCTGGTACTTCCGTTTCAAAAAGTGGTTGTAGATTTTTATTGATATCCGATAAAACTTTACAATTTGTATTGGCACCTCGTTTCGACTCTGAAAGAGTCGTCATCCTGAACTTGATTCAGGATCTCCCGATTTTTTCGCTAGAAAAAACTCGGGCACGAAGAAAACACGTTGAGAATTAGAAATTTACGAAGGTAAAAAAGTTGTGCCCGAGTTTTCGTTCCGAAAATCGGGAGATCCTGAATCAAGTTCAGGATGACGAAATTTTCAATTTCGTATCTCACGTGGGACTGCTAAGAATGTTTTACACTACTTAAGTAGTGTAAAACAATTATTGCCATATTTTTAACAGCACTCTTGAAGTGATATTTTTCACTATTAAATCTCAATATAGAATAACTATATTTTCAATTCAATAGCAAAAAATCTCATCTCCAATAGCACTCTTAAAAACACACCAATAATTATTTTACCCTACTTATAAACCTTAAACCATTTTTTACTAACTCATGAAACAATTAACAATTGCCTGCGCCATCACATTGAGTACACTATCAACCGTTATAGCGCAAAATCCAATAATCACGCACATCTTCACGGCTGATCCATCAGCTAGAGTGCACAATGGTAAATTATTTGTATACCCATCGGGGGATAAAGTGCCTGACGAAGGACATATATTTCTTGACCATACTGCAGATTTCTGCATGCCTGGCTACCATGTATTCTCATTAGAGGGCGGAAGCACCTGGCATGACTATGGATGGATACTCAAAGAGAATGATGTTCCATGGGGAGTAAAAGATATGGGGGCAATGTGGGCTCCTGATTGTATCGAGAAAGATGGCAAATATTACTACTACTATCCCGCTAAGGCTATGGATGATGTAAACAATAAAAATTGGCGTAGAATAGGTGTCGGTGTTAGTGATAATCCTCAAGGTCCATTCGAATGGGAGAAAAATTATATGCAAGGTATCAAAAAAGAGATCTCGGGTATTGATCCTGGTATATTAGTCGATGATGACAACCAAGCATATATGTTCCTTCGCTCAGCCAATCGTATAGGTGTCGCTCCGCTTACTGACGATATGAAAGGGGTAAAACAAGATGTAATAACAGTACAAGGGTTACCATATGGTTATAAAGAGGGTCCATTTCCATTCAAAATCAAAGATACATATTACCTCTCATTTGCACATCGCTTCCCAGGTGAAAGTTACAATATTGGTTATGCAACTAGCAAAACACCCATGGGCCCATATGAGTATCGTGGCACGCTGATGGATAATATCGGGAGAGATACCAACCACAACTCTGTCGTATATTATGATGGTAGATGGATACTTTTTTACCACTCATGGCAACTCAGTGGACATAATAAACTTCGCTCAATATGCGCAGACTATATAACCCTAAATGATGATGGTTCTTTCCAGAAGATAACCCCTACTCTACGTGGCATAGGATCACCAAGACCAGGAGAAAAAATAGAGATCGACAGATACAATACAATAAATGGGGCTCAAGTTGCATTTGTAACTGGTAATGAACCAACTGGTTGGATGATCTGTGAGACAACACCTGATTCATATGTTACATTCAATGATGTTGACTTCTTAGATGGTAGTTCAACTGTAATGGAGGCACGTATAGCATCGTGTGGACGAGATGGTGTTATAGAGGTGCGCGAAAATAATCCCGAAGGAGTTATTATAGCCTCATTCAATGTAAAACATACAGGAGGTTGGGGTAATTGGATTACTCTTCAGAGTGAAATTATTACACCGCTTGAGGGCAAACATGATATATGTGTTGTCTTTAAAGGCGTAGACTCTAGTTTTTCAATTGCAAACCTAAACTGGCTGCAATTAGTTCCTGCAAAATAAAATGTATTCTTAGTGTCCGATAAAATATTTTTTAACCTTTGTAATAATCACAATTATAGAGACTTACAAAGATTTTACAAAATGAGGGCTTACTTTTATTAGCAGTCCCACTTGAGATACGAAATTGAAAATTTCGTCATCCTGAACTTGTTTCAGGATCTCTGCAAATAATCTGAAACTCTGATAGTTAGGGATCCTGAAACAAGTTCAGGATGACGACTCTTTCAGAGTCGAAACGAGGTGCCAATACAAATCGCAAACTTTTTGTATATAATTCAAAGAAAAATCTCCACAGAGAGCGAAACAAAAACGGAAGGGAATCTCACGATTGCCTTCCGCCTCCGAAGGGATGAACCCTTCAAACTACTAACCCAAACTTAAATAAATGAAGAAACCTAACTAATTGAGACCTGCTCTCTCAGTTACAATGAATAGAGTTGCAATTAGTGTGCCATCAATCATCTATTTACCTATGGGAAAATTAATCGCGTATAATCTCAAACGAGCTATCCATCCCAAATCGAATAATCGACGACGGTTGACGCGTAGGTTTACCCTCCAATCTAGGGCTTACAATATAATCCACACCCTCCAATACCTCCTTGCAGATATCATCCAGACGCTTAGGCGTAGCCTCGCCCGAGATATTTGCCGATGTCGATACCAAAGGCTTGCCTAATCGACGAATCACCTCTTGGCAAAATTCATGGTCTGGAATACGTATAGCAAGTGTACCTTCGGCGGGGATCAAATTAGCAGCAACGCCAACTCCCCCTGGCATAATCGCTGTGAGAGGCTTCGTGGCAACCTCCATCACCTCAAATGCAATCATCGGAGGGCGCGAAATATAACGAGCCGCCATATCTAAAGTGTTGCAAAGAATAATCATTGCAGTCTTATTCTCGCTCTGCTTCAAAGCGTAGATCTTAGCCACCGCCTCGGCATTTGTAGCGTCGCACCCGATGCCCCACACTGTATCTGTAGGGTATACAATGATACCTCCGCTCTTTAATGTCTCAACTGCCTGCTTTACCCCTTGCTCCATGTTTGGTGTCATATAATATATATTTTTATTGTTATTATTCGATATAAATGGTAAAAATACACACGCGAGATACGAAATTGAAAATTTCGTCATCCTGAACTTGTTTCAGGATCCCTGCACTCTCTATAAATGTGTTATTTTCAACATATTGTCTTTTGCAGAGATCCTGAAACAAGTTCAGGATGACGTTCCTTACGGAACGTATCTCAAGTGGGACTATCTGCAAAAATATTAAAAGCTCTCTAAAATGTAACTATTTTATCAATCCTAATCTATTCAAAAGCCACTTAATCGTCGTTGCATTAATGATTAGCGTCAATGCAACAATCCCCGATGTAAGCAGCAAAATCTGGCGACGAATATCCTCGGGTATCGACTCAGTGTAGGATACAATCAACGCCAATGTAAGCCCCAAAGCACCCCTCAAAGCACCCCATGTAAGGATCACCGCCTCACTCTTCGAGAGCCCATATCCGCTACGTTTAAGGAGTGGATAGAGAGCAGTTATCATAAGCATACGCACCACATTTATACCAATATATACCACAATAAGCGTCGCAAAATCTGCCCACGTAAATGCCACCTTCTCCGCGATTATTATACCTATAATAATAAATATCATGGTATTAGCGATATATGCCAGCAGCCCCCAGAAATCCTTCATAAAGCTCTGCACCTTGATATCCAGACTCTTAGCACCATAAAACGCCACAGCCAATCCAAATGCAACCAGAGCTATAACCCCCGACAATTTAAAGAAATCCTGCGCCAAGATAAATGTGAGGTACGAGAGCAGAATCACCATGCTCATCTGCAACATAAGATCCTCCTTTACACTCTTCAAAGTCGCGTAGTAGACATATGCACGTGCCATAATATACCCAATCGCTAAACCACCAAATACCACCACCGAAAAAGAGATAACAGGCGAAGGATCAGCCGCTTCGACCGATGCTGTGAATGGTGCTAACATAAGTGTAAAGAGCACAATACCCGTTCCATCGTTGAGCATTGACTCACTATCAATCAGCGTCGAGAACTTTTTACTCACCCCCAATTCACCCAGCAGTGCAACCACCGCCACAGGATCTGTTGCGCTGATTAAAGCACCAAACATAAGTGCAAAAGTCCAATCCCAATTTGCATAAGCTGGAGCAAATTGAGCCACACCCATCATCACCGCTGCTGTAAGGAACATCGCGATAATCATCCCTGGAACAGATAGCAGTGTCGCATTGACGAGTGTCTTTTTAAAGACATGAATATCCAACTCATATGCAGCGGAGAAGATCAAGATCGGCAGAAAGATATTGAGTATCAGATCTGGATCTATATTACACACCGCAGTTATGGTGTCTTGAATAATTGGGGTCGCATCTAAAAATCCATTGAGGTTGAGTGTTCCAACGACAATTCCCAATACGAATAGCCCCACAGTATAAGGCAAATTCACCCTCTGTAACAGCAACTTAAGCAACGCACCAGCCATCAAAGAGAGGACTATAAATGCCAAAGGTGCTAATAATAAGCTCTCATCCATAATAAATTTATATAAATGTTTAATTAGTATCCGACAACACTTTTTTTCAGCAGTCCCACGTGAGATACGAAATTGAAAATTTCGTCATCCTGAACTTGTTTCAGGATCTCTACATCATTAATTAAACTAGCGTATTATATAGGTTGCATTGTCATTTGCTGAGATCCTGAAACAAGTTCAGGATGACGAAATTTTCAATTTCGTATCTCAAGTGGGACTGCTAAAAAACTCAATTATCCTACTTAGCAGGCAAAATCTCGATCCAATAATCATCTGGATCATTAATAAAATATAACCCCATATCAAAGTTCTCATAACAGACCCAACCCTTCGAACGGTGAAATTCGCGGATCTGGTCATAATCCCCCGACACACGGAAGCATAGATGAGTCTCATTATCCCCCAACTCATACGGGTCAGTGTGATCCGCAAGCCACGTAAGCTCCAAAGCCACATTCTGTTGACCATCCACCAAGTATACCAACTCAAAAGCTCCATCCTCACCCTTCAAACGACGTAGCTCAGTGAGCCCAAGAGCCTCCGAATAGAATGCGATAGAACGCTCTAAATCCAACACATTAATGTTGATGTGATCCAATTTCGATGTGATTTTCATAAAATAGAGTTTTTATAGTTATAAAATTCGGTAAATACCTGCATAAAAATATCTTAAGTGGAGATTAGAACTCCCCTATGGTACAAATATATACTTTCTTTCGCAACATTTTGGTTTTTTTTTATACTTTTGTAAAATAAACGAGAAATTTAATTGAAATTATCATAAACAAATGGGAAGAGCATTCGAATATCGCAAGGCGAAAAAATTGAAACGTTGGGGAAATATGGCTCGCGTCTTTACAAAGATTGGTAAGGAGATCGAGATCGCAGTTAAGGCAGGAGGTCCAGACCCTGCATCTAATACCCGCCTACGTGTCCTAATCCAGAACTCTAAGGCAGAGAATATGCCAAAGGAGAATGTTGAGCGCGCAATCAAACGTGCAATATCTAAAGATACGGCAGATTATAAGGAGGTTATCTACGAGGGATATGGACCTCATGGTATCGCGGTACTCGTCGAGACTGCAACCGACAACACAAATCGCACGGTGGCAAATGTACGTATGCACTTCAATAAGTGTGGCGGAAGTATGGGAACAAGCGGTAGCGTATCGTTTATGTTCGAGCACAAATGCACATTTGTATTCTCTGTACCCGAGACAATCGATGCCGAGGAGTTGGAGCTTGAGATGATCGACTTAGGGGTCGACGAATTTGAGGCAGAAGATGGAAAGATCCACGTATCAGCACCTTACGAGTCATTCGGAGCTATCCAGAAGTGGATCGACGAGAATAACTACGAGATCGTATCTGGCGAGTCAGTACGCATCCCAACCGACACAAAGGAGCTATCAGCGGAGCAGCGCGAAGATCTTGAGAAGTTGGTCGAGCGACTCGAAGAGGATGAAGATGTGAACAACGTCTACACCACAATGGCAGAGAGCGACGACGAGGAGTAACCCAAAGTCACTCTTATTTCAAAGCAGTCCCATTTGAGATACGTTCCGAAAGGAACGTCATCCTGAACTTGATTTATTAGTGTCCGATAATTTTTTTTAATCTTTGTAATCATCACAATTATAGCGACTTATAAAGGTTTTATAAAATGGGGGCTTACTTTTATTAGCAGTCCCACGTGAGATACGAAATTGAAAATTTCGTCATCCTGAACTTGTTTCAGGATCTCTACAAAGAATCTGAGACGCTGATAGTTAGGGATCCTGAAACAAGTTCAGGATGACGACTCTGGTGAGTCGAAACGAGGTGCCAACATAAATCGCAAACTTTTATCGGACACTAATAAACTTGATTCAGGATCTCCCGATTTTCGGAACGAAAACTCGGGCACAGAGATATTACCACTCTATTTTTTCACTATACTAAAACCAACCCAAAATGAAGAGAATAATCCTATCAGCACTAACCACGCTGCTCCTACTCCCAGCCACAATCCAAGCACAAACCCCACTCTGGCAAGGAAAAGGACGCATAGCAATCAGCTCCGACGGAAATAAACACGATAGCGACGATTGGTCAGCAACAGCGATGACCCTTGCACTCCTTGCATCGCAGGGGATGCAGGATGATCTCGCACTCTACACCTATAGCGACCATGTATGGGGAAGTAGCACATGGCGACCACATGGAATGTCACCATACGAACATATGCAGGAGAGCGCGATGGGTGGCAAGGAGCGTTTCGGATTTAAGAATAGCGAGTTTGTATGCGCAGTAGATGATCCAGAGTACGCCTACAATCGTATGGCTGCACAGATCAATATGTCGAGTGCGGAGAATCCATTAATTGTCCTTGCAGCAGGTCCAATGCAGGTCATAGGCGAGGCGTTGAATAGAGCTGATAAATCTAAGCGTCAATATGTTACGGTTGTCTCACACTCATGGTGGAACAACGAGCATAGCGATTGGTGGAGCGACGATATAGATCGTCCATTCCCATCCATGAAGGAGCTAGAGGGGGACAAACATAGCGGTTGGACATTTGCCGAGATGTGCGAAGCCTTCGAGAGCGAGGAGGGTGGCAACACCAAATTCATCCAGATCCTCGATCAAAATGGAGACCAAAACTATGAGGGTCTAGCTGCGCCAATGCAACGCTTCGAGTGGTTGTTAACAGCAGATGGGATAAAGAACTCTCAGAAGTTAAAGGAGAATTGGGTATGGCTCTACACCAGACTATTGGTACACACACACATCCCTAACGGCAAATTCGATGTTTCGGATGCAGGTCTCGCGCTCTACATGCTAACAGGAGTCGAGGAGACCAATATGGATCTACTACGCGAACTAATGACAAAGCAGCTAAAAAAATAAAATTAGCTCAGCGGAGAGCACTCCGCCCGCCGGAGGCAGTTCACGCGTAAACCTCGCTCTCTTTGGAGATTTTCAAGAAAAATCTCCAAAGAGAGCGAAACAAAAAATAGAGTAATGTGGTCAAAAATGGTTGGTTTTCACCTAACTACCCGACAAAAAAGATGAATGCAGCATAACAGGTTGATAATCAACAAATAAACGCCTGTGAATATTTGCAAAAGTCCCTAATTTTCAGTATCTTAGAAGAAAAGTTTGACCG
>JBCQUC010000067.1:0-9741 GCA_047174275.1 Rikenellaceae bacterium | reverse complement strand
CAGCCTCCGCCTCCACCGCCTTAATATCCATCGTTGTGGCTCTGTGTGGAGGTGGCGCAACCTTACTCTCTGCCATCTCCTTGCTCTGTGCATTTGCACCTACTACGCCCATCGTGAGGGCAAACATAATAATTACTCTTTTCATATAACTTTTGGATTTTAGTGTTTACTTTTTTTGATACAACATCACTTTATAGCCCGCCTTGAGATGCACCTTCTCTTGCTTTAGCTTCTTGCTTACATACTGCGAGACACCTTGTATCGCCCCCTCGCCTAAGTCGGTGAGGATCTCGTTGAGTGCATCTTGCTCGTTAATGTCGATGGATGTTCCGACATTTGCGCCTAAGTTGGCAACTACCTCCTTAACAGCATTCAGCTCCATCGAGTTGGGAATAAAAATCCCGCTCTGCCCATCGCTATCCACCACCGATAACTCTACGGGGACAATCAACCCTTGATGCTCAATATTGGAGATGGTGATTGTGAGCCTCTCGCCCGACACCTTGCCATACCCTGAGATTGTAGCATTCTGAGGTATCGTGTAGTCGCCAGCCATCATCGGCTCTAACAGTCTCAATCGAACCGCTCCGCCATCTATTATGGTTTGGTCGTAGTGGATGCAAGCCGAGATGGTGTTTCGTCGGTTGCCCTGCTCCTTGCCTACGGCTGTGTTGAAACCTGCGCTACTCGTTGCACCCAACGACGATACTACCTTCTGCTCGACAAAGCCGACGTTGTTTACCACCGCCTTGCCATTGATGTATCGCTCCTCTTCGGTCGGTTGCACCTGCTCAGTCTCTCGACTCTCGCTCCCTGGCATATACTTCGCAGCCAACTCGTAGGACTTCTCGACAATCGCCATCTGCTCATCGACACTCATCGTAGGGGAGATCTTCTGTTGCTGTGAGAGCTGCTCTTTGAGCATATCCAACTCCTCCTGCATCTTCTGCTTCTCCGTATCGACCTTTGGTCTATCGTAGAATGTCATCACCGATTGATTCATCTCTTTCATCGCCACATTAGATGCTTCGACCTTCTCCTGTGGAGTGGCGTTGCTACTGGTGCGAGATGATGACTTAGGTGTAGATTGCTGAATCGACAACTGCTCTTCGAGCATATTATCAGCAAGAGTCTTGATCTCTTGACGAACCGCATCCTTCTCGCTCAACCTCTGCTTCTCGTAGACCTTCTGTTTATCGTCCGACATCTCCTCCTGCACCGCTTCGGGAATCGAAGCATTGAAACTGCTCTCGCCGCTCGTATCCTTACCGCTCTCAGGTGCGAAGATTATCCACATCACAACAAGCCCAATAAGCCCTGCTATGAGGTAGACCACTGCTTGCTCAATCCGCTTGCGCTTTTCGGGACTGAGAGGTCTCTTCTCTATTTCACTCATAAAAACTCTATTATTAAATTATACATAACCCCTGCTGTGAATAGCCCTAACATTGATAGGACTATCCACTTTCTCTTTCGGGGTGATAACTCCTCGCACCGCCTGCGCAGGTGGCTATCGACTTTTAATCTCAACCTCTTAATCATCGCTTGTAGGTTCTAATGTCGCTATTGTCGATGATCTTTAGGTTCTCGATGATAAAGCCGTGAGGGTTATTATCCGACCTTACGGAGTTCGATAGCTGACACGTAGTCGTCAAACTACGCTCGGTAACATTCGACTCACGGATAATAATCTGCTTGGCGTAGGTCTTAACCGTGTATGGGTAGCTATCGAAGTCGCACTCAACGCTCTCAATCTCTATTCGCTGGTTGATATTACCCGATATGATACGGTTGTAGTAACCCTTCTCCGAGAAGTCGTTGTGGTGGTAAAAGGCACTCTTATCAGCGAGCAACAACGCTCGGTTGATGTTACTCTCGATTGCCGCCTTGTCGGGGGCAAGGGTGAAGAATAGCTCGTGAAAACGCTTTACGTGTTCCCTCGCCTCTACAGGTCGGTTCTGCGCCAAATCCTGCGAGAGTGCTAAGATGAGCGACTTACCATTGTCCAACACATATATCTTCTCACGCTGCTGCTCGGCAAAGTCGTAGGACTTCCAGACTGAGTAGCCTGTGCCGATAGTACACGCAACTAAGAATATGATGCTGAAGAGTCTGATTTGCTTGAAACTTGACTCGATGTTTTTTAATGACTTAAATTCCATTTCATACTTTTTATTTGTTTATTATCTGCCGATTAAGCGACCTGATATATTACCTGCCGCTGCACCTGCTGCACCTCCAACTACGCTACCTGTTCTCGATGCTACATTGCCAACATTGCGGTTGTATTGACCTATGCCACCTGCTTGGATCACCCAATTTGCTACGGCTGGAATGGTGAAGTAACCTATGATTCCAATAATCATAAATATGATATACGTTCCATTACTTGCATCCGTAGTAAATGTCGGGTCGTTCTGCAACGCCTCGATGTCGTTCTGAATCATCAACACTTGAATCCTTGCCAAGATGGTGCTGAAGATGTCCGATACGGGCAACCACAGATAGATCGAGATATAGCGACAGATCCACTGCGTGAGCGTCGATTGAAAC
Source organism: Rikenellaceae bacterium (assembly GCA_047174275.1). GTDB lineage: Bacteria > Bacteroidota > Bacteroidia > Bacteroidales > Rikenellaceae > Alistipes. The sequence continues at coordinate 7,188 of JBCQUC010000067.1, read as the reverse complement.
CCATCCCACACCGATATTCCAAAGGCGATAGGTCCTAATATGGATAGGACTATCAGAAAGAATGTCCTCAAAACATCTATCACAAGTGCCGCTGCCGCAAACATCAACTCCAAAATCTCTCGAAAGAAGTCTCGAATAGATTTCTTCATATTGTAGGCTGCACGATCGACATACATTCCAGTCATCGTTATCAAGTCACTTGCGCCCCAACCCAGCTCGTCAATCTGTTTGTCGAACTCCTCGTTGCTCACCAGATAGGCAGTTTCGGGATTACGTGCCATAGCTTCATACTCAATCTTATCCTTTTGCGCTCGATAGGTCTCCATATCGAAGGTCTCGGACTCCAACATCAAATGTGTACCCTGAACTACGGGTGACATTATTCCGTTTATAGTACCCAATACCAAGTTCGGGAAGAACATAATGCATATTCCAATGGCGAAGGGTCTCAGTATTGGGTAGACATCTATCGGCTCGGCTCTTGCTAAGGACTGCCATACCTTTGCCGCAACAAATATCAGCGCACCAAGACCAGCGATGCCCTTTGCGACACCTGCCATATTCTCACATAGTGGGAGCATCTCGGTGTAGAGATTTCGTAAAATCTCGTGTAAAGAATCGAACTCACTCATTACCAATATTTGTTATATACGTCTGAATATAGTTTCACAATCGCCTCGCTATCCCCTGCATTTTTGGAGCGTAGGTAGCTCACGCAGATGTTCTTATTGGTGAAGTACTGCACCAAATTTCGATACCTCAGCACGGAGTTGTAGCAGGTATTGACAATATCCATTCGCTCTTTATCGCTCATAGATAGAGAGGTTGCAGAGACCGCAGTTTTCAGCTCATCAAGAACCTCGGTACTCTTCTCCAACAGCTTTGTGTAGCCCCAAGCGATAGCCGATAGCTCCTCGACGGTGAAGTTGTCGTCGGTCATCATAGCCTGAAAATTATTCACATAGATGTCCGAAATATCACCAATCAATAACACTGTCTGTTGCACCTTGAGGGCATCGCCCACCAAGTTGTTTACAGCCTTGAGTGCATCGTAGAATACCTTGCCCTGCTCATAAATCTTTTGAGCCTCACCAAAGGTTGAGATCATATTGGTGGCGGTGGTCGAGGTCTGGATCACATTCTTCGTGGTGTTGATAATACTCTGAGCCAAATTCGAGGGGTCGAACGTCACCCACTGAGCATTTGCCTTTGGTGTTATGCAACAGATGGCGCACACTATAATTAATATTTTTACTCTCATCGTCTCTTAATTTTACTTCGTTTCTCTTGCGCTAAGAGGTTTATCGCCAATTCGATATTACCCCCTAACTCCTCTGTTTTTTGTTGCACCTCCAACTTCTCTAACTCCTCGGTGGTGTAGCTTAGGTACTCTTCGACCGACACCTCCGTTGCATAGACTGCCGACTGCGCACCGCCCAGACCTATCCACACCTCTTTGTAGAGCCTTGTTGGGTCGTTCGCCATATTGATCGAGAGGATCTGCCCCTTCTCCTTCTCGGTGAGTCCGAGTAGGTTTTGGATCGAGTCGAACTTGTTGGCGTACTTGCGTTGGTCGAGTAGTATCTTGCAGTCGGAGTTGTTGATAATGGCATCTTTGACAATCTCCGATGCTATTATGTCGTCCACCTCCTGTGTCACTACAATCGCCTCTCCGTAGAACTTACGAACCGTTTTGTAGAGGTACTTTAGGTAGGATGCCATACTCGGAGAGGTTAGTGCTTTCCACGCCTCCTCGATGATGAGCTGCTTACGAATACCTTTCAATCGTCGCATCTTGTTGATGAACGCCTCCATAATGATGATGGTCACTACGGGGAACAACTCCTTGTTATCCTTAATCTGGTCAATTTCGAATACAATGAAGCGTTTGTTCAGCAAGTCGATGTTCTTGTCCGAGTTCAAAAGGAAGTCGAAGCGACCGCCACGATAGTACTGCATAAGTGTCGTAAGGAAGTTATCAATATTGAAATCTCGTTTCTCCACCTTTATCGCTCGGCTCTCCAACTCTGCTCGATAGTCATCACGCATAAACTCATAGAATGTATTGAAGTTTGGCGTAATGGCTCTATCTCGCTTAATGAGGTTCACATAAGCTGTCACTGCACTACCTAACTCACCCGATTCAGTCTTTGAAATCCTATCATCATCACTCTTCCAAAGTGTGAGTAGCAGGGTCTTGATTGAGTCCTGTTTCTCCACGTCGAAAACATAGTCATCCGTGTAGAAAGGATTGAAACTGATTGGGTTATCTTCGGTGTAGGTGAAGTAAATCCCATCCTCGCCTTTGGTCTTGCGGTTAATCATATTGCAAAGTCCTTGATACGAATTTCCAGTATCGACCAACACCACGTGCGTACCTTGCTCGTAATATTGCCTCACCATATGGTTCATAAAAAATGACTTTCCCGACCCCGAAGGTCCCAACACGAATTTGTTTCGGTTGGTGATGATGCCTCGCTTCATCGGTAGGTCGGAGATGTCAAGGTGCAGCGGTTTGCCCGTGAGCCTATCGACCATCTTAATACCAAATGGTGAGGGTGAATCTCGGTAATTTGTCTCCTCATTAAAGAGGCATACAGCCTGTTCAAAGAACGTGTAGAAGCTCTCCTCACTCGGAAAATCTCCTGCGTTGCCCGCAATGCCTGCCCAATAGAGAGTTGGGGTATCGACGGTGTTGTGTCGTGGCTTGCACTCCATCAAGGCGATCTGTGAACCAACCTCATTCTTGATCTGCTTTAGCTCCTCTCGCTCGTCTGCCCACGCTATCACGTTGCAGTGCGCACGAACCGAAGTCAAGCCTAATGAGTGAGCTTCGTTCAAGTACTCCTCGACCCACTCCTTGTTAATTTGGTTCGATCGGCTGTACTTCGAGAGGGAGTGCATATTTCTCGCACTCTTCTCGAATTGTTGCAGAGCTGCGGCACTATCATCAATGAACAGATACTGATTATAGATATGGTTGCACGATAGCAGTAGCCCAATCGGTGCGGCAAAGCTCAATCGGCAATCACTTCGGTCGGTCGATAGCTTCTCATATCTGCGGTCTGTACCTACTCGGCTCGGCATATCTTCCGTGTCGGAGAGGGTGTGCAGGCATAGGATGTTGTCTCCTATTCGCATCTCCTCTGCTGATAGCTCCATATCTTGGAGGGTGGTCGTGTTGGATTGCGATAGGGCAAAATACTTCTCTATCACGCCAGCCTCCTCGTCTGTGCCTATCACCTCCGCTTCGGTTAGTCTCTCCAATGAGATTAGTCCGCTCTCGTTAATGATGCTCTCCGCTTGGGCTACTGCCTCGATGAACCTTGTTACTGCCTCCTTGTCTCTAACCTCCTTTGGGGTTAGGTGTCCTCGACATAGGGTCGAGAAGTTGCTCTGCTGTCGGCTACGCTCCTTGGTGGTTTTCGTCAGGTAGAGGTAGCAGGTGTGGTTCAAGAATGGTCGCTCGTTGAAATGACGCTCGAAGGCGTTGCTCAAAAAACTATTCTCGCCACTCACCTTTGGCTCGTAGCTCTCCTTGACATACCAATCTTGCTTATGCACGATGCAGTAGTTGGGGAGGACTTTCAGAGCCTTGACCCACGTTGAGTGGATCGCCTCGTACTCTGCCGATGTCACTGTGTAGAGTTCGGGGAGTGTCACCCTAAACGCTATTGTGATGTCGGCATCTTTGCTCACGATGCAACCATTCTCAAAGGCGAGCAATGGAAACTTTCTTTCGAGCGTTGTTGCTTTTAATGTCTGTCTCATCGCTTACTATTCTTGGTTAATAATCGAGAGATTTTCTTGCGGCTGATGATATATCGGGGGTGATAACCCTTTGCGCCACGCTTCATAAGTCCATACTGTCCATACTTAGCGTTGAGCGAAAAGGTCTGCCACACAAGGAGTGCAGCACCCGTTCCGACGATGGCAAAACATAGCCACTGCGGAACACCCACCAGATAGATCACCACGAATAGGATAAAGAGTGCGAGCAGCCCACCTATAAAGATGAATAGGTATTGCGCCTTTAGCCCTTGAAACTCCACCGTAGAGCCGATCCCTCGGTTGATTTGAAACTCTGCCATCTTTCGTTTAGAGGAAAAATGAACGTAGAATAGTAGCGGCGACAATCAAGAAGATACACGCTCCGAACCAGCTCGCTGCGGTCTTAGATGTATCAGGATCGCCCGACGAGAATTTACCGTAGACCTTAACGCCTCCGATAAGACCCACCACCGCACCGATAGCGTAGATAAGATTTGTCGCAGGGTCGAAGTACGATGTCACCATCGAGGTCGCTTCGGTGATACCTGCCAAGCCGTTGCCCTGAGCATAGGAGGTTGTAGCCGTTCCTGTAAGCATAAGGCTCATTACAGCACCCGTCCATCGGATGCTCTTCTTTGTCTCTTTTGTCATAAATGATTTTGAAAAAGGTGCTACGGGGATTGGATGGTCCCCATAGCGATTAATACTGATTTACTTCGCTCTGTCCGAGCAGGATTTTAGTGGTCGGCTTTCTCTCTTCAGCCGTAATTTCTTTGCTTCATCACCGTAGTATTTATATGTTATTTAATATCGACCTCACCAACTTTAAGTTAGTGGTTGTCATTGCTGATTGAATCTGTGCGAATATATCTGTGCCATCTAACTGCGCAATAATATCTCTGTCTTGCTCTGTGGCTTCGCCTCTTACTACTCGTTTAGATGTGGTCTCAATTTGATTATAATCCAAACAAGTATGTTTAGAAATAAATCTATTCTCTACCTCCATCGCTGAATTGTTATCATTGATAGATATCACCTCTCCCATCTCAGGGAGTGACTCTTTGGTCGGCAACGGATCATATTCACCCTCAAATTCCACGTCATCCATTGGTTTGTTCTTCTCGTCGAATAGGTCGTCTACCTCATCGGCTGGAACTTGTGCTGGATTCTTCTTCTCCTCTTTTGGAGGAGGTGGTATTAGTCGTTCGCTTTTCGTTGCTCCGACTATTTGTGATACCTCCTTTTTCTCAGGGGTAATCTTGATAGGCTCAATTATCCGCTCACACTCATCGACCTCTGGTGCAAAAACAGCACTCAAGAGGCATAAAATTGTCACTATGAGATAGCAGATGATGATTAAAAGTAGAGTTGTATCCATTATTTCAATGGCGGATTAAATTTGTTTGCATATAGACCATTGATAATCTCTTTGTTACTATCAAAATGGGCTTGGATAATATTCTCGACATAGCTGCTAATGTTTGCTTTTGTTCCTCCAACGATCTGCACAATGCTTGTCAAGGCGGCGTGTGTCTCTTTCGACACATATATTAGTTGTCGAGCCTCAAAGTCAATTCGAGGTAGATACTTCTCGATATACTCTCCACTTCGATCCCTTGGCGGTCGTCGCCTAATTTCATCTTTTGGCACATCGGTTGGCTGTACGCCACGAGACACCATCTCTTGCATCATCGTTTCATCTATTTCGGGTTTTTCTCTATTGTTCATTTGGTTTAAGTTTTATAATTTCAATTATCTCTGCTACAAGGTGGTCAAATCTGCTTCCGTGTAGCATCTTACTGTTTGGAGGAAATAATGTAGAGCGAAATGCAGCTCTGCCATCTTTGCGTAACTCCTTCTTGAATCTCTTTGTGTCGGGCAGGGTTGTTTGCAATATCCGCAACCCCAAGGACTCTATTGATTCATTATAGATGTCATATAGATCTGTGCGCTCACGCTGATCGACCATATTCCAAAATAGACGGATGTCACGCACTGCATAAATGGAATTTTGCACCAAACTTTGTTGCACCGTAATGGCAAATGAAAGAGAGCTCTCCAACACAATGCGGTCTGATGTTATGGGCGTAAATACATAATCTAAAAATGCAATACATTGCAGAACACCAACAGACTTAATTGTGCCAGGAAGATCAAATATAACTACATCTATATGCTCCTCACAAGATGCCAAATAAGTCCTAACAACATCTATCGCATTTTCAGCAGGTGAGCAGAGAACAGTGTATGGTCGCTTTTGCAATCGCTCTTGCTGATTGTCATACATACGTTTATATCTCTCATCTTCATTTATGAGTTTAATGTCACGCTCCCGCATCTGAAATATGCTGTATTGTGGGAAGTCGCAATCTACAACCACAACATTGTAATCCATCTTATAATGAAGCATACTCGCCATTAGCACACTAAACACACTCTTACCTGCGCCTCCCTTTTGAGTTGCAAAGGCTAAGAACTTTGTCTCTTTGTTGATATTGCTATTTGCCATTTTATTGTTTTCAAATTTTACAATTTTCTCGCTTTCAGATTTCATAGGAAACAATAAAATTTGCCGCCTTTGCTCTAATGCTGGCACAAAGAAATGGATCTTCTCTCGAAAAAAAGAGGGTTTATAATTGCACTGTTCCAAATTGTACCGTATTGTTCCAAATTGTACCAAAAGCCATAATTATCGCTGTGTGGCAATAGCCTAACTTTGCACCAAATTAATGAAGAAGCTGCTGTTGGCACATTTAATCTTTAAGGGTGGAGTTATCCCATCCGCTTCTTAAAGTGGATTATTGTCACTAAAGACAATAGCAAGTTATGTCTTGAGTAACCTGAAATAAATTCAGTTACTCTGCAACACTTGCTACTAAGGCGTAGTGCTAAACATCTCCTAAGTCGATGTTTATGATTTGCTTAAGATAATGGCTTGCAGCAGCTACTAAGAACCACTAAAATTAAAGTTATGGTAATAATGAAAAAGGCGGGGCGACCACCAAAACACGATAAGGCACAACACTGTGTGATGGTGCGATTCACCCCAAAAGAGTATGCGGATTTCCTTGCGCTCATCGAGAGGGCAGGGGCAAAGCACAAAGCTGTATTTATCAAGAAGCTAATATTTGAGCAAGAGTTTTCTGTGCTGAAAGCCGACCCCAACACATTTGCCTACTATGATACGCTCAAAGAGCTGCGTATTGAGTGCCGAAGGATTGGCGTGAATTACAACCAATATATCACTGTTCTCAGGCAGCATTTCACCGAACAGCGTGCCGCAATGATGAGTAACAAATCGGCAGAACTACTGCAACAAGTTGTGATGCTCAATGAAAAGGCTCTGCAACTAACTCTAAAATTAGTACGCCAATGGTTGCCAAAATCAGTGTAGGAAATTCGCTATATGGCGCACTT
>JBCQUC010000012.1:0-46361 GCA_047174275.1 Rikenellaceae bacterium | reverse complement strand
AAAGTTTTTATTATTAATGGTTGTAAGTTCCAAAAAAATGAGTATCTTTGCTCCACGCTCTGGCGTAATTACATAGTAAGGGTAATGCGTCGTAGAGTGGAACTTACAATTATTTTAAAGCAAAATGGCTTATTTAACAACAGAGAAAAAGCAAGAGCTTTTCGGACAGTACGGATCGTCTAACACTGACACAGGCTCACCAGAGTCACAAATCGCATTGTTTACATTCCGTATCGCCCACCTTACAGAGCACCTTAAGAAGAATCGTCATGACTTCGGTACACAACGCTCACTACTTCGTTTGGTAGGAAAGCGTCGTCGCCAGTTGGAGTATCTTAAGGTTAACGATATCGAGCGTTATCGTGCAATTTTGAAGGAGCTTAACCTACGTAAGTAGAGGCAACTCAAGAACTAATAGGGCAAGGAGTCTCTCCTTGACCCTATTTTTATGTTAGATCCAGATCGCTCAATTTTCGAAATCTAACAAAAGAGGAAAACACAGAAGAAAAAGATAAAACAATGGAAGAGAACAAGTTGTTCAGCCCTGTTTATAAGAGCATCGAGCTCGCAGGCGGACGCGAAATCATCATCGAGACAGGCAAAGTTGCTAAACAAGCTGACGGATCTGTCGTACTACGCCAAGGGGATACAATGCTCCTAGCGACAGTTGTTGCAGCTAAGGATGCAAAACCAGATACAGACTTTATGCCACTTTCGGTTGAGTATAAAGAGAAATACGCTTCGTGCGGACGTTTCCCAGGTGGATTCTTAAAGCGCGAGGGACGTGCTGGTGATGCTGAGATCTTGGTCTCTCGCCTTATCGATCGTGCTCTTCGTCCATTGTTCCCTGCTGATTATCACGCAGAGGTATTTGTTACAGTAAACTTGATCTCGGCAGATAAGGATATTCAGCCAGATGCACTTGCAGGTTTGGCAGCTTCGGCAGCTCTTGCAGTATCTGATATCCCATTTAATGGCCCTATTTCGGAGGTTCGTGTAGCGCGTATCGGAGGTGAGTTTGTTATCAACCCTACCTTCTCGCAGATGAGCGAGGTGGATCTTGATATCATGGTTGCTGGTACTATCGACAACATCATGATGGTTGAGGGTGAGATGCACGAGGTATCGGAGGCGGTAATGCTCGACTCAATCAAGTTCGCTCACGAGGAGATCAAGAAGCAGTGCGTTGCTCAGATGGAGCTTATGAAGGAGCTAGGCAAGGATGTGAAGCGTACATATTGCCACGAGACCAACGACGAGGAGCTTCGCCAAGTGGTTATCAAGGATCTTTATGAGAAGGCATATGCAATCGCAACAAGCGGAACAAAGAAGCATGAGCGTGCTGAGATGTTCGAGAGTTTGGAGGCTGATTATATCGCAGCTCTTTCGGAGGAGGAGCAGGCAGCGAAGACTTCACTTATCAAGAAGTACTTCCACGATGATGTTTTGAAGATGGCTATGCGCAATATGATCCTCGATGAGGGTGTTCGTCTTGATGGTCGTAAGACTGACGAGATTCGCCAGATCATCTGCGAGACTGGATACCTTCCAGCTGCACACGGTTCGGCTCTATTTACTCGTGGCGAGACTCAATCTCTTACAACTGTTACACTCGGAACAAAGATGGACGAGAAGCAGAAGGATGAGGTTTTGGTTCAAGGGTCAGAGCAGTTTGTTTTGCACTATAACTTCCCTCCATTCTCTACGGGAGATGCTAAGATGTCTCGTGGACTTAGCCGTCGCGAGATTGGTCACGGTAACTTGGCGTGGCGCGGTCTTAAGCCAATGGTTCCAACAGGAGCTGAGAATCCATACGCTGTTCGTGTAGTATCGGATATCTTGGAGTCTAACGGATCATCATCAATGGCTACAGTTTGTGCTGGAACACTAGCACTTATGGATGCAGGAGTAAAGCTAAAGAAGCCTGTTTCGGGTATTGCGATGGGTCTTATCACAGACACTAAGAGCGGTAAGTGGGCAGTTCTTTCAGATATCTTGGGTGATGAGGATCACTTGGGAGATATGGATTTCAAGGTTACAGGTACAAAGGATGGTATCACAGCTACTCAGATGGATATCAAGGTTGATGGATTGTCATACGAGATCTTGGGAGCAGCTTTGGAGCAGGCTCGTTTGGGTCGTCTGCATATCTTGGGTAAGATCACAGATTGCATTGCTGAGCCACGCGAGGATTACAAGCCATTTGTTCCACGCCTAGTTCAGATGTCGATCCCTCAGGAGATGATCGGAGCGGTTATCGGACCTGGAGGTAAGATTATTCAGGATATCCAGAAGACAACAGGTGCTACCCTTACAATCACAGAGGTTGATGGAAAGGGTCTAATCGATATCTTCGGAATTAGCAAGGATATTATTGATGCAGCTATCGCTCGTATCAAGGCGATCGTTGCTATCCCAGAGGTTGGCGAGACATACAACGGAACAGTGAAGTCAATCGTTGCTTTCGGTGCTTTCATTGAGATCATGCCTGGAAAGGATGCTCTTCTTCACATCTCGGAGATCGACTATAAGCGTTTCGAGACTATGGATGAGGCTGGACTTAAGGAGGGTGACAAGATCGACGTTAAGTTGATCGGTGTCGACGCTAAGACTGGAAAGTTGAAGCTCTCTCGCAAGGCGTTGCTTCCAAAACCAGAGGGTTGGGTAGAGCGCGAGCGAAAACCACGCCCAGAGCGTTCGGAGCGTCCAGATCGCCGCGAAAGATAGAAAAGTATGCATAAGAGTATTAAAATGTGATAAAAATTACAAAATACTCGCATAGATCATAATAATTCATTATATTTGCTCACACGCCCCGTCGGTATTACCTGATGGGGTGGTGCGTAAATAAGCGTTAGAAACTATTAAAAAAATTTAAATACTATTACTAAAGATTATGAAGAAGCTTATTAAACTAAGTTTAGCACTTGCAGTTGTTGCGATGGCGACTACAAGTTGTAACTGTTTCAAGAAGATGGCTAAGAATAGCGACCTAGTGTCGGTATCTTGCACACCAGAGGTCTTGGTTCTTAACAACGGTGAGGTTCCAGTTGAGCTAACTGTAGATTTCCCTGCTAAGTTCTTTAACAAAAAGGCTATCGTTAAGGTTACTCCTGTATTCGTTTATGAGAGTGGCGAGACTGCTGTAGCTCCATTCTACCTTCAAGGAAGCAAGGTTAAGGAGAACTACAAGGTTGTAGATTTCACAAATGGTGGTGTTGTTACTGAGAAGTTCTCTGTAAAATACACTGACGAGATGCGTCGTAGCGAGTTGCACCTTCGTATGGAGGTTGTTTGCAAGTGCGAGGATTGCGACTCTTATGTTCTTGTAGATCCTGCAACTGCTAAGACAATCACTAAGGATCAACAAGAGGTGTTGGCTGCAAATCCAAACTCTGCTGAGGCTGTACAGATCCTTCGTTCATGTGGTGTGAAGGTTGCTGATGGTATCAACACTCTTCAGAGCGATATCAACTATGGTTCAATCATGGATGAGATGGCTGACAACTACAAGCGCGTAACAACAACTGTTGAGAAGGCTGATATCAAATATAGCATCAACAGCTCACGTGTAAATGCTAAAGAGGTTGACTCTGCTGCAAGCACTGCTGCATTCAAGAGCATTGTTGCTACAAACGTAACTAACGATCGTGCAAAGCAGACTCTATATGCTAATGGTTATGCATCTCCAGATGGACCAGAGAAGTTCAACGACAAGCTATCTAAGGCTCGTTCTGAGTCAGGACAGGATACTATGGAGAAGTTGTTGGCTGAGTATGGTCTTGATATCGATGCTGCATCTTATGGTGAGGATTGGGCTGGATTCAAGGAGTTGGTTGCTAGCTCTGACATCGAGGATAAGAACTTGATTCTTCAGGTTTTGAGCCTTTATGACTCATCTACACAGCGCGAGGCTGAGATCAAGAACCTTTCATCTGTATTTGCTGAGCTTAAGAGCGATATCCTTCCACAGCTTCGTCGCACTCAAATGATGAACAAGATCGATTTGCAGGGTAAGACTGACGCTGAGATGTTGGCTCTAGTTAAGGCTAACCGTTATACAGATCTTAACGTTGAGGAGATTTTGCACATCTGCAACAACTTGGATGTTAACGATGCAACTAAGGCTACTTTGTTGGATTACGCATCTAAGAAGTACAACGATGCTCGTTGCTACAACAACTTGGGTGTTGTATACACTTCAATGGGTGAGACTGAGAAGGCTTCTAAGGCGTTCGACTCTGCAATCAAGAGTGGTGCTAAGGCTAGCGAGTTGAGCAAGAATATGGCTCTTTTGAACCTTGCTGAGGGTGATGTTGACGCTGCTAAGACTTATGCTGCTGGTGCTGACGCATCTACAAAGAGTGCAATCGCTGCTGCTCAGGGTGAGTACACATCTGCTGTTAAGGGTTTGAGCGGTTACAACGCTGCTATCGCTTACGCTCAGTCTGGAAACTATTCAGCTGCTAAGAGTGCATTGAGCTCTGAGAAATCTGCTGATGCAGAGTACTTGTCTGCTGTTATCGCATCTATGGAGGGTGACGTTAAGACCTCTGAGACTAAGTTGAAGAGCGCAATCAAGATGGATAAGTCTTTGGTTGAGAAGGCTGCTACAGATGTAAACCTTCAGAACTTGTACGAGTCTGGTTTTAAGTTGTAGTCTCTAAGACGACATACTAACAAAAAGGCGGGGATCTCGATGAGATTCTCGCCTTTTTCGTCCCTTTTCTCTATTTTTATATATTTGTTTCATATCTTTGCAAACTATATTATTATTAATCATTTTAGTACCATGAGAGAGATTGAGTTATTAGCCCCAGCCAAGAACTACGATGCAGCGTGTGCAGCCGTAGATCATGGTGCGGATGCTGTTTATATAGGTGGTGCTAAGTTTGGCGCAAGGGTTGCGGCAGGCAATGATGTTGAGAGTATTGCGCGTGTGGTGGAGTATGCCCATAAGTATGGGGTACGAATATATGCTACCCTAAACACTCTGCTCTATGAGGGTGAATTAAGAGAGGCGGAGGCTGCGGCACGCGAGATTGTAGCGGCTGGAGTTGACGCATTGATTGTCCAAGATATGGCATATGCACGTATGAATCTCGGAGCGGAGCTTCATGCGTCTACACAGATGTGCAACATGACGGGTGAGGGTGTAAAGTTCTTGGAGGAGCTTGGATTCTCACGTGTGGTTTTGGAGCGAAATCTATCACTCCACGATATTGCACGAATTAGGCGAGTAACCGATGTGGAGCTCGAAGCGTTTGTGCATGGTGCGATATGCGTTGGCTATAGTGGTCGATGTCTGCTATCGCGATCTATGTCGCCAAGGAGCGGAAATAGAGGTGAGTGCAGCCAACCATGTAGATTGAGCTACGATCTGGTTGATCGAGCGGGCAAAAAGATCCGAGAGGCGAAACATCTACTCTCAGTAAAGGATCTAAATCTGACGACTCGAATTGGAGAGCTGATCGATAGCGGTGTCAACTCTCTAAAGATCGAGGGTCGATTGAAGGAGCTGAGCTACACAAAAAATATTGTGGCACACTATCGCAGAGCGGTGGATGAGGTGATAGCGAGCCGCGAAGGGTTAATTCGCAGTTCGTCAGGAGTCTCAAAGGTTGAGTTTGAGCCCAATCCAGCGAAGAGCTTCTCGAGGGGAGAGACGATATATCTATTTGATGGAAAGGCTCAAAATGTTGCATCATTTGAGACTCCGAAGGCACTTGGAGAGTATATCGGAGAGGTTAGCGCGAGGCGAGCTGAGAGCTTTAAGGTTCGAAGTCGACGCGAACTAGCAACTGGAGATGGGATCTGCTACCTCTCAAAAAATGGACTTGTTGGAAGCAATATAAATCGAGTGGAGAGGGATCGAGATGGGGATCTTTGGATCACACTGAATCGCTCTACAGGGCTCGATGTTGGGACTAAGCTACATAGAAACTTTGATCGACTTTTTGAGGCATCGGTTGAAAACTCTCGAACAAGGCGAACGATTGAGGTGGATGTTGAGATTGAGAGTAGACCCGAAAAGATCGAGGTCAGATATCGAGACATAGATGGTTACCAGACATCAGCCACAATAGAGGGTGAGTTTGAACAGGCGAAGAACCTTGAGAAGATGAGGCAAGTGATCGCGGCTCAACTTAGCAAGTGTGGAGATACCGTCTTCGAGGTTAAGAGGGTCGATGACAGTGATTGGGGAGGTGAGTTTATCGCCTCATCACAGCTAGCAACTCTGCGTCGTGATGCTATGGAGGCTCTGCTGGAAAAGAGAGTTGAGGCGGCGGATCGAAGAGAGAGAAAGATCTTCGTGGAGAGTCCAAAGGCGAGGTATCCAAAGGTGGGGCTTGGAGGCGAGGTTGGAGTTACAAACTCTTTGGCGGAGACACTCTACCGAGACCATGGAGTAAAGGAGATAGCCCCAGCGTTGGAGCTTCAGAGGTCTTTGGTTGGAGAGCAGGTTATGGAGAGTTCGTACTGTATAAGGGGTGAGATTGGAGAGTGCCTAAGACGAGGCACAAAACTTCGGAGTGAGCTATTTTTGGAGAGGGGCAACCACCGTTACCGCCTAAAGTTCGACTGCACAAAGTGTCGTATGTCGCTAATTGTAGATCCTGCCAGAGATAAATATGAAATTATTAGTGCCCGATAAAAAACAACAAACCTTTGTAATACACTGTAATATAACAGATTGCATGTGTTTGCAAAATCAGGGATTTACTTTTACCGACAATCCCACTTGAGATACGAAATTGAAAATTTCGTCATCCTGAACTTGTTTCAGGATCTCAGCAAATGACAACACAAACACTGTAATACACTAATAGACAATAGCTTAATCAATGATGTAGGGATCCTGAAACAAGTTCAGGATGACGAAATTTTCAATTTCGTATCTCAAGTATGACTGCTAGAAAAGACTTATCGAACACTAATAATATGAAATAGTAAAATAATGATAGATAATATAAGGGTTAATTTTGAGGAATATGAACTTATTGACTCTGGAGATTTCGAGAAGTTAGAGCGTTTCGGAGGTGTCGTAACACGTCGCCCTGAGCCCCAAGCGATCTGGCAAAAGGGGCTCTCGGAGCAGGAGTGGCAAGATAGAGCTAACGCATCGTTTCTGCGTGACTCCAAGAGCGAGGAGCGCGGAGAGTGGCGACTGAAGCGAGGGACACCAGAGCAGTGGCATATTCACTACTCATATAAAAAGATGCAGCTCACAATGCGTTTGGGGCTTACATCGTTTAAACATTTGGGGATCTTTCCAGAGCAGGCTGCAAATTGGAACTTTATATATGACAAATGTTCCGCATTTCGAGAGGCGGGAGCAACGCCAAAGGTTCTCAATCTATTTGCCTACACTGGCGGAGCTTCGATTGCGGCGGCGGCGGCTCAAGCGGATGTGACTCATGTCGACTCTGTGAAGCAGGTTGTTACATGGTCGCGCGAAAATATGGAGCTCTCGAAGTTGAGCGGTATACGTTGGGTTGTGGAGGATGCTTTGAAGTTTGTGCGTCGCGAAGTGCGTCGTGGAAATAGATATCAGGCGATAATTCTCGATCCACCAGCATATGGGCGTGGTGCGAATGGCGAACGATGGATCTTAGAGGAGAATATTCAAGAGATGTTGGGGCTATGTTCAGAGCTACTAAGCGAGGATAGAGGGTCGTTTGTGGTTTTGAATTTATACTCGATGGGACTATCGTCGACACTCGCACGAACAGCGATGCACCAAGCATTCGGTCGCCCAACAAGCGAGCAACGAGGAGAGTTGGTGATGGCGGACAAAATGGAGAAGGAGCTACCCCTCGGAACATACTACAGATACGAACGATAAACAAAATTAGTGTCAAATAAAATATTTTAGACAACCAAAATGTAATATTATAAAATAGGACTTACTTTTACCGATAGTCCCACTTGAGATACGAAATTGAAAATTTCGTCATCCTGAACTTGTTTCAGGATCTCAGCAAACGACAATACAACCTAATATAATATACTAAAACACAATAGTTTAATTAATGATGCAGGGATCCTGAAACAAGTTCAGGATGACGAAATTTTCAATTTCGTATCTCACGTATGACTGCTAGAAAAATTTTATCGGAGACTAATTAAAATAGACAAAATAAAGAGATGAAGAAGAGAGTAAAACTACACGATCGAGAATTTGAGGTGATGATCCCCGAAGAGAGAATCTTGGAGGCTGTCAAAAGGGTTGCTGATAAGATAAATGCCGACTACACAAGCGATGATTGCCCGATTTTATTGGGTGTCCTCAATGGATCGTTCCTCTTTATGGCTGATCTAGCTCGTCAATTGAACTTCCGCTGCGAGGTCTCATTTATGAAGATTGCATCGTATGATGGGTGCTCTTCGACAGGCAAGGTAAAGGAGTTGATTGGTCTCAACACCTCTATCAAAGGACGCAATGTAATTGTTGTTGAGGATATTGTCGACACTGGTCGAAGTATAACCTACACACTACAGATTCTGCGTGCAATGGAGGTGGCATCGGTAAGGGTAGCAACACTATTCCTAAAACCTGAGGCTTATAAAGGGAGCGATACGATCGACTATGCAGCTATGGAGATTGGCAATGAATTTATCGTGGGTTATGGTCTGGATTACAACCAATTGGGGCGTGAGCTGAAAGATATATATGTAACAAAATAGAATGGCAATAGACAAAAACATAGAGGATCTACAAGGTGGTACACTTCTGCCTCTAGTCGAGGATTTTTATACCATCCAAGGCGAGGGTTTTCATACGGGCAAGGCTGCATATTTCATCCGTCTGGGCGGATGTGATGTTGGGTGCAGATGGTGCGACGCAAAGGAGAGTTGGAATCCGAAGATCCATCCGCCTGTCGAGGTTGAGGTGATTGTGGATCGAGCTGTGGCGTGCGCTGCAAAGTCGATCGTTATAACTGGAGGTGAACCTCTTCTTTATGAACTTTCACCGCTATGCCGAAAGCTTCACAATCGAGGTTTTGAGATCTTTTTGGAGACATCGGGCTCATCGCCATTTAGCGGTGAGTTTGATTGGGTGTGTCTCTCTCCGAAGTTAAAGAAGCACCCTTTGCAGGGGGCATATTTGCGTGCTGATGAGCTAAAAGTTGTGATCGAGAAGGCGGAGGATTTGATCTGGGCTGAGGAGTGTGCCTCGAAAGTTACAAAGAAGTGTCTACTATATCTGCAACCCGAATGGAGCGTCTCGGAGCAGATGATGCCGATCCTTGTGGAGTATGCAAAGGCTAATCCGAGGTGGTCGATTTCGATTCAGACTCATAAGTATATGCATATTCCGTAAAAAAATTAACCGTGTATGAAGAATCAATCCAAAGATAAGTCAAACCCATTCAATGGGCTTGAACGAGCATTTAACTTCGTCAAAGATCGCCTTCTTAGTTTAGGGGCGATTGTGGTGATGATATTTATGGTGGTTGTTATTGGTCGTAATGCTATGCATGCCATCTCGATAAATATGCAGATCCAAGATTTGATGAAACTACGCGCTGAATATCAGGATAATATCACCAGAGATAGCACCATCATCGAACGACTCAAATACGATGAGGAGCTGGAGAGATATGCACGTGAAAACTACTATATGCAACATCCAAACGAGGAGGTATTTATCATTGAATAGCGAAATTAGCTATAATTAGGTATCGCTAATATTTTGAAATATCTGTAATAAATCGTAAATTTGCGGATTGAGGCTTCAAAACTACCAGATATCGAAGCCTAGAAAAAGAGAAAAAAGACAAAACAAATAAGGATGAAAGTATTAAAATTCGGAGGAACATCAGTTGGTTCGATCGCTAGCCTAAAAAATGTGCAGCAGATCGTAAACACAACTGACGAGGAGCTAATTGTTGTAGTCTCGGCATTTGGAGGTGTCACAGATCTACTTATTGGCGCAGCAACAACGGCTCAAAAGGGCGATGCAGCCTATATCGAGACATTGGAGCGTATCGTTACGCGCCACCACGATATGATTACGGGCATTGTAGATCCAACGTTCCACACCGAGCTTCGCTCTAGGTTAGAGCCTCTATTCGAGGATTTATCGAATATCTTCAAGGGTATTCACCTGATTCGTGACCTCTCACCTAAGACGATGGATACGATTGTGAGCTATGGCGAGCGTCTATCATCTACTATCATCTCATATATTTTGAGCGATGTTACACTTATCGACTCTCGTGAGTTGATTAAAACAGAGCCTCAATATGGAAAACATATCGTGGATTTCGATGTTACAAATGCTTTGATTCAGGAGCGTTTCAAGAGCCACACTCGCGTGAGCTTGCTCCCTGGCTTTATTGCATCGGATCTAAAGAGTGGCATCGTAACTACACTTGGTCGCGGAGGTTCGGACTATACAGCGGCGATACTAGCGGCAGCGTTGGAGGCTGACAAGTTGGAGATCTGGACAGATGTTGATGGATTTATGACAGCTGATCCACGCGTGATTAGCAACACATATGTGATTAATCACCTATCGTTTGTCGAGGCTATGGAGCTATGTAACTTCGGCGCAAAGGTGATCTATCCACCAACGATATACCCTGTTTACCACAAAAATGTACCAATTGTGGTGAAGAACACATTTAATATCGATGCTCCTGGAACTCTTATCACTCGCGAGAAGAGCAAGGAGGAGGGGAAACCGATTAAGGGAATTTCGTCGATCAACGATACGAGCCTTATCACTGTGATGGGTCTTGGCATGATGGGTGTTATTGGTGTTAACTATCGCATCTTCAAGGCGTTGGCTAAAGGTGGAATCAGTGTATTCTTGGTCTCTCAGGCATCGTCAGAGAATAATATCTCGATCGGAGTGCGTAACACAGATGCAGAGCAGGCTGCGGCACTTCTCAACGAGGAGTTTGCACAAGAGATCGAGCTAGGTGAGATCGAGCAGGTTGGTATCGAGCACGATTTGGCTACTGTTGCTATTGTTGGAGACAACATGAAGCACACTCCAGGAATTGCAGGTCAGTTGTTTAATATCTTGGGGCGAAATGGAATCAATGTGATCGCATGTGCTCAGGGTGCATCGGAGACAAATATATCGTTTGTGATTAAACTATCACAGCTTCGTAAGGCGTTGAATGTAATTCATGATTCATTCTTCTTGTCAGATCATCAGGTTGTAAATCTATTCATCGCTGGAGTTGGTCTAGTGGGTGCAAACCTTGTGGATCAGATCCGTGCTCAACAGGAGACACTACTTGCAGAGAAGGCTCTAAAGGTCAATGTTGTGGGAATTGCAAACTCGAAGCGTTGCATCTTGGATCGCGATGGTCTCAACCTCGATACATACAAGGAGCAGTTGGCGGAGTCGACACACGAGGCGAATCCACAGAGCTTGTGCAAGGAGATTTTGGAGATGAATATCTTCAACTCGGTCTTTGTAGATTGTACAGCAAATGCAGGAATTACAGAGATCTACCAGACTCTACTAGACAATAACGTATCGGTTGTAGCGGCAAACAAGATCGCAGCATCGAGCAGCTATGAGCAGTATCAACAGTTGAAGGCTACAGCTCGCAAGAGAGGTGTGAAATTCCTATTTGAGACAAATGTAGGAGCTGGACTTCCGATCATCAATACGATCAACTCACTCATTAACAGTGGTGATAAGATCACACGTATCGAGGCGGTTGTTTCGGGAACTCTGAACTACCTATTCAACGAGATGACAGCCGAAATTCCAATCTCACGCGCTATTCAGATGGCGAAAGAGGCTGGATATAGCGAGCCTGATCCACGTCTGGATTTGAATGGGTCGGATGTTATCCGTAAACTCGTAATCCTTTCGCGCGAAGCTGGATACGACCTAGAGCAGGAGGATGTAGAGAAGAATCTATTTATCCCATCGGAGCTATTCGAGGGTTCGGTAGAGGATTTCTGGGCTAAAGTTCCATCGCTCGATGCAGAGTTCGAGGCTAAGCGTCAAGATAATGAGGCTAAGGGTCTACGCTTCCGCTTCGTTGCGAAGTTGGAGGATGGCAAGGGTTCGGTTGGACTACAGTGTGTAGATTCTAAACACCCATTCTATGAGTTGGAGGGTAGCAACAACTCAGTGCTCCTAACTACGGAGCGTTACAAAGAGCTACCAATGGTAATTAAGGGTTATGGAGCAGGTGCAGCGGTGACTGCGGCGGGAGTATTTGCCGATATCATCAGCATTGCGAATATACGATAATAGAGATGAAGTATATCATAATATTGGGAGATGGCATGGCAGGGCAACCTGTGGAGTCGCTTGGAGGCAAAACAACCCTTCAGGCGGCAGACAAACCATCTATAGATATGGTAGCTGCGGCAGGACGTTTGGGAATGTTGCATACTGTGCCTGATAAATATGAGCCAGGTAGCGAGATCGCGAATTTGGCAGTATTGGGGTATGATCTTGATGAGGTCTTCGAGGGGCGTGGCTCTTTGGAGGCAGCTAGTATGGGCGTTGAGATCGAAGATGGGGAGATGGCTATGCGTTGCAACATCATCACCATCGAGGATGAGAAGATCAAGAACCACTCGGCAGGTCATATCTCGACAGAGGAGGCGACAATTTTGGTGGAGTATCTCCAAGAGAAGTTGGGAGATGATCGTGTGAGTTTCCATGCAGGGGTCTCGTATCGACACCTTTTGAAGATCAAAGGTGCAGATAAAAGGGTGCACTGTACACCACCTCACGATGTCCCAGGAACACCATTCCGCGAGGTTATGGTCGAGGCGAAGTGTGAGGAGGCTGAGGCTACAGCAGATCTACTTAATGAGCTGACAATCAAATCACAGGAGCTACTAAAAGAGCATCCGATCAATCTAAAGAGAGTGGCGGAGGGTAAAGATCCAGCAAACTCAATTTGGGCATGGTCTCCAGGGTATCGCCCAGCGATGAAGACTCTAATGGAGACATATGGGTTAAAGAGCGGAACGGTGATCTCGGCGGTGGATCTAATTCGAGGAATTGGAGTCTACGCTGGTCTCAAAGTGGTAGAGGTTGAGGGGGCGACAGGTCTCCACGACACGAACTACGAGGGTAAGGCTCAAGCAGCTATCGAGGCATTGAAGAGTGATGATTTTGTCTATCTTCATATCGAGGCGAGCGATGAGGCTGGACACGAGGGGGATGCAGATCTTAAGGTTAAGACTATTGAGTATCTGAGTGAGCGCGCTGTAGCACCAATCATGGAGGCTATAAAGGGCTTCGATGAGCCTGTGCGAGTTGCGATTCTTCCAGACCATCCAACACCAATACGATTGAGAACACACACTCGCGATGCAGTTCCATTTGTGATCTATGACACACGTGAAGAGTCGGGGGATGATGTTCAACAATATGATGAGGATTCGGCAAAAAAGGGCTCTTTGAGGACTCTCGATGGCGAAGATTTCATCAAACTACTACTACAGAAACAATAAACGAATAATAGGATTATAGATATGCGCTACTATAGCACTAACAAACAAGCAGATTGGGCGACACTCGAAGAGGCTGTCGTAAAGGGACTTGCTCCAGATAAAGGACTATATATGCCAGAGAGCATACGTCCACTTCCACCAGAGTTTTTCGCAAATATCGACCGTATGTCGTTCCAAGAGATCGCATATACTGTGGCACACTCATTCTTCGGGGATGATGTCGACACGGTGAGTCTCAAAAGAATTGTGAATGATACATTGAGCTTCCCAACTCCGATTGTGGAGGTGAAGCCAAACTACTACTCTTTAGAGCTGTTCCATGGCCCAACGCTCGCATTCAAGGATGTTGGTGGTCGTTTTATGGCGCGTCTGTTGAACTACTTTATCACAAAGGAGAGCGGAGCAGAGGAGTCTAACGAGTTGGTGAATGTATTGGTTGCGACATCGGGTGATACAGGAAGTGCCGTTGCTAATGGCTTCTTGGGCGTTGATAGTATCCATGTCTATGTGCTCTACCCTAAGGGAAAGGTGAGCAAGATCCAAGAGGTGCAGTTTACAACTTTGGGGCAGAATATCACCGCTTTGGAGGTTGATGGAGTATTTGATGATTGTCAGGCTCTTGTAAAGCAGGCGTTTATGGATGAGGAGTTGAATGCACATATGAAGCTAACGAGTGCAAACTCAATCAATGTGGCACGCTTCCTACCTCAGGCATTCTACTACTTCAACGCCTATGCTCAGCTTAAACGCGAGGGTAAGGAGCGAGATGTAGTGTTCTGTGTGCCTAGTGGAAACTTCGGAAATATCACCGCTGGGCTTATCGCAAAGCGCATGGGGCTTCCAGTGAAGAGATTCATCGCAGCGAACAACGAGAATGATATCTTCCTTCAGTATCTCAATACAGGGGAGTATAATCCACGCCCTTCGATCGCAACAATTGCAAATGCAATGGATGTTGGTGATCCAAGTAACTTTGTACGTGTACTCGATCTATATGGTTCACACGAGGCGATCTGCAAAGAGGTTTCGGGATGTGCATACTCAGATGAGCTGATTTCAGAGACGATGTCGGCAACACTCAAAGAGACTGGATACTTGTTAGATCCTCATGGAGCGTGTGGATATCGCGCACTAGAGGAGCAGTTGCAGCCAGATGAGGTTGGTGTATTCCTAGAGACTGCCCACCCAGCGAAGTTCAACGAGGTGGTTGAGGGTATCACAGGTGTAGATGTTGAGATCCCTGCGGCACTTCAAGCATTTATGGCGGGCACAAAGCAGAGCATCGAGATGGGCAAGGGTTATGACGAGTTCAAATCACTGTTGATGAGCAGATAATTATGAGGAGTTTTAAGACCTTATTAGCAATGGTTTGGGGTGTAGCGGCATTAGTCTGCTGCACCCCAAATCACTCTTCGGAGTTGACCCTTTCGGGGATCGACCCTGCACGCTTTGACACCACGATTATGGGCGAGAGCGTTGCACTCTACACTCTAAAAAACAGATCGGGCATGGAGGTCTGTATCACCAACTTCGGGGCTAGAATAGTCTCTGTGATGGTGGAGGATCGAGATGGAGAGTTTCGAGATGTGGTACTCGGATTCGATAATATCGGGGAGTATGTAGAGCGCAGAATGGCGATTGGAGCTACAGTCGGTCGATATGCAGGGCGTATTCCCGACGGACATATCACGATTGATGGCAAGGAGTATCAGATTGATGTCAACGAGCCAAAGAGCAATAGCTCCCTGCATGGTGGCTCTTTGGGGTGGATGAATGAGGTCTATCGAGTCGAGAGTGTTGAGCCACAGAGGATCACAATGTCGTATCGGGCTCTCGATGGGGAGAATGGATTCCCTGCTGATGTTGCCCTTTTGATGAGCTACACGCTCACCGATGAGAGTGCAATAGAGATCAGCTATGAGGCTACAAGCAGTGCTCCGACGGTTGTAAATATGACGCATCACAGCTTTTTCAACCTCTCAGGAGACTCTTCGCACCCTATCACCGACCATATGCTAAGGGTTGACTCTGACTATACAGCCCTAATCGACACAGTGGTATATCGCCCTACAGGGGAGCTTCGCAGTGTCGAGGGTACACCGATGGATCTTCGCGAAGAGGTTGTTATATCGGATAGGATAGATCGTTATGACGATAACCAGATTCGCACCAACGAGGGGTTAGATCATATTTGGTTCTTCAACCATGATCGTGATGAGAGTCGTGCACA
Organism: Rikenellaceae bacterium; assembly: GCA_047174275.1. GTDB lineage: Bacteria > Bacteroidota > Bacteroidia > Bacteroidales > Rikenellaceae > Alistipes. The sequence continues at coordinate 30,679 of JBCQUC010000012.1, read as the reverse complement.
AGCATACCTCCACTCTCCAGAGAGTGGTATCTCGCTTAGGCTCTACACCACACAACCAGCGGTGCATATCTATACATCGAACTTCCTTGATCCACAAATCAAAGGGCGCAACTCACGTTCATTTGTTCGACGTGGAGCAATCTGTTTCGAGACTCAACACGCACTGAATGTTCCTGAGTTGCACCCTGGTAAGAGATACGAATATAACTGTAGATATGAGTTTGGCGTGGAGTAGAAGGTTGTGGATGAGGCTGAGATTGTGACTGTGATTTGACTGTGGATGATTTTTGCACCACGTCTCGGCTCTGAAAGAGCCGTCATCCTGAACTTGTTTTATTAGTGTCTGATAAAAGTTTACAATTTGTATTGGCACCTCGTTTCGACTCTGAAAGAGTCGTCATCCTGAACTTGTTTCAGGATCTCAGCATTATCAACAAGTGTTGTCGTTTGCAGAGATCCTGAAACAAGTTCAGGATGACGAAATTTTCAATTTCGTATCTCACGTGGGAAGTTGCGTGAAAGTAATGAGATACTTTATTGGACAGCAGATTCTATGGAATAGCAAATCTACGCCTCGCCGATCTTTGTTGAGTTACGGAGAGTATCCAGAATATCTTGCTGCTTCTGTTGAGGTGTCTGCGTCTGGATTGCACCGTGGCTGCTCTCGTAACGGACGATATTATCCTTAAGGGATAGCAGTAGTCGTTTGGCGTGCTCTGGAGTGATGATTACACGATTATTCACCTTGGGTTTGTTCATTCCTGGCAACATAGATGCGAAATCGAGGACAAACTCCGTTGGAGAGTGAGATATAACTACTAAATTTGCATAGCGACCCAAAGCGAGCTCCTCTGTAAGGTCGATCTCGACATCGCGTTTAATGGCTGTATTTTGATTGTCTGACATAATATAATTTTGAGGTTGTGCTCGATGATCGTATAATCCATCGAGCCATAAACTTACTACGCTGCAAAGATATTGTTTTATTGAGAGAGTACTATACTATATACAATAAAGATATAGACAAGATATGAACGTTGGTTCACAACAATATAAATTAACTGAACATGAGGCGTTGGAGCTCTTCTCGGGGCGACGCTTCAACTCCTATTCATCCTACTTTCGTCGGGTGTTGGGCGGACGCACCCAAAAAGTTGCGATAAACGCAGGCTTTAGCTGCCCGAATCGCGATGGCAAGGTGGGTGTTGGAGGGTGTACATTCTGCAATAATCTGGCATTTACACCATCCTATTGCGAACCAAATCTATCTGTTACAACACAAATCAATGAGGGTGTCTCGTTCCATCTAAATCGCTATCGAACAGCGACAAAGTATTTGGCATATTTTCAGTCGTTTTCAAATACATATGCCCCACTAGAGAGGCTTCGGGAGCTCTATGATGAGGCGTTGGCACACCCTTTGATCGCTGGAGTTATCATTGGGACGCGCCCCGATTGCGTAGATGAAGAGAAGTTGGACTACTTCGCAAAGCTCTCCAGATCGAAATATGTCGCTATAGAGTATGGCGTTGAGTCGACATTCGACCAGACGCTGCAACAAATCAATCGAGGACACGATTTTGCAGAGGCAAAGTGGGCAATCGAGCAGAGTGCGAAGCGTGGAATCCACACTGGAGCTCACTTTATTTTGGGGCTACCAGGCGAGAGCGAGGAGATGTTGATGGAGCAGGTCGACACAATAAATGCGCTGCCTCTAACCACAATAAAGTTCCACCAATTGCAGATATTTCGAGATACGCAGATGGCAACAGAGTACGACACAACCCCCTCTAAATTCAGATTTTGGAGCAAAGAGGAGTATATCGCGCTCTTTATTCAGATGTTAGAGCGACTACGCCCCGATCTAGTTGTGGAGCGATTTGCCTCCGAAGCACCACCCAGATATCACCATGGCCCGAATTGGGGATTGGTGCGAAACGAGTCGCTGTTGAACCTCTTCGAGAAGGAGTTAGCGCGACAGAACACCTATCAAGGGAGATTATATCATGGTTAGATATGCCGACATAGTACTGCCTCTTGCAATTGCCCCCTTGACCTACGAAGTTGAGGAGGGTATGGAGCTGCGCGAGGGTGAAGCGGTGGCTGTTCCGATGGGGCAATCGGTGGTGACGCTCTATACGGGTATTGTATGGAGGCTACATGATGAATGCCCACCTTACAAAACAATTCGAAAAGTCTACAAAAAATTATACGCCGATATCTTGCTATCTGTCGAACAACGAAGATTTTGGGAGTGGATGGCGGATTACTACCTCTGCACGGTGGGGGATGTTATGCGAGTGGCACTTCCAGCGATGGTGAAGCCTCACGGGGTGAATGAGGAGGCGTTCGAGATTGCGGAGTACAGACCATCCATGGAGTATTATATTGGGGTGAAAGAGGATTTGGAGGCATCCATCGAAAAGATCTCTCGCAGATCTAGCGGACAAGCGGAGGCTCTCGAAGAGATATTGGCAGTGGACGCAAACCTAAAAACTGCCGATGGAGAGATTGCTCGCAGACTCCTCAACAGCGAACTTAAACACCTCAAAGCTCTATCCACCAAGGGGCTAATAACCCTCACAAAGAGAGAGAGTTCGATCGAGAGTGTTGGAAATATCCAGTTCAATCTCCCTCCGCTCACCCCTCACCAAATCGAGGCGATGGAGGCGATCGAACGCGGACATCTCGACAGATCGTGCGCGCTTCTACATGGAGTGACAGGGTCGGGAAAAACAGAGCTATATATCCATCTGATTGCAAAGAGGCTCTCCGAGGGGCGCGATGTATTGATGTTAGTCCCAGAGATCGCCCTCACCACTCAACTGATCGAGAGGATGGAGCGGATATTTGGTTCACGCGTCACAGCATACCACTCGAAACTGCCACCTCGCAAGCGCACGGAGAGTTTCATGCGCCTTGCAGCGAGTTTCGATGGAGGGAATTTTATCGTTGGAGCACGCTCAGCGATATTTCTACCACTCAACAAATTAGGGCTCATAATCATCGACGAAGAGCATGATCCGAGCTACAAACAGATAGATCCTGCTCCACGTTACAATGCACGCGACAGCTCGCATATTCTAGCGGCACAATTCGGAGCAAAGATTGTTATTGGAAGTGCCACACCATCATTGGAGAGTTGGACAAATGCACTCACTAATAAGTTTGCAAGTGCAAAGCTCACGGAGCGATATGGAGAGGCTGAGATGCCAAAAATTACAATATCGGACTCTCAACAAGCTGGAAAACGTCGTGAGCGAAGAGGTCACTTCAACCTCGATCTAATAACAAAGATCGAGACGAGATTGGAGCGTTCGGAGCAGACAATGCTATTCCAGAATCGCCGAGGCTTCGCCCCATATGTCGAGTGTGCAGAGTGTGGTTGGGTGGCGCGATGCCCCAATTGCAATGTCTCGTTGACGATGCACAAGGCTGGGCAGCGGCTCATATGCCACTATTGCGACTACACCACCCCACTCCCTCAAAAGTGTCCGAGCTGTGTGGTTGGCGAGGTGCTTCCGATGGGTTTTGGCACGGAGAAGATCGAGGAGCAGATTGCAGAGTTTTTGCCCAAGGCACGAGCTATTAGGTTGGATCGAGACACCGCAACATCGCAGAGTGCATTCGAACGCATAGTGGGTAGTTTTGCTCGCCACGAGAGCGACATAATGGTTGGCACTCAGATGATTGCAAAGGGTTTTGACTTTTTGGGGGTGACACTTGTTGGGATTCTCAATGCCGATAATATGCTGCTTAGCCCCGATTTTAGAGCCGAAGAACGAGCCTTTTCGTTGATGTTGCAGGTTGCAGGTAGAGCAGGTCGACGCAAGGGAGCTGATGCCGAAGTTGTGATCCAGACGACACAACCCACCCACAGAGTATTAAAGTTTGTAGCCGATAACGACTACGATACGATGGCTCGAACACTCCTTCAGGAGCGCGAAGCATTCTTCTATCCGCCATATTCGCGGATCACGATGATAACGTTGCGCCACAGCGATATTTCGCGCCTCCAAGCTGGTGCGAATGCCCTATCTACCCTACTTCGCGAACGGTTCGCTTGGAGAGTTAAGGGCCCTGTTCCGCCTCCAGTGGATAGATTGCAGGGAGAGTGGATTGTGGGATTTATGCTCAAAATTGAGAGCGGAGCATCGTCAAAAAAGGCGCGTGATATCCTTCGCGAAATCATCGCTAAATGGCGAGAGACGAAGGAGTTTCGTGCGATAAAATTGGTGTGTAATGTCGATCCGCAATAATATATTCGTCAAACTTTTGTTAGAGGGGTTATCTGTGATATTTCCTCCAATATGCCCTCTCTGTCGCACGCCTCTCACCAAAGGGCAGCGATATATCTGCACATCGTGTCGACTTGATATTCCACTCACAGGTTATTGGCAGATGAGCGACAACCCGATGGCGGAGAGGGTTCGAAATCTACGTCCCGAGATTGAGGAGGCTTCGTCGCTACTCTTCTATATTCAGAATAGCACATGGCGCAGATTGATCCACGATATGAAGTATCGAGATCGGTGGTATCATGGTCGATTCCTTGGAGAGTGGTTGGGGCGAGAGCTCGCTAGCTCCGATCTATACTCCGATATTGAGGTTGTAGTTGCAGTGCCACTTCACCCTCTTCGACTATTGAGGCGAGGGTATAACCAGTCGGACTATATTGCTCAAGGGGTAGCTAAAAAGATGGGAGTAAAACATATCAAAGGGGCGATCAAACGTACACGCTCCAATAGTTCTCAGACAAAAAAACGACATCATGAGAGGTGGGATAATGTTGAGGGGTTATTTAGGGTCACCGATCCGAAGCTCTTTGAGGATCGTTCGGTGCTACTTGTAGATGATGTATTTACAACGGGAGCTACGATTATGTCGTGTGCAGAGGCGATTCTTGATGCTGCACCATCGTGTCGACTCTCGATTGCGACTATTGCCGTCTCGTATCATGAGTTTAATGCCTCAAAATAGAAATTAGCTCCGCGGAGAGCACTCCGCCCGCCGGAGGCAGTTCGCGCGTAAACCTCGCTCTCTCTGAAAAAAAGGAGATTTTGAAAGAAAATCTCCACAGAGAGCGAAACAAACATAACAGCCTCACAAGGCTTATATTTTGCCAACAGCCCCGTTCAGGATCTCAGCAAACAATAATATTATCACTGCAATATACTTTAACAGATGATGCTGAGATCCTGAAACAAGTTCAGGATGACGAAATTTTCAATTTCGTATCTCACGTGGGACTAATGAAAATTTTCACAGGGCTCCAATAAAATAAAACCGCCACAAAAATAATTACCACAAAACGGTTGCAATTATCGAGAAAAATTTTGTACTTTTGAGCCGAACTAACCCTATGTTTTTTAGGTCAATAAAACCCAGATAAGATACAATGGCAAAGAGCTTTTCGCCCTCGCAGAAGAATCGCGACGCATATACAAATATTACCAACGACAATCTTGGCATTGTACCACCTCAAGCTACTGAGTTAGAGGAGGCTGTACTCGGCGCGTTGATGCTCGAAAAGGATAGTGTGATAGCTGTTCAGGAGTATATCTCGCCAGAGTCGTTCTACACCGAGAAACATAGTTTGATCTACAAGGCGATCGAGAGCCTATCGCGAGACCTTCAACCGATCGACCTATTCACAGTAACAGAGAGGCTAAAGGTCAATGGCGAACTCGCTCTCTCAGGAGGTGCTGCATACCTTGCACAACTCACGCAAAAGGTCGATTCGGCAGCCAACGTGGAGTTCCACGCACGAATCATCGCCCAAAAATATGTTCAACGCGAATTGATTAGAGCTGCAACCGAGATCCAGAAACAATCCTACGATGAGAGTGTCGATGTGACAGATCTGATCGGATATGCCGAGGGAGAGATCTTCAAAGTTGCAGAGGGACACATCAAACGCTCGGTGCAGTCATCGCGCGATATCTTGGCGCAGGCTCTCGCTCAAATTGAGGAGGCTGCAAAGAGTGAGAATGCCTTTAATGGAGTACCTTCGGGGTTTGTCGCTGTGGATCGCAAGACTTTGGGTTGGCAGCTATCGGATCTGATTATTGTTGCGGCACGTCCATCTATGGGAAAGACGGCATTCGTGCTTACGATGGCTCGAAATATGGCGGTTGACTATGAGCAAGGAGTTGCATTCTTCTCGCTGGAGATGTCGGCGGTACAGCTTATGATGCGACTTATCATGGCGGAGACAGGTCTTGCGAGTAACGACATAAAGACGGGAAAGTTGAGCTCCGAGCAGTGGAAACATCTGGAGTCATCGACAAAACCGCTGGCAGCAGCTCCGCTATATATCGACGACACGCCAGCTCTCTCGATCTTCGAGTTTAGGAGCAAGGCGCGACGATTGAAGATTCAACACGACATAAAAATTATAATTATAGATTACCTTCAGCTGATGACAGGCTCGACCGACACCAGAGGAAATCGTGAGCAGGAGGTGGCATTTATATCGCGCACCTTGAAGGCGGTGGCTAAGGATCTGAATGTTCCGATCATCGCCCTCTCGCAGTTGAGTCGTGCCACAGAGGCGCGAGGCGGTTCAAAGCGTCCGATGTTGTCGGATCTTCGTGAGTCGGGAGCGATCGAGCAGGATGCCGATATCGTGGCATTTATCCACCGCCCCGAATATTATGGAATGCACCAGACCGAAGATGGACTTCCGACAGCTGGTATGGCGGAGATTATATTGGCGAAGCACCGTAATGGTGAGGTGTGTGATGTGCCTCTTCGATTTATCAAGGAGCAGGCTCGATTTGCCGACCTCGATGAGTTGGATATGAAGTCATTATCGACCCCTATCGACCCTATGGGAGGGCGCGAGTATGACAACTACGAGAGCTCTGCCAATGCAAGTGGTGGTGGCGGAGGATTATCGCAAGGTTTGGTGAGCAATGAATTTGACATAGCCCCCTCGGGAGGTGGAGATATAGTACCATTTTAAAGGGAGGATCAAATTATGTTTATCAAGGTATATGCAGGTGCAATAGCTGGAATTGACGCTGTAAGGGTTACAGTCGAGGTTAATATGGCGGAGGTGGGGCTTGGATTGTGGCTCGTTGGACTCCCCGACAACACAATCAAGGAGTCGCAAGAGAGAATCCGCTCTGCATTTGAGAACTCATCGCTCTCGATGCCGAACAAAAAGATTGTGGTAAACCTCGCCCCTGCGGATCTTCGCAAAGAGGGTTCGGGCTTTGATCTGCCTATTGCGATGGGTATTTTGGCAGCCTCGGGACAGATTCAGAGTGTGAAGTTGGAGGAGTCGATGATCTTAGGTGAATTGTCGTTGGATGGCTCAATAAGCTCGATAAAGGGTGCGCTTCCGATGGCAGCAGCGGCTAAAGATCAGGGATTCAAGAGGATCATACTACCAATAGCGAATAGTGCTGAGGCGGCTGTTGTTGAGGGGATTGAGGTTTTGGGCGTTCGCAACCTAAGAGAGGTTGTTGATTGGGCTAACGACCTTTGCCAGATCGAGCCAACAAAAGTAGTTGCACTCGACAAAGAGGAGGAGTATACGCTATATAGCGACGACTTCTCGGATGTTAAGGGGCAGTCGCAGGTGAAACGAGCATTCGAGATTGCAGCGGCTGGCGGACACAACATAATTATGATCGGAGCACCAGGTTCGGGAAAGACAATGCTCTCGAAGCGTATGCCGACAATCCTACCTCCGATGTCGCAACAAGAGGCGTTGGAGACTACAAAGATATACTCTGTAGCTGGAAAGTTGGGTGTAGAGTCGGGACTTATGACCAAACGCCCATTTCGAGCTCCTCACCATATCACCTCGCAGGTGGCTTTGATAGGTGGCGGAAACACCCCTCAACCTGGAGAGGTATCGTTGGCGAATAATGGGATTCTGTTTCTTGATGAGTTGCCAGAGTTTGGAAGGGCGGTATTGGAGGTTTTGCGCCAACCTTTGGAGGAGAAGAGCATAACGATTGCAAGGGCAAGGTATACGGTGGAGTATCCAGCGAACTTTACGTTGGTAGCCTCGATGAATCCATGCCCATGTGGATATTACAACCATCCGACCAAGGAGTGCACATGCTCCCCTGGGGCTGTTCATCGCTACTTAGGGCGGATATCGGGGCCTCTATTGGATCGAATAGATCTACATATTGAGGTGACACCGCTCTCGATCCAACAGATCAACGAGGAGAGAGTGGAGGAGTCGAGCGCGGTGATTCGCGAAAGGGTTATTGCGGCACGCGCTATCCAGACAAAGCGATTCAAGGGGCTAGATAGATTGGGTGTAAAATCGGTGACGACAAATGCTATGATGACGAGCCGTATGCTTCGGGACTTTTGTCCGCTAGATGAGGCTTCGAAAAGGATATTGGAGTTAGCGATGGAGCGTCTGCAACTCTCGGCTCGCGCATATGATAGGATAATTAAGGTGGCACGAACAATTGCCGATTTAGCAGGTGAGGAGCGTATCAACTCCTCGCATATAGCCGAAGCTATAGGGTATAGAAATCTAGATCGAGATAGTTGGGGACGATAAGTAAATAAATAGAAGAAAACACAACATACAAAATGAAGAAGATAATAGTTTCTGGAGGAGGAACGGGTGGTCATATCTACCCAGCGGTAGCAGTAGCCGAGGCATTGATTCGCAGATATGCGGATGATGTTGAGATCCTATTTGTTGGAGCTGAAGGTCGTATGGAGATGGATAAAATACCCCCTTTAGGGTATAATATAGTTGGTTTACCAATTGCTGGACTGCAACGACGCATGGAGTGGCGCAATCTGCTTCTGCCATTCAAGGTGCTTAAAAGTATCTCGCGAGCAAAAAAGGTTATTCGTGATTTTGGAGCAGATATAGTTGTTGGATTTGGAGGTTACGCCTCAGCTCCAATTCTGTGGGCTGCGAACCAACTCGGAGTTCCAACCATCGTTCAGGAGCAGAACTCATATGCTGGACTAACCAACAAGATCGGTGCGGACAGAGCTCGCAAGATCTGTGTGGCGTATGATGGAATGGAGCGATTCTTCAAGGCTGATAGAATAGTAAAGACTGGAAACCCACTTCGCGGAAACTTCGGATCGGTAGAGTCTCTTCGAAAAGAGGCTTTGGAGTATTTCGGACTCGACAACAAACGCCCTGTTGTATTGGTTGTGGGTGGTTCGTTGGGTGCTCGCACATTCAACGATATGATGTGCCGTTGGATCGAGAGTGTCGAGGGAAAGCCTCAGGATATGCAGGTGATCTGGCAGACGGGAAAGGTCTACGACGAGGAGATGACACGCTTTAGCAAAGAGCACCCGATGGAGAATGTTTGGCAGGGGGCTTTTTTGGAGAGGATGGATTTCGCCTACTCCGCTGCGGATATTGTGATTTCACGAAGCGGTGCATGTACCGTGTCGGAGCTTAGTCTGGTTGCAAAACCTACGATCTTTATCCCATCGCCAAATGTTGCGGAGGATCACCAAACCAAGAATGCAATGGCTTTGGTCAATAGAGAGGCGGCACTCATGGTACCAGACTCTGAGGCTGGAAATAGCGCGATGGCGTTGGCTGTAGCGACACTAAAAGATCGAGAGTCACTGGAGGATCTAAAGAAGAATATCGCGAAGATGGCATCGCCAAAGGCTGCCGATATGATTGTGGATGAGATCGAGAAGATCTTTAAAGAGAGCAGAAAGTAATGGCAAACAAAAATATATATTTTGTCGGAATCGGAGGGATCGGAATGAGTGCTTTAGCACGCTACTTCCTCCATGATGGACGCAAAGTTGGTGGATATGACCGCACATCAACAGAACTCACAGCGGCTCTAGAGGCTGAGGGGGCAGAGATACACTACGAGGATAACACGGAGTTGATCGGAGAGGATTTTCGCGATCCATCAAACACGGTTGTGATCTACACGCCAGCTATCCCTGCATCGCACTCAGAGCTTAACTACTTTAGAGACAATGGTTTCGAGGTTATCAAACGCTCGCAAATGTTGGGGGTATTGACAGCTGGAAAGTATGTGATGGCGGTCGCTGGAACTCACGGTAAGAGCTCCACATCGACTCTGCTTTCGTGGTTGAACCACAAGGGCGAGGGGCAGGGATGTGCAATTCTTGGAGCTATATCTCGAAACTTCGGATCGAATTTGGTTTTGGGATCAGGAGAGAGAGTCGTTGTTGAGGCGGATGAGTTCGATAGGTCGTTTTTGAGGTTGAATCCAGATATCGCTGTTGTTACATCTGTCGACCCTGACCATCTGGATATCTACGGCACATACGAGGCTGTTCGCGAGGCTTTTTCGCAGTTTACAGAGCTTATAAAGGCTGGAGGCGCGCTAATCCTTAAAGAGGGGGTAGATATTGAGCTTCGCAACAAAGATATAGATATTTGGAGGTATTCGTATAACACCCCATCTGACTTCTATGTTAACCACTCTGAACTGCTTGAGGGTGGATTATATCGCTTCGATATTGTCACTCCCAGTGGAGTTATTAAGGGGTGTGAACTTGGAGTTCCAGGTTGGGTCAATATTGAGAATTGTGTGGCAGCTGTAGCGGCTATGTGGTGTGCTGCTCGCAAAGAGGGGCGAGAGCTCGACGAGGAGGCTTTAAAGAGTGCTATGCGTTCATTCTCAGGGATTAAGCGTAGGTTGGATATCTATGTATCGACTCCGACATCGCTCTATATGGATGATTATGCACACCATCCGCGTGAGATTGCTGCAACACTATCGTCGGTGAGCGAGATGTTCCCGAATCGACATGTGACGGCTATCTTTCAGCCACATCTCTACACTCGAACTCGCGACCTTTATGTTGAGTTTGCAGAGTCGCTTTCAAAAGCAGATAGAGTGATTCTACTTCCGATATATCCAGCTCGCGAAGAGCCTATCGAGGGGATATCATCGGAGATTATTGCTCGACTAATTGAGAGTTCGAAGGGGTGTGAAATAGTTGAGCGTGAGGCGATAGCGGAGCATATTGCAAATTTAGAGACTGATGTTGTAATTAGTTTTGGTGCAGGAAATATCGACCTTCACTGCGAAGAGATCGCGGCAGTTGTAGGGTCAAAAAAATAACAAACGAATATGAAGAGAGTTGGTAAAATATTTATTCTATTGGGGAAGTGTCTATTCTGGATCACTACCCTACTACTGTTATATTTTGTCTCGACACGAGTTAGGCAGAGTAATGCCGAACTCAAGGTCACCTCTTTGAATATTCACATTGCAGATAGTACATCGAGAGGGAATCTGGTATCTACACAGATGGTACACGATATCCTTAAGCGAGAGAAGATTACCACAATTGGCGCAGATGTTGCCGATCTCCCTCTCACACGTATTGAGCGCGTAATTCGCCAAAATGGGTTTATCGAGAGTGTAAGAGTTTACTGCAACGCCGCAGGTGCACTACACATCGATATTGAGCAGCGTTCTGCCATCGCTCGAATCCTGCTTAATGGTTATAACAGCTACATCACAAGTTCAGGATTTGTATTTCAAGCACCTGCCTACTCTTCGCTCTACACATCGGTTATTACGGGAGATTATCGACCATTCTTTCCGACCAATTTTGCGGGAAATATTGATGACTATATGTTGGAGCAGATGGAGAAGATCGACCTTGAGATCGAGGCTCTGGAGAGGGAGAAGTATCCGATTTTGCGTCGTGAGATAGCCAATAACGAGGATAAGAGAAGTGTTCGAAAACGCTACATTAATCGCAGTATTTTTGAGGATAAAGATGAGTTTGCAAAGCAGGTAAAAGAGCTTCGTGAGGAGAATCGAGTTCTGCGCGAACTCTATGCATATCGCCAACGAGTGATCGACGATGAGTTAGCTGCAATAGATCGACGCATTGAACAACAACGCGAACGCCAAAAAAAGTTACAAAAAAATTGCGATGATATACATAATTTAATTACCTTTGTAGAGATTGTCGAAAATGACGACTTTTGGCGATCTGAAGTGGTTCAAATCACTCTTTCGACTGGCATAGAGTCTAGTTTGAGGCTCTCGATGACGGTACGTAGTGCAAATTTTGATGTTGTGTTCGGATGTCTTAGAAATGAGATTAACTGGGTCGAAGCGACCAAGAAAGAGTCTGACAACATGCAACTCTTGCTCAAACAGGATGAACAAGAGGAGAGTAAAATTGGTGGTATGAGCCACATCATACCAAACTCATTCAATACTCGCTCCGTACAACAGTCGCATATCGAGAAGGAGCGACGCAAAGATAAACAGGAGGTTAGCGAAGCTATATGGGCAAAATTTAACCGATTGCGTGACTTCTATGATGAAGCACTTCCGAGGGTTGGCTGGGATAGGTACAAGGAGATAAACATTGAGTTTGAAAAGCAAGTCGTCTGCAAAAGATAGATAGTGCAAATTATGAACAAATATACAATAGCCATAGATCTGGGTGAAAAGAGTGTAATTGCCATAGCTGGGTTTAACGACGAGCTAGGCAAACTTCATATCGCTGCAGTAGCAAAACGCCAAACTAAGGGGTTAAAAGCGGGGCGTATTGAGAATATTGCACATGTAAACGAAGCTCTTTCAAGAGTTATTGCTGATATCGAGACACGCTTAAATGTTAAGATTCAGCAGGCATATGGTGGAATATCGGGTGAGTATGTTCGTTGCGAACAGTATGGTGACAAGATCGATGTTGCAGAGCCAAATAGTGGTATCGCAGCATCTGATGTTGGTACTCTGCACGCTTTGATGCGAAGGGTTGTAGCTCCCGAAATAGATACTATTTTGGAGTATACACCACGTAATTATATCGTTGACGACAACGACGAGGTGGATAGCGCAGTGGGAACATTTGGAAGTACGCTAAGCGCGACATTTAACTTTGTACTATGTGAAAAAGAGGCACTTAAGCGACTTAATTTGGCATTTACACAGGCGGGAATAACAATGAAACACTGCTTTGCAAATGCGTTGGCATCTGCCGAGGCGGTTCTCTCACGAGATGAGAGAGAGGCTGGTGTTGTCGCTATTGATTTGGGGGAGGGTATGACAAACCTCGCTATTTACCACAACAATGCGCTTCGACATATAGCATCTATTCCGATTGGAGGATCTGCTATAAATGCAGATATCAGCACCTTGAAGATCCACAGTGAGAGCATCGAGGCACTAAAGTGTAATTACGGAACTGCAATTGTTGATTTCGCACCAAAGGGGAATGTAAATGTGGTTGGTCGTACAGCTAGAGATAGTCGTCCGATTCCAATCTACAACATTGCAATGGCGATCCAAGAGCGAATGAATGACCTTGTATCGTTTGTGCTTCGCGATATTCATGAGTCGGGATACAATGGTCGACTCTCTTATGGTGTGGTATTAACGGGTGGCGGAGCTAATTTGAAACATGTCGATGAGTTATTTGGCAGGAATTTGGATTTTGATGTTAGAGTTGCAACTCCAGATGAGAACATTAGCGAAGAGTCTTTGTCGATGGTTTCATCCCCAGAGTATGCCACAGTGGTGGGAATTTTGAAGCGCGGAATCGAAATGGACGCTAAGGGTATTGGCGAGAGTTGTATTGAAGAGGAGGAGATCGTTGAAGAGCCGATAGTGGAGGAGACTCCGCCTGTCGTTCCAGAGGTCGAAGAGGTTGTAAAACCAGAGCCTGAACCTGAGCCAGAGCCGATACAGGCACCAGAACCTGAACCAATTCCAGAACCAGAACCAGAACCAGAGCCTGAGCCAGAAGTAAAGATAGAGAAGAAGCCAAACTCTCTTGAGAAGTTTATGAAGTTGATCGCTGAGAAGGTAAACAAAGTCCTCTCATCGCCCGACGGAGATCAAGAGCTGTAAAACATATAGAGGAAAAAGATGGATATTTTAGGTGATAGCATACTTAGTGAACTTGCGGTAGAGAGTACTGTCGGTTCTATCATTACCGTTGTTGGTATTGGTGGAGCTGGAGGAAATGCTGTGAACTATATGTGGGATATTGGCATTCGCAATGTAGAGTTTTTGGTCTGCAACACCGATCAATTAGTGTTGGATAACTCCCCAATATCGAATAAAATACGTCTGGGAGATGATGGATTAGGGGCTGGAAATGACCCTGAAAAGGGACGTTCGGCAGCTCTAGCAAGTTTGGATCTTGTTCGCGAACAGCTAATTGCACTCAATACTCGCATGCTATTCATCACGGCTGGTATGGGTGGAGGAACAGGAACGGGAGCTGCACCTGTCGTAGCTAAATTAGCGCGCGAATTGGATATATTGACCGTTGCCATTGTAACATCGCCCCTACTTGTGGAGGGTGAGTTGCGCTACAACCAGGCGATGAGGGGTATCGACGAGTTGCGCGAATGTGTCGACTCTCTGCTTATCATCAATAACGAGAATATCCAGAAGATATACCTAGAGAAGAATGCCACTGCATATGAGGCATTTAGCAAGGCAAACGAGATTTTGAGCTATGCAGCAAAGGGAATATCAGAGATCATAACGGTGCAATCAACATTCATACATGTCGATTTTGCCGATGTGTCGAAGGTGATGCGCGATAGCGGACGTGCTCATATGAGTGTGGAGAAGGCATCGGGCGAGAATCGTGCGATGGTCGTTGCCAAAAACTCATTGTCGTCTCCACTTTTGAACCATAACCATATCACTGGAGCGAAGGATATATTGTTGAATATCGCTGTTGCGAAGTTAGAGGATCTGCAATTTACGGAGGTCAACGATATTTTGAATTACATTCAGAATAATGCGCGTGTCGTTACGATGAGTGGCGAGGTGCGCACAGCGAATATAATCTGGGGAATGAGTGTCAAACCATATTTGGAGGATGCTCTGGAGCTTGTTATGGTTGCAACGGGATTTGATGATGTGACCGATGGTGACTATAGCGACTTTAGCAACAAGCTATCTATGTTGTTTAGCGACCCTAACTCCCCTATTGTCAGGTTGAATGCTGGTCAAAAGCCAAATGACAGCAGTGAAGGGGTGACAACAAAAGTGCGTCGCGGTATCATTCGAGATGAGGATAGAATTATACTCCCTGAGCGTGAGCGTCGCTACCCTAACATCGCCTCATTCTTGAAAAATCCTGCATATAAGGCTCGACTTGCGCAGATGATCGAGGAGACTCCAGCAGAGAGCAGTGCTCAATAACCTATTGTTTGACTAATCAAAATATTTGTGATAACAGAATTTAGCAAAATAACGCTCCTAGGATTTGACTCAACGAGCATAACAATGCTCTTTATAACGATAATCCTACTTATGCTCTCGGCTCTTGTATCGGGATCTGAGGCGGCTTTTTTCTCGTTTGGGCCACATGAGTTGGAGAAGACTAGGGAGAGCAAAGAACCTGGAGATAAGGCGATTATTTCGCTTCTTGAGAATGTCGATCTGCTGCTTGCCACAATCCTTGTTGTCAACAATCTTGTAAATATCTGTATCGCGATAATTTCCGCCAACATGATAGATATGGTGGTGGATTTCGGTGACTCTACAGCGTTGGAGTTTCTCACAAAGATGGTCGTTGTAACTTTCCTATTGCTACTCTTCGGAGAGATTGCACCTAAGGTCTTTGCTCAGACCTCTCCACACACATTTGCAACTATCTCGGCTCGTCCGCTGTTGTTTTTCCGTTCGGTTTTCAAACCTCTATCGACACTATTGATGATGGCTGGAACGAGGATTGGATCTCGTGCATCACACCATAATGAGATATCGTTCAATGAGCTTGCCGACGCCGTTGATCTGGCTGGAAGCGCGACCAAAGAGGAGAGAGTTATGTTGTCGGGGATTCTAAATTTTGTCAATACCGATGTTCAAGGGATCATGCGTTCGCGTGTCGATATAAAGGCGATTCCACTCACCGCAAGCTACGAACATGTGAAGAATCTCATTAACGAGAGTGGTTATTCGAGAATCCCAGTCTATGATGATAATCTGGATAATATTCGCGGTGTGCTCTTCGTAAAGGATCTTATACCTTATATTAATAAGGAGGAGTATGGATGGCAACAATTTATTCGCAAGCCATATTTTATCCCTGCACACAAGAAAATCAATATCCTACTCGAGGAGTTTCAAGCCTCGAAGAGCCATATGGCAATCGTTGTTGATGAGTATGGTTCGACGATGGGATTGGTCTCGTTGGAGGATATTATTGAGGAGATTGTCGGTGAGATCTCCGACGAGAGTGATACTGAAGAGCAGTTCTATACTCGTCTTGATCGCAACACCTATATCTTTGATGGTAAGATACATATCAATGATTTCGAACGTATCCTAGAGCTCGATGAAGAGGTGCTTACTGAGTTTCAAGGTAGCTCCGAGACGCTTGCTGGTCTGATTCTTGAAGTTAAAAAAGCACTGCCAAAGTTGGGAGACTCTATCACTATTCAGAACATCACAATGACGATCGAGGCTATGGGTGGACAGAGTGGTCGACGCATTGAGAAGGTACGAGTTGTTATTACAATGCCAAATGAGTAGACTTTTATTTGGTGCTGTTGAGCCATATGGTTCACAGCGCAACCTTACGGAGAGTGATATTAACTATATCGAGTCACTGAAATCTGCAAAACGACAGGCGGAGGTGGCTTCGTGGCGTAATCTGTTGCGAGAGGCGACATCAACGAGTGCCGATATTCTCTACCATCCATCGGGTGCACCTTATATTGTTGACTCTTCGGATTTTATCTCTGTATCACACAGTTCGACACATCTAGCTGTTATGGTGAGTAGTGCCCCTTGCGCCATTGATTTGGAGTCTACAACTCGCAATTTTGAGAGGATTGCATCGAGGTATGTCACTCCATTTGAGTCTAAACTCACCGCCTCAACTGCCCCACTTTTGCCGCTTCTATGGTCTGCAAAGGAGGTTTTATATAAGATCTCGCCACTTGCAGGGTTGGATCTTTTGGAGGATATCAATGTTATTGCAATCGAAAATGGGGTAATATATGGAGTGGTAAAGGGTTGCGATGATACGATTGAGATGCTGTATCGACTGCAAGATGAGCATGTTATTGTATATACTAGCTCTGCGGAGAGTGAAATAAAAACAACGATTAGCCTCCTATAAAAAATCAGCAGTCCCATTTGAGATACGAAATTGAAAATTTCGTCATCCTGAACTTGTTTCAGGATCTAAGCAAACGACAATGCAACCTATATAATATACTAAAACACAATGGTTTAATTAATGATGCAGGGATCCTGAAACAAGTTCAGGATGACGTTCCTTGCGGAACGTATCTCAAATGGGACTGCTAGAAAAATTTCGTAATACTATAATAGCTAAAATATATACCCGATGCTGAATGAGTAGACGTGTGATCTGAGATTATATCCACTATCTCCAAAACTATGGTAATCAAAATGTTCGTATAGACGTGCACCAATCATAACCTTTTGTAAAAGCGTTAATTTAACTCCCAAGACATATCCCATATCGGGGTGTATGCGCCCTAAACTTCGCTTTGAAGATGAGCCACTATATGAGACCTTCGCCTCATTATAGACAGTGAAAACAGGACCTGCCTCTACTGTGAATGGAGTAAATATATTGAGTCCCACAACAACTGGAATATCTAACCTTCTGTCGTAGACCTCAGCTTTACTTTCAAAGATAGCACTATTATTTATCTTAAAATTGCTGCTTGAATATATCATCTCTGGCGAGATGCTAATAACTGGAACTTTGAAGATAACCCCTGCCCCAACATTATAGCCCGATTTACTCGATATCGTGCCGTAACCCTTAATATTGTAGTTTGTGATGTTTGACCCGCCCATGAGACCCAAGCTAACTACTTCAGCTTGGGTACTCAATGTCGAGAATAATATTAGTGTTGCAGCTAGGGCAACCTTCAAAAGTTTCATGGCTAATTACTCTTTTGCCGCAGGATCGTAGCTTTTTAGAGCAAGTTGTTGCACCCACAATACGAACCCACCTGTTAATACTAGGTTCAATACCAAAGTTAGTGCCGAAATGATTAGAGCGTTACCACCTAAGTTATATCCGATAGCGATAAAGATGACACCTGCACCAACCTCACCACGTGTAAACATACCAACCGATACAGCCAAACGCTCACTGAAACGACGATCACGATAGAAGAAGATAGGCACTAATTTACCAACATTCGAAAGAATCGAAACCATCACAACATGGAATGCGATCTCGCCCCACGACATCATTGGAACAGAGGCAATTACTGAGTCTGCTGTAGCGTTTGACGAAGCTCCGCCATCAATTACAAGCGGCATACTCATACCCACCAAGAACATAAATAGGAATGATACTCCTGTTGCAACATTCGCCTCTAGTGCACTCTCGGTATGTTTGTTTTTGATAATCATACCCAAAACAAATGCAGGGAGAAGAACCTCGATATGGATCGCCTCAGAGTGTCCCATTAGGTTCTTTGTCACCACATAAATAGTGTGTGTAATTGCAAAGATGATAAACGAGTAGAAGAGTATTGCGCTCCAATTTTGAGGAATACTATATGAGTTTAGCTTTTTCCAACCTATTATCAACAAGAATGCAATAAGCACCAACATAGCACCCATCTGCCACTTTAGACCAATCATCATGATCTGAAGCGGAATCATCAGGAGAATTGTATCGAGGTCATCGAAGATCGCAAGTACCTGAATCTTCTTGTAGATCCAACTCTTCGACAGATTCATCGCTGCAAGCATCGTAAAGAGGATACCAGCCGATGTTGGAGCTGCAAATCGAGAGAGCAGAAGTGACTCTTTCCACGCATCGCTCGACCCCCACAGTGTATCGGGAAGAAGCACAAAAACGAAGTAGAGAGCGATTAGTATCCAAGGGAGAGCAGCTGTTGCCATTGCGATAAAGTAATCTGCCGTATAAGAACGCCACTCCTTTTTATTGATCTCAAATTCTCGTCCGACATTTATCATGATAAATGCGAGACAGATGTAGAGCAAGGGGTTTGTAATGTACTCTTTGAGGTCGAGATAAGAGTCGCCCATTTGAGTTGGGAGGATCTGCGACACTACGAGTCCGATCATTAAGAATAGCGAGAATGAGATTACTTTTTTCATCTAATGGTGTTTATTCAGTTAAAAAATTATTTGTTTCTATCTATGTTTTGTAAATCAGAGCTATTGCACTCACCGAAACTCCCTCTTCGCGACCCTCGAAGCCTAACTTCTCGGTTGTTGTCGCTTTGACTGAGATCTGGGTTGTCTCGACACTCATGCTCTTTGCCAATGTTTGGCGCATTCTATCTATCAGAGGTCTTAGCTTTGGTCTCTGCATCCTGATTGTGCAGTCGATATTCCCAATCTCGTAACCCTCTGCTCGAAGGATCTCACACACCTTTGCAAGCAGAATTTTTGAGTCGATACCCTTGAATTGGGCAGATGTATCGGGGAAGTGCAATCCGATATCCCCCAACGCCGCAGCACCCAAAAGTGCATCACAAATTGCATGGATCACCACATCACCATCGGAATGTGCAACACACCCTTTGGTGTGCTCAATCTCCACTCCACCTAGCGTAAGTCGCAACCCATCGCGTAGCTGGTGTACATCGTATCCCTCTCCTATTCTGAATTTTAGCCCGTTCATCGCCACAAAGATAGCTAAAATTTACTATATTTTATAAAATAATTGTTATTTTTGTAACATAAAATATAACTAATATGAATCTATCACATCTAAGTCCACACCTTTTGTGGCAATATTTCGACAAAATAACAAAAATCCCACGTCCATCGGGGGCTGAAACCCAGATCATCGAGTGGTTGATCGAGGTGGCAAAGGAGAACAATTTGCAATACAAAAAAGATAGTGTTGGAAATTTATTGATTAAAGCGTCCGCAACTGCTGGATACGAGGGGTGCAAAGGCATAACGATGCAGGCGCATGTCGATATGGTCTGCGAAAAGAACAGCGACAGCGAACACGACTTCACGAAAGATCCTATCGAGACGTATATCGAAGATGGATGGGTGAAGGCTCGCGGAACGACACTTGGGGCTGATTGTGGTATCGGAGTGGCGGCAGCTTTGGCGGCTCTTACAGACCCTACACTAGAGCATGGCGAGATCGAGGCACTATTCACGGTGGATGAGGAGCGAGGACTCACTGGGGCATTTGGACTTGGCGAGGGGATGATTAATGGCGATTATCTTCTAAATCTCGACTCGGAGGATGAGGGCGAGATCTTTATTGGGTGCGCTGGCGGAGTAGATACAACAGCACGTTTCGATATCACACGAGAGGATATCACATCTTCGGAGATGAGGTATTTCAAGGTGAGTGTTGGAGGGTTACAGGGTGGTCACTCGGGGGATGATATCAACAAGGGGCGTGCAAATGCTGTGAAGATTCTATCGAGGTTGCTCTTTGAGGCTTCATTGACGATTGGTGCTCGAATTATAAGTATGGAGTGTGGAAATCTTCGAAATGCTATTCCTCGCGAGGGGTGGTGCTTGGTTGCGATCGAAGAGAGCTCTCTATCTAGCTTCGAGGCACTTTTTGTGGGGTATCAAGCTACACTCAAAAATGAGTATCAGCTGCTCGATCCTGCACTTGAGATCTCGATGGAGCGAGTGGAGGGTGTTGAGCAGGGGGCTTTGAGCTTCTCCGATACATTCTCAATATTGGGCTCTTTGGTTGCACTGCCAAATGGGGTGATGGAGATGTCGCAGGTGATGGAGGGGTTGGTTGAGAGCTCTTCGAATTTGGCGGCTGTTCACACCTATGACGACCATATAATAGTCCTTACATCGCAGCGTTCATCGACAATCGAGGGACGCGAAAAGGTTAAAAACCAAGTGGCTTCATCTTTTGCTACGGCGAAGGCTACCACAACACACTCGACAGGTTACCCAGGGTGGAGTCCAAATCCAAAGTCGGAGCTACTTCAGATTGCAAAATCTTGTTACGAGGAGTTGTTTGGCGAAGAGCCTCGTGTGAGGGCGATTCATGCAGGGCTCGAATGTGGACTGTTTTTGCAGAGCTACCCTAACCTCGATATGATCTCATTTGGGCCTACGATGCGAGGTGTGCACTCTCCTGATGAGAGGCTCGATATAGACTCTGTCGAACGATTCTGGAGATATTTGGTTGCTATTAAGTAGTGTAAAACAATTATCGCCATATTTTTAAAAGCACTCTTGGAGCGATATTTTTCACTATTAAATCTCAGTATAGAACCACTATACTTTCGATTCAATAGCAAAAAATCTCATCTCCAATAGTACTCTTAAAAACATACCAATAATTATTTTACCCTACTTATAAAAATTAATTAGCTCCGCGAAAATAATTAGCTCCGCGGAGAGCACTCCGCCTGCCAGAGGCAGTTCACGCATTACCATCGCTCTCTCTGAAAAAAGGAGATTTTCAAAAAAAATCTCCACAGAGAGCGAAACTATATTAAATAATATCTTCGTGCCCGAATTCCGCCGTTGGCGAAATTCGGGAGATCCTGAATCAAGTTCAGGATGACGACTCTTTCAGAGTCGAAACGAGGTGCAAATAAATTATGAGGAGTTCTAATTTCTCCCCATATTGAAGCAAAATAAAACCAATCAGAAAGTTGCTACGCAAGACAATCATAACTCTGCTTACCCTCCTGACTCTGCCACTTCGGGCTCAGGAGGTGAGCGAAGTTATCGACTCTCCATTGATGGATCTCGATGAGACTCTGTTTCGTGTGGGTGATATCTCAGGTGGTAGCGATCTATATGATGATGCTACGAAGTACTACCGCTCACCCATATCGCAGCGTCGTCGAGGGCTAGATTGGTGGATCAGCCGCGAGCTACTAGAGATGAATAGTGGCGTTTTAGAGGATTACGAAGCAGCTATAAACCTTAGTCGTTTGAGGTTGTTTAGCTCGACTCGCGGATATAGAGTTGGTGGCGAACTAGAGCTATCGACCGTCACTAATCGCGAATGGAGTCTTGCGGCAGATCTCGATGTTCGAAGTGGACGCGATGTTAATATCTCGGGGGTGTTTAGTCAAAGTTTTCGAGGTGAGTTTAGCGTTGGTAAACAATTTGGGAAGAGTCACTACCTTCAAATTGACCTTAGAATCCCGATAGAGATGGAGGGTCTACAAGGTGGGGCTTCACAGGAGGCGATAACACTCACTGGGGATAATCTATATAATCCAGCATGGGGGTACTACGATGGAGAGGTGCGCAATTCACGCGTTAAGAGGTATCGAGTTCCAAAGTTGGATCTTCGTTATCAACGCCCGATTGGAGGGTCGACAACCGCAGCTATGGAGGTTAGCGCAGAGTATGGGCGTTCGTCACTAAGTCGTTTGGGGTGGTATGATGGTTACAATCCAACTCCCGACTACTATCGCAAACTCCCAAACTACATATCGAACAGCGATCTGAAAGCCGATGTAGAGCAGCTATGGCGTGACCAGAATAGCGACTACACCCAAATTGCATGGGACGACCTTGTATTGAGTAATCAACGCTCCACAGATGGTGAGGCGCACTACATAATCGAGGATCAAGTGAAGCGCATTTCGCATGCTGACCTCTCGCTTCTCTTTCGAAGCATGTTTGGAGAGAGGGTATATATAAATTACGGGATCAAGTTTAATGTTAGTCAAGATAGGTACTTCAAGGAGATGAACGACCTACTCGGAGCGGAGCATCTGACCGACATTGACCAATACATCGGGGATAATTCGCACCTGAGCAATGATATGCAGAACAACCTCCGAGATCCCAATCGTAAGATCTCGAAAGGAGATAGATTTGGTTATGATTATACCTTATCAGGTATATCTACAATAGGAGTTTTAGGGATTGAGTATCGTTCGAACACAATCTCAATATCTTTGGATGGGGAGTTTTCAGAGGCTAAGATCCAGAGAATCGGGCACTACGAAAAGGAGCGTTTCGCTGGAGATCTATCTTATGGTGGCTCAAATATAACAACACTTCCAACAAGTTCTGCCAGAGCTAATGTCTCCTACTCATTAAGCGGTCGCCACACCCTCTCATTCGCTGCCTCAACACACAGAGTAGCACCCGAAGCAGATGATATATTCATTCAGGTGCAGAATGCAAATCGCACGATAGACAACCCCCAATCTCAGATTTTAAGCTCCGTAAATTTGGGGTATCACTACTCATCTCCGCTCTTCATGGTCGATGTTGTCGGTTACTTTATCCGCTCGCGCAACCAGACAAACACATGGCAGGCGTATGACGATCTGAGCTATACATACTCCGATGTTGTAGTTAGTGGGGTTGGATTTAGCTCTATCGGGGCTGAGATGGTCAGCCACTATAAAGTTAGTCGGGATCTGAGACTCGATATTACTCTTGCCGTTGGTGACTACACCTACGACACCACCCCCACCATTACATTATATGATGACACGGATATGACTCTATATTCAACCTCAGAGGCGCAGGCAGTTGTTGGGTGCAAAGTTGGGAATGCTCCGCAGCTACTCTCAACTTTCGGAGCTACATATTTTGCCGATAATAGTTTTATCCTATCGCTCGACTGCTCATATGCTGGTGGGCGATATATAGCACCCTCTTTTATGCGACGATCCGATCGTGTGATTCGCGGAACAGGTTCGCCCGAGATGGAGCAGGAGATTGTTTCGCAAGGGAATTTGGGGTCGGTGTTTGATATTACGGCTGGTGTAACAAAGACATTTTGGTTGGCGGATGATGATCGTATCTCGTTGACGCTTCGAGTTAATAATTTGTTGGGGGATCGAGATCGTATAGATTATGGCAGGGAGTCAAATCGAATACTTCGTAACTCTGCTGGGAGTTATTATCTACAGCCTAGCACCTACTATTACGAGACTCCGCGCACGCTATATTTTTCGTGCAACTACCTCTTCTAATTATTTTTTATTAAAAATTTTGGCAAAAAAATTTGGAGTAAAAGAATTTTATTTATAAGTTTGCGAAAGAGAAAATTAAAAAATGGCAACATTCAATTCAAATATCTATTGGTGGCGCAGCTTACGAGGTCGAAAATCGTGAGTTAAGCAGCCGTATATATATGTGAACAATATAATACAGAGCCTGTCGCAACTTGCGGCGGGCTCTTTTCATTTGGAAAAATACAAATTTAAAATAATATAACAGAATGCAACAGTTTAACGTCAACCAAGATGGTTACTACGGAGAGTTCGGAGGGGCGTTTATCCCCGAGATACTCCACGCCACAGTCGAGGAGCTCAAAGCGCAATATCTCAAGATCATCGAGAGCGAGGAGTTTCAAAAAGAGTACTACTCACTACTTCAGGATTATGTAGGTCGCCCCTCACCACTCTACTATGCACGTCGCATGAGCGAGAAGTATGGAGCGAAGATCTACCTCAAACGCGAAGATTTGAACCATACGGGAGCACACAAAATCAACAACACTGTGGGGCAGATCTTGATCGCTCGCAAGATGGGCAAGAACAAGATCATCGCCGAGACTGGAGCTGGTCAGCATGGTGTTGCAACAGCTACGGTGTGTGCTTTGATGGGTATGGAGTGCATCGTATTTATGGGTAAGACCGATGTGGAGCGTCAGATGCCGAATGTAAAGAAGATGGAGATGTTGGGGGCTACGGTTGTCCCTGTAACATCGGGAAATATGACCCTCAAAGATGCCACAAACGACGCTATTAGATATTGGTGTTCACACCCTGCCGATACATTCTATATAATAGGTTCTGTCGTTGGGCCACACCCATATCCCGATATGGTTGCCCGTTTGCAGTCGGTAATTAGCAAGGAGATCAAGGAGCAGATGGTCGAGAAAGAGGGGCGCGACTATCCTGATCGCTTGGTGGCGTGTATCGGAGGCGGAAGCAACGCCGCAGGGACAATATTCCACTACCTCGATGATGAGCGAGTGAAGATCAATTTGGTCGAGGCGGCAGGTCTCGGTGTTGAGACCAACGAGTCGGCAGCGACGATGGTGTTGGGGTCACGCGGAATTATCCACGGTTCGCGCACAATGTTGATGCAGGATGAGGATGGACAGATCATTGAGCCATACTCGATCTCGGCAGGTCTCGACTACCCTGGTGTTGGACCTCTACACGCTCACCTCTCACAGACAGGTCGCGCGGAGGTTCTCTCAGCTACGGATCAAGATGCTTTGGACGCTGCAATGGAGCTCACTCGATTGGAGGGAATAATCCCAGCTTTGGAGAGTGCGCATGCCCTTGGAGCTCTTAAGATGATGACATTCGCAAAGGATGAGGTTGTCGTTGTAACTCTATCGGGACGCGGTGATAAGGATATGGATACATACTTAAAGCACTTCAATAAATAAGATGGAAAAGATAAAATACGACGTACAGCAGCAGGAGTTCGCAGGAGATCTACACACTCCAGTGAGCCTATACCTCAAACTTCGCGACCTTTCGGAGCAGTCGGCACTTCTTGAGAGTTCGGACTATAATTCGGGCGAAAATGCAAAGTCAATCATCGCATTTGCCCCTCTTGCATCGGTAGCGATCCTAAATGGTGAGGTTACAACCACAATGCCCGATGGAAAAGTTACCACAGAGCAGATCACAAAGGAGTTTGGAGTCTCGGAGGCGGTGACAAAGTTCATGGAGTCATTCGATATCGACGCAAACTATAGTGTCTATGGTTACACCTCGTTCGACACGGTAAAGTATCTAGAGGCGATTCCAATAACACCATCCTCTCCAAACGACAACGATGCGCCAGATGTACTCTATGTGCTATTCAGATATGCGTTGATCTTCGACCACTTCCACCATACATTGACCCTAAAGGAGTTGATCGGAGAGGGCGAGAAGAGCGGTAGCGAAAAGGTGATAGCATCGATCGAGAGCCGAAACTTCTCGACATATGGCTTCCAACGCCAAGGCGAGGTGAGCTCTCCAATCACAGACGAAGAGTATCGCGAGATGGTACGCAAGGGTGTGAAGCACTGTCTACGTGGCGATGTCTTCCAGATTGTTTTGAGTCGTCGATTTATCCAGAAGTTTACGGGAGATGACTTCGCGATATATCGTAAACTTCGCGGAATTAACCCCTCTCCATATCTATTCTACTTCGACATGGGAGGCTTAAGGATCTTCGGATCTTCGCCCGAGACCCATTGCAAGGTCGAAAATGGACGCGCCACAATCGACCCGATTGCAGGTACAGCATTTAGAACTGGTGATATGGATGAAGATAACAGAAGAGCCGAGATCTTACGTGCCGACCCTAAAGAGAATGCAGAGCATGTTATGTTGGTAGATTTGGCGCGCAACGATTTGAGTCGCAACTGCAAAAATGTAGGGCTCGAATTTTACAAACAGACTCAATACTACTCACATGTGATACATCTTGTATCGAGGGTTTCGGGCGAGATGAAGCCTGATCGAAGTGTAATCAAGACCTTTATGGATACATTCCCAGCTGGTACACTGAGCGGCTCTCCAAAGGTACGTGCGATGCAGCTAATCAACGAGATCGAGCCTCACAATCGTGGAATATATGGTGGAGCTATCGGTGCAATTGGGTTTGATGGATCGATTAACCACGCCATCACAATCCGCACATTTGTGAGTCGAAACGGAGGTTTGGAGTTCCAAGCAGGGGCTGGAATCGTGGCGTTGAGCAACCCAGATCGCGAACTTCAGGAGACAAATAGTAAATTAGGGGCACTCTCAAAGGCTATAAGCCAAGATATAAAATAGCTATGAAGAAGATATTACTTATAGATAACTACGACTCATTTGTATATAATGTGGTACATGCGGTCGAGAAGTTGGGCTACGAGCTCGATGTATTTCGCAACGATCAGATCTCGATCGAGGAGGTTGGGAAATATGATAAAATAATCCTCTCACCAGGCCCAGGAATCCCATCGGAGGCTGGAATATTGTGTGATGTAATTCGAAGATATGGAGCTACGAAGAGTCTCTTTGGGATATGCCTTGGAGAGCAGGCGATAGGCGAGGTCTATGGAGCGACACTCACAAACCTTAGCTCGGTGTTTCATGGCGTTGCGAGCGACATTAAAGTTAAGGAGGATGATCTGCTATTTGAGGGTATCGAGAGGAGTTTTTCAGCTGGTCGCTACCACTCATGGTGTGTTGCGAATGAGGGTATTCCAGAGGAGATCATCGTTACGGCGGTTGATGCTTTCGAGGGGAGAGTGATGGCGATACGTCATCGAGATTATGATGTTCGCGGTGTGCAGTTTCACCCCGAGTCGATACTTACACCTGTTGGCGAAAAGATTATTGAGAATTGGTTAAAGGCTTAATTATGAGACAGATATTAAATAAATTATTCGAGTATGAGAGCCTTTCAGCAGCGGAGGCTGGAGAGCTATTCCGTGGAATAACACAAGGCAAGTATAATGAGGCTCAGATCGCGTCACTTATGACCGTATACCTCATGCGCAATATCTCGCTAGAGGAGTTAAATGGCTTTCGAACTGCACTTTTGGAGTTTCGCAAACCGATCGACTTTGGCACACATGACTATATAGATATTGTAGGTACAGGAGGCGATGGCAAGGATACATTCAACATCAGTAGCTGTGCATCGGTGGTGGTTGCGGCATCGGGATATAAGGTGGTGAAGCATGGTAACTACGGAGCGAGTTCGGTGAGTGGCGCGAGTAACGTTATGGAGTGCCATGGTGTGAAGTTCACTGCGGATCAAGATATATTGAGTCGATCGTTTGATGAGTGTAATATGGCGTATCTTCACGCTCCGATCTTCAACTCGGCGATGAAGGCTGTGGCAAATGTGAGACGCGAGCTTGGTGTTAGATCGTTTTTCAATATGTTAGGGCCGCTCATCAATCCAGCTGAGCCCAAAAACCAACTCCTTGGAGTATACAATTTGGCGATGCAGCGTATGTATTGCTACATGTTACAGAGCAACAATACAAACTTTGCGGTTGTCCACTCTCTCGATGGATGTGACGAGATATCACTCACTGCACCATTCAAGGTCTGCACACCAGCTGGTGAGAAGATCTATAATCCAGAGGCTTTGGGCTTTGGCGTTGCTGAGGAGTCTACTTTGTATTCGGGCGACACCATTGAGAAGGCGGCTGCGATCTTTGACTCTGTATTGGATGGCACGTCATCTATCGAGCAGCGCAGTTGTGTGGTGGCAAATGCCGCCTTTGCGATCAATGTTATGGAGCCATCGAAGAGCATTCAAGAGTGTATCGCGATTGCAAATGAGACGATAGATAGTGGTCGCGCGAAGGCAAACTTCGACAAATTTATAAAGATAAATTCGTAAGCTATGCAGGATGTATTAGAGAAGATAGTTGCTCACAAACGCGAGGAGCTTACAACATACCCATTTGGAGATATCGAGGCTCAAGCAGCCGCTACAACGCGCCCTGTGATCTCGATGTCTCGCTCAATTCGCGAGAGCAAAAAGGGAGGAATAATCGCTGAGTTCAAACGTCGAAGTCCATCGAAGGGGTGGATCAAAGAGGAGGCGAATCCACTCGATATTGTCGCTGGATATAGTGCGGCTGGAGCGGCAGCTTGTTCGGTGCTCACCAACGAAGAGTTCTTTGGAGGGTCGATCGAACACTTGAAAGCTGCACGCAGTGTCGCTGGCGACATGCCACTCCTTCGCAAGGAGTTCATAATCGACGAGAGGCAGATATATGAGGCTCGTGTAGCGGGTGCAGATGCGGTGTTATTGATCGCAGCGTGTCTATCGGTCGAGGAGTGTGCGAGGCTTGCAGCTGTTGCGCATAGCGTCGATTTGGAGGTGCTTCTGGAGATCCATAGCGAGGAGGAGTTGTCACATTTGAATGAGAATATTGATATGTTGGGGGTGAATAATCGCAACCTTGGGACATTTGTCACAGATATTCAAAATTCATTCAAGTTGGCGGATAAGATGCGCGCTTCAGGGAGTGACATTGTACTTGTCTCGGAGAGTGGAATTGATGCTAGCTCAACGATCAAATCTTTGCAGGAGGTTGGATTTCAGGGCTTCTTGATCGGCGAGACATTTATGAAGACTCTAGCACCTGCCGAGACTCTAACTAAACTCATCGAGGAGATATGTTAATCAAGGTGTGTGGAATGCGTGAGCAGCAGAATGCCGCCGATGTCGCAGCTCTTGGAGTTGATATGATGGGGTTTATATTCTTCGAAAGATCGGCTCGATTTGTCGATGGTGTAACTCCATCGACACCAAAAGGGATTAAGCGAGTCGGAGTCTTTGTAAATGCACCGATCGACTATATTTTGAGTGCAGTTTCACAACATCTATTAAATTTTGTGCAGCTTCACGGATCGGAGTCTGTAGAGTTGTGTCGAGAGTTAAAAGCCCGAAGCATTGGGGTTATCAAGGCTATTTCGATCGCCACCAAGGATGATATAGCCTTAACGACACAGTACAACAACGAGGTCGACTACTTCGTCTTTGACACAAAATGCACGGGATATGGAGGCTCTGGAGAGCGTTTCGACTGGTCGATTTTGGAGGCTTACCAAGGCTCTACCCCATTTCTTTTGAGTGGCGGAATTGATCCATCTTCGGTCGATGAGATAAAAACCATCCATCATAAAGCATTTGCAGGTGTCGATCTCAATAGTCGCTTCGAGGTTGCGCCAGCACTTAAAAACAGTGAAAAATTAAGAGATTTTATAGAAAAAATAAGATAATATTATGAATAGAATTGACAAACTATTTGCGGAGAAGAGTAGCGATGTTCTATCGGTCTACTACCCTGGAGGGTTCCCAAATTTAGATGACACAATGGCGATTCTTGGCGAATTGCAGAGTCAAGGTGTCGACATGGTAGAGCTAGGAGTACCATTCTCAGACCCTATGGCGGATGGTGTTGTGATCCAACAAGCATCTACAAAATCTTTGGAGAATGGCATGTCGCTAAAGCTCCTATTTTCACAGATCGAGTCGATGCGCGAGACAATCACGATACCTGTGATTTTGATGGGCTACCTCAACCCTATAATGCACTATGGATTTGAGAAGTTCTGCGCGGATTGCAAACGTGTTGGGGTCGATGGTATGATTATCCCAGACCTTCCATACAAAGAGTATATGGCGGAGTACAAAGCGATTGCAGATCAATATGGAGTTAATGTTGTGATGTTTATCTCGCCCGAGACCTCAGATGAGCGAGTGCGCCTAATAGATGCCAACACCAATGGCTTTATTTATATGGTATCGAGTGCTGGAACAACAGGTGCAAGAAGTTCATTTGCTGGCTCTGGAGATGGTTATTTTGAGCGTATTAACTCAATGTCGCTCAAAAATCCACGTATGATTGGCTTTGGAGTATCCTCTCCCGAGACCTTCCGCACAGCATGTAACGCCTCGAATGGTGCGATCATCGGTAGCCACTTTGTGAAGCTACTTGAGAGTGAACCATCTATCAAAGCTGCTGTTACTAAGTTGCGCTCTGATATGGGATTATAATAAACATCTCATATTACTTGAATATCCGATAAAACTTCTCTAGCAGTCCCACTTGAGATACGAAATTGAAAATTTCGTCATCCTGAACTTGTTTCAGGATCTCTGCAAATGATCTGAAACTATGATAGTTAGTCGACCCTTAAATAGAACATAACACATTGATTTGCAGCAAATTAAATGCATTAAAAATTTGGAAATATCTGCAAGTTTTTATATCTTTATGGTGTAAAACTTGCAGATATTGTTTA
>JBCQUC010000011.1:0-46498 GCA_047174275.1 Rikenellaceae bacterium | reverse complement strand
TAACTTAATTTGACTGCTCGTTCCTTGAACTGCTTGTCATAATGCTTTACTCCCATAATTGATAAAGGTAAGGTTTTTTTCCGTCCCAACCTTTTGTGCGGGTAAAGTTAGGTATTCCAGTTGCTGCGAGGTATGAAGATGTCGTATCTACAATGCAATATTGGGCAGAGCAGATAGATGCAGTGGTTATTGGATCAACGATATACAAAGAGGGGGATCTGTTTTATAATAGATTGCTCGCTGTATATCCATCGGGTGACTATCTGCACTATGATAAACACAATTGTTTCAAGATGGGTAGTTTCTCACCTGGTACAGATCATTTGGTAATCAATGTGGGGCAGCATAGATTTGCTACATATATATGTTATGATCTGCGTTTCGCTCAGTGGTCTAAAAATAACGATCGGTATGACAGCGCAATATATATCGCTAATTGGCCAACATCAAGAGCCGAGGATTGGAGCACACTTCTACAAGAGAGGGCGATAGAGAATAGAGCACACGTTATTGGAGTGAATTGTGTTGGCACAGATCCGAGTGGCGTTCAATTCATGGGTGGAAGTCGAGTTATTGCGCCAGATGGCATGTCGTTATCTATATGTAAAAATGATGAAGAGGAGATATTGATTGTTGAGTATTAAGAATCTGTTTGGATCTCTCATAACATAGCTACCGCAATATGTAGTTGTATTTTCCATTGAAGGTGTAGAGGTGAGTCTAAATGAGTGTTAGAGATTGATCGTTTGCTTACTCTCAATATACTATCTTATACTCCTAAATATAATAAATGCCGCCTTAGAGTCAATCTAGGCGGCATTTATTGTATTATGATATGTGTTTATCTCTTATCTTATTCAAACGAGTGTATTACGACACCTGAGCGGAGCTTTGGCTCGAACCATGTTGTCTTTGGAGGCATAATATTTCCAGAGTCAGCGATGTCGATTAGCTGCTTCATCGAGACTGGATAGAGTGCAAAGGCTGCTGCCATATCACCGCTATCTACACGACCTTGAAGCTCTCCAAGTCCACGAATACCACCTACGAAATCAATGCGCTTTGAGGTACGAAGATCTCCGATATTAAGGTGCTTATCCAGAATCAAGTTCGAAAGAACTGTCACATCTAGAACTCCAATTGGATCAGAGTCATCGTATGTACCCTCTTTTGCTGTCAAGCTATACCACTCTCCTGCGATATACATCGAGAAGTTATGAAGTGTAGATGGAGTGTAGATCTCACTACCAATCTTCTTAATCGCGAAATCAGCTTTCAATGACTCTACAAACTCCTCAGCTGATAATCCATTCAGATCCTTCACAACACGATTGTAGTCGATAATACGAAGTTGAGAGGCTGGGAACGACACCGCCAAGAAGTAGCAATACTCCTCCTCGCCACTATGCGATGGGTTGTTCGCCTGACACTCCTGACCAACACGAGCCGCAGCAGCTGTACGGTGGTGACCATCCGCAACATAGAGAGCAGGAACTGTTGCAAAGATCTCAGTGATACTCTTGTTCATCTCTGCATCGCGAATCACCCAGAAGTGGTGACCAAAGCCATCCTCTGCCACAAAATCATAATCAGCCTCATTCTCAGCGACAACCTTCGCTACAATTGCATCGATACTCGCATTGTCGGGATATGCAAAGAACACAGGCTCGATGTTTGCTTTTTGGTTGCGAACATGAATCATACGATCCTCCTCTTTATCTGGACGAGTCAACTCATGCTTCTTGATAGCTCCCGACAAATAATCCTCATAGTGGCAGCACATAGCAAGACCATATTGAGTGCGACCATTCATCGTCTGTGCATATACATAATAGTACTCCTCAGAGTCCTGCTCTAACCAACCCTCAGCTCTCCACTTCATGAAGTTCTCGACAGCCTTATTGTAAACCTCCTCAGAGTGCTCATCAGCAATTGGAGTGAAGTCGATCTCTGGTTTAATGATATGGAGCAGTGAACGCTCTGTAGCCTCAGCTTGCGCCTCTTTTGAGTTCAATACATCATATGGACGCGATGCCACCTCAGCAGCATACTGTTTTGGTGGACGAATACCACAAAAAGGTTTTACCTTTACCATTTTTTATCACTTTTAAATAAAAAAAGGCATCTAACTTTTTCATGCCAGACACCCTTTTATATAAGATTTTATTAGTGTCCGATAAAACTTTTCTAGCAGTCCCACTTGAGATACGAAATTAAAAATTTCGTATCTCAAGTGGGACTATCGGTAAAAGTAAGCCCCTGATTTTACAAACATATATAATCTATTATATTACAGCGCATTACAAAGGTTTATTATATTTTTATCGGACACTAATAATAAAAATTACTACTACTTATTTACCTGATACTTTGTGATTCCATCCTTAAGGAATCCAACGATCTGAGTTGCAGCAGCCAAACCAGCATTGATGTTAGCCTCAGCAGTCTCAGCACCCATCTTCTTAGATGTCGCAAAGTAACGCTTTCCGAACTTCTCAGCCATCTCAGCATCTGTCGATGGTGCGATATCAGAGATATACTTAAGATCTGTGCGCTCCTCCATAGCCTTGATAATACCAGCCTCGTCGATAACCTCCTTACGAGCTGTATTCACCAAACATGCACCCTTTGGCATAGATGTCAACAGATCATAACCGATCGAGCCCTTAGTTTGAGCTGTAGCTGGAATATGAAGTGACAAGAAGTTAGCGCGAGAGTATAGCTCCTCGATAGATGATACCTGCTCAACACCATCGTTCGTGAATACCGAAGCATCCGATACAAATGGATCAAAAGCGATAACGTTCATTCCCATTGCCTTACCCTTCAAACCGACCAAACGACCTACGTTACCATAGGCGTGGATAGCCAAAGTCTTGCCGATAACCTCACTACCAGTGCCTGGAGTGAATTGGTTTCGAGACATAAATACCATCATAGCCATAGCAAGCTCAGCAACAGCGTTTGAGTTCTGACCTGGAGTGTTCATAACAACGATTCCGCGTGCAGAAGCAGCTGCCAAATCAACATTGTCATAACCTGCGCCAGCGCGAACCACGATCTTTAGACTCTTAGCAGCGTCGATAACCTCAGCTGTAATTTTGTCCGAACGGATGATGATTGCATCAACATCAGCTACAGCACTCAAAAGATCCGCCTTGTCGCTATACTTCTCCAACAAAACTACCTCGTAATCTGCCGCTTTAATAATCTCCGTGATACCATCAACAGCCTCTTTGGCGAATGGTTTCTCAGTTGCAATAAGTACTTTCATTCTCCTGATATATTATTTGTGCATTGTTTCAAACTCCTGCATGCATGCGATAAGAGCCTCTACGCTCTCCTTAGGAAGTGCATTGTAGCATGATGCACGGAATCCACCAACCAAACGGTGACCCTTAACACCAATCATACCCTTGCTCTTAGCAAACTCCATGAACTCACCAGCCAACTCCTCGTTGCCCTCGCTCATTACGAAGCAGATATTCATATTTGAACGATCCTCCTTAACAGCAGTACCAACAAACATTGGGTTGCGATCGATCTCAGCATAAAGCATTGCAGCCTTCTCTACATTACGACGCTCAATCTCCTTTACGCCACCAACAGATTTAACCCACTTCAAAACCTCGTTCAATACGAAGATTGGAAGTACTGGAGGTGTGTTAAACATTGAGTTGTTTGAGACGTGAGTGTTGTAGTTAACCATAGATGGAAGGTTCTCGTTGCACTTCTCCAACATATCGTCACGAATGATAACAAAAGCAACACCTGCAGGCCCTAGGTTCTTCTGAGCACCACCATAGATCATAGCGTACTTTGTAACGTCGATCTCATGGCTCAAGATATTAGAGCTCATATCTGCGATAAGTGGAACATTGATGTCGAGGTCTGTGTGGTACTCAGTACCGTAGATTGTGTTGTTCGATGTGATGTGAACATAATCAAGATCAGCTGGGATCTCTACCCCCTTAGGGATGTATGTGAAGTTTGTGTCAGCTGATGTTGCAAGCTCTACCACCTCTCCATATACCTTAGCCTCTTTAAGAGCCTTCTTTGACCAAACACCAGTATTGATGTAACCAGCCTTTGTCTTTAGGAAGTTCGCAGGGATGTTGAAGAACTGTGTGCTTGCGCCACCTCCTAGGAATATGATTTTGTAGTTGTCGGGGATATTCAAGAGCTCCTTAAGAAGATCTTTAGCTTCGGCGAGCACATCTTCAAAATCTTTTGTGCGGTGCGATATCGAGAGCAGAGAGAGTCCTGAACCATTTAGGTCAATGATTGCCTTTGCGGCAGCTTCGAGAGCCTCTTGCGGAAGAATCGATGGTCCCGCATTGAAATTGTGCTTTTTCATAAATTGAAATTGTTTGTCTTTTATAGTTTTATACCTATTTTTTATTATAGAAGTCATGATGCAATTATGCACCCTCCCCAATTTTACAAGGCACAAAGTTAATAAAAATTTCTCCAATTATACCACATCACCTATTTTTTTTAATATTAAAAGTCCCAAAATCTCTATTTTGAAATTGTTTTTATTACTTTTGTGCAAATTATAGATACAAAAGAATGATACGATCAATGACAGGCTTCGGTAAATCCGAGATAGAGCTTAAAGATAAAAAAATTGCGGTCGAGATCCGCACACTCAACTCCAAACAGTTGGATCTTTCACTGAGAATGCCATCGGCATACCGCGCTGTGGAGTTCGATCTGCGAGCTGCTTTAACTCGTGGGGTGCAACGCGGAAAATGCGAGGTTTCGGTCTCGATTGCATCGACCGCGGTGCAGACTACTGCGGTTATCAATGAGGCGGTTTTTGCGGAGTATTGTCGTCAGATAAGCTCTGCATTGCGCGCTGCTGGAGTCGATGATAGACTCACTCAAGGTAGTGCTATGGCGGCTCTTAGGATGCCAGATGTTATCTCGACACAATCCGATGCTATGTCAAACGAAGAGGGTAAAGCGATCTTGGAGGTGTGTGAGTTGGCGATTATTCACCTAAATAGCTTCCGCGAGCAGGAGGGTGCAATGCTTATAGCAGATCTGTTACGTCGCGTCGATCTAATCGAGGAGTATATGGTGGCTGTTGAACCATTTGAAAAACCTCGTGTGGAGGCTATTCGCGAGCGCATTCGTGAACACATCGCCAAAGAGCGCGTAGATGTCGATCGAAATAGATTGGAGGCGGAGATGATCTTTTATGTCGAGAAGCTAGATGTTACAGAGGAGAAGGTTCGACTTAAAAATCACTGTAAATATTTCCGCGAAGTGGCAGCCGAAGAGCAAGGAGTTGGTCGTAAATTGGGATTCATCGCACAGGAGATGGGTCGCGAGATCAATACACTAGGTTCAAAATCCAACGATGCTGGTATGCAACGTTTGGTTGTCCAGATGAAGGATGAGTTAGAGAAGATCAAGGAGCAGGTACTTAATATTTTGTAAGGTATGACAAAGAGTAAGTTAATTATATTCTCAGCCCCTAGCGGTTCGGGAAAGAGCACAATCATCGGTGAACTCTTGACTCAGTTTCCACAGCTAGAGTTCTCAATCTCTGCAACTTCTCGCGCTCCACGTGGAGCGGAGCAAGATGGTGTCGAGTACTTTTTCCTATCTCAGGAGGAGTTTTCGAAGCGCGTATCCAACGGAGAGTTTGTAGAGTGGGAGGAGGTATATGCAGGAACTTGCTATGGAACTCTAAAGGCGGAGATGGAGCGAATTTGGGCTAAAGGAAATGTTATTATCTTTGATGTTGATGTTGTTGGTGGACTCCGACTAAAGTCGATCTTTGGGGATGATGCCTGCTCTATCTTTATCATGCCTCCATCAATCGAGGAGCTTCGAAGCAGACTCGTTGGACGTGCAACTGATAGCGTAGAGGTGATCGAGAAACGAGTGGCAAAGGCGGCGCAGGAGATCGAAAAATCTGCTGAGTTTGATGTTGTTGTTGTGAACGATATGTTGCAGACAGCGATAACAGAGACAGCTGGTGTAATATCTAAATTCTTGGAGGAGTAGGTGAAGCGAGTAATGTTATATTTCGGGTCGTTCAACCCAGTTCACCTAGGACATATTGCCCTCGCGGAGTATGTTGTGGAGCAGGGGCTCTGTGATGAGTTGATAATGATCGTGTCGCCACAAAATCCTCTGAAGAACTCTTTGGAGTTAGCTCCAGAGTTGGAACGTTTTACGATGGCGGAGTTGGCGTGTGGAGCGTCGAAGTATCCCGATAGAATCAAGGCATCGGTGATTGAATTTATGTTGCCAAAACCATCATACACAATCAACACCCTTCGACATTTAAGTTCGGAGTATGGATCAATGATGAGCTTCTCGATACTTATGGGGGGCGATTTGGTTGAGCAGTTGGAGCAGTGGCGCGACCACCAAGAGATAATTAATAACTACCCTATATTTGTATATCCTCGTTTGGGAGAGAAGATCGAGAAATACCTCGATAAAATTACAATATTGGAGGATGCTCCACTCTTCAATGTGAGCTCCACAGAGATCAGGGAGGCACTTATGCAGGGTGAAGATGTAATAAATTTGGTAGCCCCAGAGGTCTTAAAACATATAAAGCAACAAGATTTTTGGAGCGAGGAGAGCTATTTTGATCTGCTCACAAAGAGAGTCGAGGAGAACCCTCAAATAGCAAAAAATTATCTGGAGCGTGCAATGTGGTTCTACAAACGAAACAAGTGGGGTGAGGCTCTAAACGACTTCAACAAAGTGTTGAAAATAGAGCCCGAAAACACCGTTGCGAAAGAGATGTCGATGATGGCACATGAGATTTTAGAGTTTCGCTACACTGATATTTATAACCCATAAAAATAAGATAGTTATGATGGTCGAGATAGATGATAAAATCATCAGTATAGATATTTTAAAAGAGCACTTTGCGTGCGATATTACCAAATGCAAGGGTATATGTTGTGTCGAGGGAAATGCAGGAGCTCCACTCGAAATAGATGAGGTTGACACATTGGAGGAGGAGTACGAACTATACAAACCCTACATGACACCCGAAGGGGTTAAGGCGGTTGAAGAGCAGGGGTTTATGGTGATAGATAGCGACGGAGACTACACCACACCGCTTGTCAATGACGCTGAGTGTGCCTATGCATATACCGATGGTGATTTAACACTATGCGCAATAGAAAAGGGTTGGCTCGAAGGCAAATGCAACTTTAGAAAGCCTATATCGTGTCACCTCTATCCTATTCGATTGATTAACTTCAAGAGTGGTGGGGTAGGGCTAAATTACCACCGTTGGAGCGTCTGCAAATCAGCGTGTACGAATGGTGCAAAGCTACAGATGCCAATATACAAATCTTTGCGAGATGCAATTGTTAGACGCTTTGGTGAGGATTTTTATAAGGCGTTAGAGGTTGCGGCTAAAGCAATCAAATGATGAATTATGATTTAGTATTCGATATTTTTTAGCAGTCCCACTTGAGATACGTTCCGCTAGGAACGTCATCCTGAACTTGTTTCAGGATCTCTACATCATTTAAACATAACATTTATAGAGGCGACCTTGTCGTTTGCAGAGATCCTGAAACAAGTTCAGGATGACGAAATTGAAAATTTCGTATCTCAAGTGGGACTGCTAAAAAAAATATTGGATATTAATAATCAAATAAAGGTTACACCCACGGCTGGGTCATCTCATCAGCAATTTTTCTTGCGATAACAGACATGTAGGTGCGACGTTCATAACGCGATATAGCAGTTATTCCATAGTGGTCACAATAGAAGAGCTCATCAAAAAGTGGGAGCTCTTTTTTTGTTATCTCACACTCCACAATCTCGAAATCACAACTCTTTGCAGACTCAATCACCATCTTTTTCTCGACGCAATCAATATACTTCGAAGAGCATATTGTGCGATTTGCAACACCAAATAGAGCCGCTCCAGCTGCCGATTTAATAACACCTTTTGCGTCGCTTTCGAGGACAATTTCGCCACCTAGATTATTAGCAATACCCTCGGCAAAAGATAATATCTCGCGTCGAACCGATGTAGAGCGCAACCCAAATGAAGATTCAAAGACGACGCTCTGAGCCGTTGGTGAGATACATCGAAGCGAGTAACCATTATAGATAGATATCTCGTTGATTATATACTCAACACGACGCTCAACATCAACTCGTAGTTCCACGTAGACCGAAACCTCTGTCGGGACACTCTTAGATCGAAGCAGAGTCGTAATATCATCATACACTCTTTGTTCATCGAGTCGTAGTGGTCTTAAATAGACCTCCATAAAGCTCGCCTCCAAGATACGGCAGTGATCCTCAATGTAGAGTGGATGGTATGCAAGTGTATGGATTATTTGGTAGATGTAGTTCCTATCCATAGCCGATTTATGCTGCAAAGATCTTCAACAATAACTCACGCAGCAACTCCCCCTCTGTTGCACCGCCTGTATTCATACCCTTGCTCTTTGCGTCATACTCTCGCAGTAGTCCCAATATAAAGAAGACCTTTTTGTTCTGCCACGCTCCACATATCTGCTTCAGCTCCGACACAGCATATGGATTTCCGACCTTTAAAATCTTCATCAACTCCATATCTGTTGGGAATGTCGCACCCTTGTGTTGAGTCATCCAACGTAGATAGTTGAGCATAAATAGCTGCTTGAATTGGTTGAATAGAACCATCACCGTCAAGAGCAGAGGGTAGGCTTTGGGGTTATGTGAAAAGTGATCCGCGATTTTAAGAGCTCGCTTAGGGTTTCTATTTACCACAGCGTTGCAGAGCTCAAAGTTGTTGAACTCCTTCGAGATTCCAATATGTTGTTCTATATGTTCATCGGTGATCTGTTGCGTCCTCTCAGGAAGAGCAATTATTAGCTTTGAGACCTCACCTGCTATCTTCGAGATATCTGTACCTAAATTATCGGTCAACATCGCAAGTGCCTTTGGCGTTAGAGCCAACCCTCGCGACGCAAGATAGCTCGACAACCAACCGCTGATCTCATAATCTCGCGGACGAATACTCTCCAAAACCACTCCATTTTTTAGAATACTCTTATAGAGTTGCGAACGTTTATCAACACTCTTCTCTTTGTAGCAGAGGATCAATATCGTCGATTGCGCAGGTGCATTGGTATAGATCGAGAGCTTCTCAATACCCTTCATCTGTTGAGCCTCCTTTACAATCACCACAGAGTGTCCACCCATCATCGGAACTTGACGCGCCTGATTTATCACCACGCCAGCTTGACAATCACGACCATAAAGTGTAATCTGATTGAATGTCTGCTCCGCCTCGTTCAACACTGTTGATGCTAACAGATCGCACACTTCGTCAATGAAGTAGCTCTCTTCGCCCATCAATAGGTATATTGGGGCGAAGCGTCTGCTCTTCACATTCGCCACTATTGTGTTATATGTCTCAACGCTCTCCTTGAAGCTATATCTCTTTTTTGCCAATGTTAAATTATCTCTTTTGTGACTTTAAGTACATTCTCACTCTCTGACTCTAATTTGTATCTGTCGTCGATTCTACGTCCAACCAACCAGACAATATCCTCTCCCGACATCAATACAAATTGTCGCTCCTTTTCGGGCTGCGACACCTTCTCATCAATCAAGAAGTCGCTCACCTTTTTGTGCCCCTCCATTCCAAGCGGAACGAAGCTATCCCCCTCGCTCCAACGACGCAGAAGAAGTGGAAATTGAAGTTTATCACTATCCAAAAGTGCAACATTATCACCCAGATCAAACGACTCAATCAGATCAATAATGATATTTTCAATATACAGAACAGAGTTTCCGCAATATGCCCTCTCAGCCCCTTGAGCGACATCAATTTGACAGATATCACAGCTCTCAATTCGAGTCACAAGGATACGACCTCGATCTATATATGCGACAAAATCTTTCGAGTAGAACCTCTTGCCCGAAGAGTTCTCATCTCTCAGAGCCACAACTATTGAGTCTATAACATCGCCTTTAAATCCAAAGTTTGTATTCATCAACTCATAGATCACAAATCCATGTGGCATATTATCATCGATTCTATCGACATGCAGCGTATAGATTCCATCCTGCTCCTCGATCACCATCTTTGCGATATGTTCGATACACCCATTTATAAATGTTTGGGCATCGGCGAGTCGCTCTAAATTCCCTCTCATCATCTGAGTGAATCGTGGATTAATCTCTCTTAAACGAGGTACAAGCCCCAATCGGATCTTATTTCGCAGATACTTCGTAGATCTATTTGATGAGTCCTCTCGATATGGAATACGATTATTCGAAGCATACTCCAAGATCTCCTTTCGAGTCGAGAAGCTAAGCGGACGAATCACCTTACCTAGCTGCTTCTTTATACCTGTAAGCCCTCGCAACCCAGTGCCTCGAAATAGATTTATAAAGAATGTCTCGATAGAGTCATCGGCGTGGTGGGCTACAGCTATAGTTGTATAGCCATGCTCCTCACACAGCTCATTGAACCACGCATATCGCAATCTGCGAGCCGCCATCTCCATCGACTCCCCTGTCCGCTCCATCTCCCCCAGTGTGTCGAACGAGATGTTGTAACATGGAACTCTATACTTTTTCGCCTGCTCCTCCACAAGCACCTCATCCTCTTCACTCTCCTCGCCTCGAAGTTTGAAATTACAGTGAGCCACACCAATAGGGTACTCCGTAGCGGCAAAGAGATCGAGGAGCACCATAGAGTCCACACCTCCAGATACGGTAAGAAGAATCTTATCATCTGGCTTGATGAGCGAATTTTGCTCAATATATTCCAAAAAGTTCTTTGATAAATTAGCCATAACTATAATATATTTACCTCGGTCTCAATCTCAACACCAAATAGTTCAAATACACGTCGTTGCACCTCTTGTGCCAAAGCTAACACCTCAATGCCTGTTGCTTGCCCCCGATTGATAAGAACCAATGCTTGGCGATCATGCACTCCAACATCTCCCTTGGTGTAACCCTTCATCCCTGCTTGATCTATCAACCACCCAGCAGCTAACTTCATATGTGTCGGATCTCCAGCTACAGGGTAGCAAGGCATTTTAGGGTATTTCGCCTTTAGAGCCTCCGATTTCTGAACTTCAACAATGGGGTTTTTGAAGAAGCTACCTGCATTTCCAATTTTATTGGTGTCTGGCAACTTCTCTCCTCTAATTTCGCAGATCACATCTCTAATATTTCGAAGTGTCGGCTCTCCTCGTTGTTCAACCCTTGCCACCAAATCTGCATAGTGAAGTTGCGGATTATCTCTTTTCGAGAGCTCTATGGTTATGGCGGTCACAATAACTCGCCCCTTTAACTCTCGCTTAAATATACTATCTCGATATGCAAAGTTACAATCCCCGCTCTCTATTGTATGACTCTTTAGCGTCGCAGGGTCGAAATACTCCACGTTTTTCAATATATTGCAGATCTCGACTCCATATGCACCAATATTCTGGATCGGTGCTGCTCCAGCTTTTCCAGGTATTAGAGAGAGGTTCTCAGCACCCCAAAACCCATTCGCAACAGACCACTCAACAACATCATCCCACTCTGCTCCGCCATCTACTCTAACCACAACCGACTCATCATCCTGAGAGATAATTTTAATCCCTATCGCTTTGTGAGTTAAGATGGTGCACTCAACATCCTTGGTAAAGAGAGTGTTGTTTCCACCACTCAACACCATCCAGTTATTTAGAGCTCCATCTGCAAAGATTTGAACAAGATCCTCTGTTGTCTCAAACTCAATGAGTCGCCTAGCCTTCACATCTATATGAAAGCTATTTCGATCACGAAGTGTTATTTTATTAAAATTTCTAATCATCAGATTGCAAATATAGAGTTTTTTTAGTAACTTTGACCACCTAAAGGTAGTGATAATAATTTAAATAAGATCAAAATATGTTCACAAATCAAGATTTAGAGCAAATTGCGACTCATGGATTGAGTGTAGAAGGGGTTGAAAAGCAGATAGATAGCTTCAAAAGTGGGTTCCCTTATTTGAATATCGCACGCGCAGCACGTGTCGCAGATGGAATTGTCGCGATGGATAGTGAGGCGATCGAGAGCGCTGTAACACGTTACAATGCTCAGGCTAAGGAGCTAAGTGTAGTAAAGTTTGTGCCAGCGTCGGGTGCTGCGACACGTATGTTTAAGGAGTTGTTCGAGTTTGTAAATGATGACAAACGAGGCAAGGGAATCGATACACTCCTTAACAATATAGAGAAGTTTGCATTCTGGAGCGAGCTAAAGGAGCTACTTGCGGAGGGTGCAACAGAGAAGGAGATCGTGAGTGCAATTATCCTAAAGGGGTTGGAGTATGGTTCAAAGCCAAAGGCGTTGGTATCGTTCCACAACTATGAGGATGGTGCTCGCAAAGCTGTTGAGGAGCATTTGGTAGAGGGCGCGTTGTATGCCGCTGCCGATGGAGTTGCTCGCATTCACTTCACTGTATCGCCAGAGCATTTGGCTGGATTCGAGGCTTTGATTGCTGAGAAGAGGGCTAAATATGAGGCACTATATGGTGTGAGCTACGAGATCTCATTCTCGACTCAGAAGTCATCAACTGATACAATCGCTGTAAATCCAGATAATACACCATTCCGCACCGAGAGCGGAGAGTTACTGTTCCGTCCAGCTGGACATGGTGCACTTATCGAGAACATCGGTGAGATCGACTCTGATTTGATATATGTTAAGACAATTGATAATGTAACGACAGATGCACTTCGCGGTGACACTCTAAAGTACAAGCAGGCTCTAGCTGGAGTGTTGTTGGATCTTCAGGGTCGTAGCTTCGACTATATCAAGGCTATTGATGCAGGCGGTGCAGACGAGAACGAGATCGCTGCATTTATCGAGGGTGAGCTTATGATAAAGCTCCCAACAGAGTATACAATCGACTCTCT
This sequence comes from Rikenellaceae bacterium, assembly GCA_047174275.1. Taxonomy (GTDB): domain Bacteria; phylum Bacteroidota; class Bacteroidia; order Bacteroidales; family Rikenellaceae; genus Alistipes. The sequence continues at coordinate 33,602 of JBCQUC010000011.1, read as the reverse complement.
TCGCATGATCCTAGATCGTCCGATCCGCGTATGTGGTATGGTGCGCAATGAGGGAGAGCCTGGAGGAGGTCCTTTCTGGGTTGCGAATGAGGATGGATCTCAATCGTTGCAGATTGCAGAGTCGAGCCAGATCTCGCCAGAGCAGATCTCACTAATGAAGGAGGCTACACACTTCAACCCTGTGGATTTGGTCTGTGGAGTTCGTAACTATAAAGGCGAGAAGTTCTCCTTGTCGAACTATGTAGATCCAGCGACTGGATTTATCTCGGAGAAGTCGAGCGGAGGGTGCGACCTAAGAGCTCAGGAGCTACCAGGGCTATGGAATGGAGCGATGGCAAGATGGAATACTATATTTATAGAGGTTCCAATCTCGACATTTAGCCCCGTGAAAGTAGTCCAAGATCTGCTCCGTATACAGCACCAATAGTGGTTGCGACGCACTAAAACTATAAAAAAATCCCCGTTAACGAAAATAAAATAGCGTTAATGGGGATTTTTTTGCAAATAATTATTATATTGTCAAGTAGACATTTAAATTGCCGACTTATCAATATAATAATTATAACCAATTAAAGGTGCATATGGAAAAAAAACTTCAAGAGTTGACCCAAAAGTTATACGACGAGGGTCTACAAAAAGGTCGCTCAGAGGCTGATGGAGTTGTTGCAAAGGCAAAGGCTGACGCAGCAAAGATCATAGAGGATGCCAAAGCAGAGGCTGCGAAGATCGTAGCTACAGCAGAGAGTAAGGCTGCTGATCTAACCAAAAATTCACTTACGGAGATATCACTTGCTGGAAAGCAAGCCCTATCAAAAATCAAAGCGGAGATCATAAATGCTGTGATTACAAAGAGCATCTCGGAGGGTGTCAAGGCGGCAGTTATTGATGGTGCTTTCATCAGCGAGATGGTGCTTTCGGTGGCTAAAAACTGGAACGGCTCGGAGGGTGGAGCGGTGACATTGGAGGCACTTCTTCCTGAGTCACAAAAGATATTGCTTGAAGTTTCGATGGCTAAGAGCACAGCGACATTACTTAAGGCTGGAGTCGAAGTTGGCTACTCTTCGGAGGTCAAAAGCGGCTTTAAGGTGGGTGCTAAAGATGGTGGCTACTATATCTCATTCTCGGATGAGGATTTCGACTCTTTGATGCGCGGATATCTTCGCGAACGAGTTTCAAAACTACTTTTTAATGCCTAAGCGTTATGTTTAGCAATGAGTATATATGTCTTGTCGCTGGGCTGCACGAATATACCCTCGATTCAGATAGCAAAAATCTACAATTAGAGTCTATTCTGGAGGAGGTATTCGATGAGTTCTCAAAGAGCGATGCAGAGTCTGTGAGGCTGCTGTATGGCTACTATGACTGTGAGAATATTGCAGCTGCGCACTCGGGGCGTACAAATTATAACCCCTTGGGGCTGCTATCGCGCGAGACCCTTGCGGAGATTATACGAGGAGACGAGGAGGCGTTGACGCTACTCCCCTCAAAGGTGGCAGATGTTGTTGCTGCCTACTCTTCGAGTGATGGAAACACCTTAGAGGGTGGCTTTGAGAGGGCTCTTTTTGCAGCGTACTTTGCTGCATGTGGAGCATCGAAGAGCAGATTCTTAAGAGGCTGGAGCGAGGCGGATTGTAATCTGCGAAATGTTGCAGCGGCTCTTACGGCACGTGTCGCCAATCGACCAATAGAGAGTGTTGTTGTGGGTGAAAATGGAGTTGTGGATCAACTTCTTCGCTCTTCGGCTGTTGACTTTGGGCTTCGTGGCGAGTTGAGCTATTTGGATGCAGTTATCTCGGCTGTGAGCGACGAACCTAATATGGTTGAGAAGGAGCGTAAAATCGACTTGGTTCGTTGGACGTTAGCGGAGGAGCTCGCTGAAGGCGAATACTTCAGTGCCGATTTTGTCTTGGCGTATCTTGCAAAGGTCAATATCGTTGCGAGGTGGCGAGCACTCGACCCTGAGCGCGGACGCGAGATGTTCGATAAGCTAATGGCGGAGTTGAGTGGTAAAGATTTGGTAAATAATTAATAGTATACACGTATGAAAACTACGGGACGAGTAAGTGGTATTATTGCAAATATTGTGATCGTTAAGGCTGACGGTCCAGTTGGTCAGAATGAGATCTGTTACGTATATTGCGGTGGTACAAAGATGATGGCCGAGGTCATCAAGATAGTGGGTGATGCTGCCTACGTACAGGTATTCGACTCCACTCGCGGATTGAAGATCGGCGATAAGATCGAGTTTGAGGGGCATATGTTGGAGGCTACGTTGGCTCCAGGTCTGTTGTCTCGCAACTATGATGGTCTCCAGAATGATTTGGAGAGGATGGAGGGTCTCTTCATCGAGCGTGGATCAGCTACCGACCCAATCGATTTTGGTGCTTCATATGACTTTACACCAATTGCAAAGGTTGGCGATAAGGTTACAGCAGCTTCATGGTTGGGTGAGGTTAAGGAGCAGTGGGTTGCCCATAAGATTATGGTTCCATTCATTATGAGTGGTCGCTATACCGTTAAGAGTGTGGTTGCAGCTGGCAACTACAAAGTGACCGACACAATCGCTGTCGTTACAGACTCCGACAACAACGAGTATCCAATCACAATGATCCAGAAGTGGGCGGTTAAACAGGCTATCCGTAGCTATGTCACAAAACCACGTCCATCGTCGATCATGGAGACTGGAGTTCGCGCAATTGACTCCTTCAACCCTATTCCAGAGGGAGGTACAGGGTTTATCCCAGGCCCATTTGGTGCTGGTAAGACCGTTCTTCAGCACGCTATTTCGAAGCAGGCGGAGGCAGATGTTATCATCATCGTTGCATGTGGAGAGCGTGCCAACGAGGTTGTTGAGATCTTCGCGGAGTTCCCAGAGTTGATCGACCCTAGAACAGGTCACAACCTAATGGAGCGTACTATCATTATATGTAACACATCGAATATGCCAGTTGCAGCGCGTGAGGCTTCGGTATATACGGGAATGACAATTGGAGAGTACTACCGTGCAATGGGACTTAAGGTTCTTGTAATGGCGGACTCTACATCGCGTTGGGCACAGGCACTTCGTGAGATGTCGAACCGTTTGGAGGAGCTTCCAGGTCAGGATGCCTTCCCGATGGATCTGTCAGCTACGATCTCTAACTTCTATGCTCGTGCAGGTTTGGTGGAGCTAGTTGGCGGAGGCACAGGATCTGTAACATTCTTAGGAACGGTGTCACCTGCGGGAGGTAACCTTAAAGAGCCTGTTACGGAGTCTACAAAGAAGGCGGCACGCTGTTTCTATGCTCTTTCGCAGAGTCGCGCCGACTCCAAGAGATACCCATCTATCGACCCACTTGACTCATACTCTAAATACTTGGAGTATCCAGAGGTTCAAGCCTATTTCGATGAGCATGTCGAGAAGAATTGGGTAGATAAGATATTGGCAGGAAAGAACTACATTCAGCGTGGTAAAGAGGCAAATGACCAGATCAACATCTTGGGAGATGATGGAGTGCCAGTGGAGTATCATGAGCGATTCTGGAAGTCGGAGTTGATCGACTTTGTTATCTTGCAGCAGGATGCCTTCGATGATATTGACGGAAACACACCGATGGAGCGTCTGCAATATATGGTAAATATGATACTTGATATCTGTGGTAAGAAGTTCGATTTTGCAGATTTCGAGGCTTGTTCGAAGTTCTTCAAGGGTATGATTAACTCATTCCGCCAGATGAACTATACGGTATTCAAATCTGAGGAGTTCGAGAAGTATCGCACTCAGATCGAGCAGAGTATCATGGAAAACACCGCTAAATAATCTACGACTATGACAAAGAGTGCATTTCAAAAGGTTTATACAAAGATAGATAACATTACCAAGGCGACCGTTACGCTCCGTGCAACGGGAGTTGGTAATGAGGAGCTCGCTACAGTAGATGGTGAGTTGGCTCAGGTTGTAAAGATTATGGGCGAAAATGTAACACTTCAGGTATTTGCAGGTACAGAGGGTGTTAGAACAAATTCGGAGGTTGTATTCTTGGGTGCGCCTCCAAAGTTAAAGGTTTCAGATAATTTGGCAGGTCGCTTCTTCAACGCCTATGGAGAGCCTTTGGAGGGCGGAGAGCCAATTGAGGGTGAGGAGCGCGAGATCGGAGGGCCAACAGTGAATCCATTCCGTCGTATCCAGCCATCGGAGTTGATCGCTACAGGTATCGCTGGAATCGACCTTAACAATACAATTGTGTCGGGACAGAAGATCCCATTCTTCGCCGATCCAGATCAACCTTACAACGCTGTAATGGCAAATGTGGCGTTGCGTGCTAAGGCAGATAAGATCATCCTTGGAGGTATGGGTCTTACGAATGATGACTTCTTATACTTCAAGAGCGTATTCGAGAATGCTGGTGCGTTGGATCGCATCGTGTCGTTTATCAATACAACTGAGAATGCCCCAGTAGAGCGATTGTTGGTTCCAGATATGGCGTTGACAGCGGCAGAGTACTTTGCGGTGGATAAGGGCGAAAAGGTGTTGGTTCTGTTGACCGATATGACCCTCTATGCCGATGCTTTGGCGATCGTCTCGAACCGTATGGATCAGATCCCATCTAAGGACTCTATGCCAGGATCGTTGTATTCGGATTTGGCGAAGCTATACGAAAAGGCGGTGCAGCTACCAAATGGAGGCTCTATCACCTTGATTGCCGTAACGACACTATCGGGAGGAGATATCACACACGCAATTCCAGATAATACGGGATATATCACAGAGGGTCAGCTGTTCTTGCGTAACGACTCAGATACAGGAAAGGTTATTGTCGATCCATTCCGTTCACTTTCGCGTTTGAAACAGTTGGTGATTGGTAAAAAGACTCGCGAGGATCACCCTCAGGTGATGAACGCTTGCGTACGTCTGTTTGCCGATGCAGCGGGTGCAAAGACAAAGTTGGAGAATGGATTTGACCTGTCGGATTATGATGAGCGTTCGTTGAAGTTCGCCCACCAATACTCTGAGAAGCTCCTTGCAATTGATGTCAATATCGAGATCAACGAGATGCTCGACACTGCTTGGACTCTCTTCGCTGAGTACTTCACACGCGAGGAGGTTGCAATCAAACAGAACTTGGTTGATAAGTATTGGAAGGCGTAGGGTCAGTTAGGTAGCCTATTTTTAGGTAGGTGATGTACAACTAAAAAAAAGATATGACCTATGGCAATTAAATTTCAATATAATAAGACCTCGCTTGGCGACATGGACAAACAGCTCAAAGTTCGCCAAAAAGCGTTGCCGACCATCAAAAGCAAGGAGTCGGCACTACGCTCAGAGGTTAAACGCGCTAAAGAGGTGGCTGCAAACTACCGAAAAGAGCTCGACGAATTGATGTCGCAATATGAATATATGGTTCTGTTGTGGGGTGAGTTCGACGCAGATCTACTACGCATTAAGGATCTTGAACTTAAGGAGGTTAAGATAGCGGGTGTACGCACTCCGCTGTTGGAGCGTGTTATCTACGAGGAGAAGGAGTATGATCTATTCTCATCTCCGATATGGTTTCGCTCGGGAGTTGAACTCCTTAAAAAACTAGCTGAATTGAGCCTCAATTTCGAGATCTACAATCGTAAGATGGAGCTACTAGATTATGCGCGTCGCAAAACTACTCAGAAGGTAAACCTCTACGAAAAGGTGCAGATCCCAGGGTATGAAGATGCTATCCGCAAGATCAAACGCTTTATGGAGGATGAGGAGAACCTATCTAAGTCTGCTCAAAAGATCGTAAAAACTAAACAGCAACAGCAAGGGGGAGGGGCGACACTATGATAGTTAGAATGTCAAAATATCAGTTGATACTCTTCGCTGGAGAGTGCGACACCTTCATCGGAAAGTTGCGTGATTTAGGGATGGTCGACATCACAACTTCGGGATGGGAGCCATCTGCCGAGGATCGAGATCTTATCCTAGAGATCGAGGCGCAGACAAAGGCGGAGTCAAAACTCGTGGCATTTGCTCAAAGTGAGGCTTTTGACGCTTCGGCTGCTCAATACTCATCGAGCGAAGAGGCTATTGCGGGCTATAATGCAACATGCGAAAAGTTGGCGGAGTATGACTCTCAGATCGAACAACTCTCGAAGATCAAAGAGGAGTCAGCACCTTGGGGTGATTTCTCGTCAGAGGTGTTGGAGAGGCTCGCTTCGGAGGGTATTAAGCTAAACTACTACATTGCAAAGAGATCCACATTCGATGAGTTCAAGGCTCAGCAAGGGGAGAGGTTGGTTATTGCACCAATCAATATCACAGACGACAAAGCCTACTTCGTTGTTGTTTCACGCGAGGGGGAGCTCTCTGAGGTCGATATTGATGCTCAATCGGTACGTCCATTGACCCTTTCGGTGGCTGATGCAGATGCTCAAATTAAAAAGGTTGAGGCTCAAAAATCAGAGCTAAATGGTGATATGTCGCGCGCTGCTCTCTCTCTATCGTTAATTACAGAGGGTCGCACTGCGCTTGCCGAACAGCTACAAAATAGCCGTGTGAGTAACTCCGCAGAGGCTGCTGCCGAGGGTTCGCTACTCGTTATGGAGGCGTGGGCTGAGGAGTCAAAATCGAAGGCTGTAGATGCTCTTCTGGAGAGTCAATCGGGACTAGTATATATCAAGAGCAATCCAACGATGGAGGATGATACCCCTGTCAAGTTGGAGAACAATTGGTATGCACGACTCTTCGAGATGATCGGCAATTTATATTCGCTTCCAAAGTATGGAACTATAGATCTAACGCCATTCTTCGCACCGTTCTATATGCTCTTCTTCGCAATATGTCTGTGCGATGCAGGGTATGGAGCTGTGATCTTGGCGGCAGGTATCGCCCTCTACTTCAAGGGTGGCGAGAAGATGCGTCAACCAGCTTGGTTTACGGTTGTGTGTGGTTCGGCAGCTGTGGTTTTCGGACTGCTCGCGAACTCGATCTTTGGTGTGGAGTTTACCTCAAAACCAGTTATAGATTTCCAGACCGACTTCTTCACCGCCTCTATGGCAATCGGAGTTGTTCAGATTCTATTTGGTATGATAATCAACATCGTGGTTACAACAAAAGCCTATAGCTTTAAACACGCCTTGGGCTCTTTGGGATGGTTTATTATGATCTTCTCATCGGTTGTGGCTGGTGTATCAGGGGTGGGATTCGAATCTATAGCATACTATGTCGCTATGGGAGTTGGTTTCGCGATTCTTCTGCTCTTCAACTCTCCAGACAAAAATATCTTCGCAAATATCGGATCGGGACTCTGGGAGACCTACGACCGATTGACTGGTTTGATGAGCGATGTGTTGAGTTATATTCGACTATTTGCGATCGGATTGTCGGGTGGAGTCTTGGCTCTTGTATTCAACGATTTGGCGATTGGAATGACAGGGCTCGACACTAGTTGGGAGGAGATGAGCATCGTGAGTTTGGTGATTAAGATCATCATGGCATCTATAATCTTGCTTGCTGGTCACGGAATCAATCTATTCATGTCGACAATCACAGCATTTGTACACCCAATGCGTTTGACCTTTGTGGAGTTCTACAAAAATGCAGGCTTCCAGATGTCAACACGCAAATTTGAACCTCTAAAGAGGGGTAATGAAGAGTAAAAATGATAACAAATAATAAAAATTAAAACGCTTTAAAATTATGGAATTAGCAATTATTTTGGCCTATGTGGGTGTTGCCCTAATGGTCGGTTTGGCAGGTTGTGCCTCAGCAATTGGAACCTCTATCTCTGGTCAAGCTGCGGTAGGTGCAATGAAGAAGAATGAGGATGCTTTCGGTAGCTACATGGTACTTACTGCACTTCCAGGATCTCAGGGTCTATATGGTTTCGTAAGTTTCTTTATGGTCACTAACATCTTCGATCTAGTAAACGAAAATACAACATTGTTGCAGGGTGCAGCGGTATTTGGAATTGGAATCTTGGTTGGAATCGTTAACCTAGCAGCCTCAATCTATCAGGGACGTGTATGTGCAAATGGTGTTGCAGCGATCGGAAATGGTCACGATGTAATGGGTAAGACTCTAATCATGGCAGCCTTCCCAGAGTTGTATGCGATCTTGACTGTTGCAGCGACATTTATGATCTGTGCTGCTGTAGCATAGGTTTAAGCCACAGATACAAAATTCTTAGTGTCCGATAAAAGTTTACAATTTGTATTGGCACCTCGTTTCGACTCTGAAAGAGTCGTCATCCTGAACTTGTTTCAGGATCCCTAACTATCAGAATCTGTTTAAGTTTTTCTCACTTAATCTGCTATGGCTCTTTCACTTCGCTTTTTAATTTTACTATCTTGCTAATAGAACCACTATTAGCTTCGATATCAAAATCAAAAATCAAAGCAAAATAGCTCATAGCATTTTTAAGCAGAAAAACTTAAACAGATTCTCAGTGTTTCAGATTCTTTGTAGAGATCCTGAAACAAGTTCAGGATGACGAAATTTTCAATTTCGTATCTCAAGAGGGACCGCTAATAAAAGTAAGCCCTCATTTTATAAAATCTTTATAAGTCGCTATAATTGGGATGATTACAAAGATTAAAAAATATTTTATCGGACACTAATAATACAAAATAAGAGAGAGGCAGCTCCAATATTGCGGGCTGCCTCTCTCTTTACTATTTTTCTGGTGCAAGCTCTCGCTTAACACACTCGATTCCAACTCTCTTTAATAGGATAATACCATCATCACAGCTATAAGGATCATAATAGACTATCCTTTTGATACCTGCTTGGATTATCAACTTTGCACACTCCAAACATGGTGAAGTTGTTATATAGAGAGTCGCCCCCTCACAATTATTCGCGCTCTTAGCAACCTTAGTGATCGCATTTGCCTCAGCGTGCAATACATAGGGCTTTGTCCTGCCAGTCGCATCATCTTCGCAGATATTCTCAAATCCAGATGGTGTTCCATTGTATCCATCCGAGATAATCATCTTATCCTTGACAATAAGTGCTCCCACCTGTCGTCTGACGCAATATGAGTTCTCAGCCCATATACGCGCCATACGCAGATATCTTAGATCGAGCTGCAACTCTTTATTCTCCTCGTAACTCCCCACCGCAATTACTGATTCTTACCGTGACACGCTTTGTACTTCTTGCCGCTTCCGCATGGACATGGATCGTTACGCCCCACCTTCTTTTCAGCCTTTATGGGCATCGTTTTTCCTCGCTCTGCCGCTCCAGCCTGTGCCGCTGCCTGAGCAGCCGCTTTCGCTCTGGCTTGAGCCTCTGCTTGAGCTTGCGCCTGAGCAGCCTGAATCTCCGCTGCTCTTGATGCCTGCATCTTAGCCATTGCAGCTCGTTTTAGCTCCGCTTGACGCATTGCATGCTCCGCTTTAGCCTGTGCCGCTGCATCTAGATCCGCTGGGCGATTCTCGCGAACTGGGATATAGGCTCTATTTATTGTCGACATTACATCTCTATTCACCTTGATTAACATCTTAGAGAAGAGACCAAACGACTCAAATTTATAGATCAAGAGTGGATCTTTCTGCTCGTATGTTGCATTCTGAACGCTCTGACGCAAATCATCCATCTCGCGAAGATGCTCGCGCCATGCGTCATCAATCGATGTGAACATCACAACCTTAGTGAATACTCTATAAATCTCACGTGCATCACTATCCTTGCAACGCTGCAAATTAACTGGCACATTAAATCCAAGGTGTCCATCTGTAATTGGGAAGATAATATTTGAGTCCATATTATCTTTGCGATCCTCATAGACTCTGCTCATCACTGGATTGACAGTCTCGGCGATATTTTGCGAACGACGCTCATAGTGCGCTTTCGTATCGGCAATAATGTGGTCGATGATCTGACGTGGTGTCGCCTTTTTGTATGTCGCCTCATCCATCGTAAACTCTAAAGCTACATCGCGGATCAACTCCAACTTGAACTCCTCATACTCGATACCCTCATTCTGCTCAACAAAAGCCTCTGCAAAGTCACACATTATATTATTAATGTCGATCTCAACTCTATCTCCATGCAGAGCCGAACGACGACGAGTATAGATCACCTCACGCTGCGAGTTCATCACATCGTCATACTCCAAGAGTCGTTTACGAGTTCCGAAGTTATTCTCCTCGACCTTCTTCTGTGCACGCTCAATGGTATTTGTCATAAGAGATGACTGGATCACCTCTCCATCCTCAAGACCCATCTTATCCATAATCGAGGCGATACGCTCCGATCCAAATAGACGCATCAAATCATCCTCCAAAGAGACAAAGAATTGAGATGAACCAGGGTCACCCTGACGACCAGCACGACCACGCAACTGACGATCGACACGACGGCTATCATGACGCTCCGTACCAATAATAGCCAAACCACCAGCCTGCTTAACCGCTGCCGAGAGTTTGATATCGGTACCACGACCCGCCATATTTGTTGCAATTGTAACCTGACCTGTATGTCCCGCCTCAGCTACAACCTGAGCCTCGGTTTGGTGCTGCTTAGCATTGAGGACATTATGTTTGATCTTACGAAGCGTAAGCATACGGCTCAACAACTCTGAGATCTCGACCGATGTTGTTCCAACCAATACTGGTCGTCCAACCTCAACCAACTTCACAACCTCTTCGATCACCGCATTATACTTCTCGCGCTTTGTTCTGTAGATCATATCCTCCTTATCTTTACGCAAGATAGGACGGTTTGTCGGGATCACAACAACATCCAACTTATAGATGCTCCAGAACTCCGAAGCCTCAGTCTCCGCTGTTCCTGTCATACCTCCCAACTTATGGTACATACGGAAGTAGTTCTGAAGAGTAACCGTTGCAAATGTCTGTGTCGCAGCCTCCACCTTAACGCTCTCCTTAGCTTCGATCGCTTGGTGTAGACCATCCGAATAGCGACGACCGTCGAGAATACGCCCCGTCTGCTCATCAACGATCTTCACCTTATTATCCATCACCACATACTCAACATCCTTCTCGAACATCGAATACGCCTTAAGGAGTTGGTTTACGGTGTGTACACGCTCTGCCTTTACTGCATAGTCGTTGATAATCTTATCTTTACGCTCTGCGCGCTGCTCCAACGATAGATCGCTCTTCTCTAGCTCTGCAACCTCTGATCCGATATCTGGAAGCACAAAGAATCCATCCTCTTTGAAGTACTTCGACAACATCTCGTGTCCTTTGTCGGTAAGTTCCACAGATCTCGACTTCTCGTCAATGACAAAGAATAGATCATCCGTGATCTCGTGCATACGACGGTTGTTATCCTGCATATACTCATTCTCCGTCTTCTGCATCAACGCCTTAACACCCTGCTCCGAGAGGTATTTGATCGTTGGTTTATATTTTGGTAGACCCTTGTGTGCACGGTATAACTTTACGCCACCCTCTTCATTGCTTCCAGATGTAATCTGTTGGCGAGCCTCCGACAAAAGCCCAGTCACCATATTTTTCTGCAAATTATAGAGCTGCTCGATCGCTGGGCGATACTGCTCAAACATCTGATCGTCGCCTCGTGGCACTGGCCCCGATATAATAAGTGGAGTACGAGCATCATCAATCAACACAGAGTCAACCTCATCGACAATTGCAAAGTGATGTTTACGCTGCACCAGATCATTCGGAGAGGTTGCCATATTATCACGAAGATAGTCGAAGCCATATTCGTTGTTTGTTCCAAATGTGATATCTGCCATATACGCCTTGCGACGCTGAGCTGAATTTGGTTTGTGTTTGTCGATACAATCAACAGTGAGACCATGGAATTGATAGATTGGACCCATCCACTCCGAGTCACGACGTGCCAAGTAGTCATTGACTGTAACCAAGTGTACTCCCTTTCCAGCCAACGCATTGAGGAATACAGGAAGTGTCGCCATCAAGGTCTTACCCTCTCCAGTCGCCATCTCTGCGATCTTTCCTTTATGGAGAACGATACCACCGAAGAGCTGTACATCGTAGTGTACCATCTCCCATTTAAGGTCGTTACCACCAGCTAGCCAGTGTGTTGCGTAGAGTGCTTTATCACCATCGATAGTTACAAACTCCTTTTCAGCAGCCAAATCGCGATCAAAATCATTTGCAGTAACCTCGACAACATCGTTTTGAGAGAAGCGACGTGCGGTGTCCTTCATGATTGCAAATGCCTCAGGAAGGATCTGCTCTAATAGCTCTTCGATCTTCTCATCAATTAGCTTCTTTAGAGATTCGATCTCTTTAGAGACCCTCTCCTTTTGTGCCAAATCAATCTCGTGGCTGCCCAACTGCTGGGTCAACTCCACGATACGAGACTCCTCGGGAGCTATAAACTCCGCTATGCTAAAACGTAACGACGCGCTCTTTGCACGCAACTCGTCATTTGTAAGTACCTCTATTTTAGGGTAGACCTCTTTGATCTTTGCAATATAAGGTTCGATCTCTTTGCGATCTTTATCCGCCTTAGAGCCAAACACCATCTTAATTAAACCCGAAAGAATATCCATTTATGTTTTTTTAGTTTAAATCCATTGAATCACACAAAGGTATAAAATATAAATTAATAATTATCAATCACACGAGTAAAATTTCCAAATTAAAAAAATATTTCATACCTTTGCACCGCTCGGTAACGTTATAAGTAGTGCAAAACAATTATCGCCATATTTTTAAAAGTACTCTTGGAGCGATATTTTTCACTATTGAATCTCAATGTAGAACCACTATATTTTCGATTCAATAGCAAAAAATCTCATCTCCAACCAATAGCACTCTTAAAAACACACTAATAATTATTTTACCCTACTTAGTGAGCGGTGTGGAAAGATTTGACTGATTGCAAACCACAATAAAAAAACGCTAAAACAGCTTTATTTTTTATTATACAATAGCAACCAGCACCATTCTTGGTGACTGAAACAGCCATATTTTTTCCATTATTATACATTTATAAACAGTTTAAAAATTATAACAATGGGATTTTTATTTACCTCTGAGTCTGTCTCTGAGGGGCATCCAGACAAAGTGTCAGATCAGATCTCTGATGCTATTCTTGACGAATTTTTGCGTCACGATTCATTTTCGAAAGTAGCTTGTGAGACTCTATGTACAACTGGATTGGTAGTTGTATCGGGTGAGGTGCGCTCCGAGGCTTATGTTGATGTGCAGAGCATTACGCGTCGTGTAATCAATAAAATCGGATACGACAAAAGCGAGTATCAATTTGATGGAAACTCTTGCGGTGTGTTGTCTGCAATTCACGAACAATCTTCGGATATTAATCAGGGCGTTGTCCGCGAAGATGAGGCTGAGCAAGGGGCTGGAGATCAGGGTATTATGTTTGGATACGCTTCAAACGAGACTCGTGAATTGATGCCTGCAACACTCATTTTGTCACATGTAATACTCAAAGAGCTAGCCGATATTCGTCGCGAGGGAGCGGTAATGACATATCTTCGTCCAGACTCTAAGAGTCAGGTGACTATCGAGTATGGAGATGATCGTAAGGCTCAACGAGTACACACAATTGTGGTCTCGACTCAACACGATGAGTTTGTTGCAACAACAGCGGAGGTCGACGAAAAGAGCGCGGAGAAGCAGATGCAACAGAGGATCTATGATGATGTTAAGGAGATCTTGATCCCTCGTGTGAAGGCTCGTTTGGAGCGTGCAGGGGATAAACTCGCCGATTTGATCGGTGAGGAGTATATCCTACATGTAAACCCAACAGGAAAGTTTGTAATCGGAGGTCCTCACGGAGATACAGGTCTTACGGGGCGCAAGATTATCGTTGATACCTATGGTGGTCGTGGAGCTCATGGCGGTGGTGCTTTCTCGGGCAAAGACTCTTCGAAGGTTGACCGCTCGGCAGCTTATGCAGCTCGTCACATCGCGAAGAATATGGTTGCAGCTGGTATCGCCGATGAGGTGTTGGCTCAGCTTAGCTACGCAATTGGTATTGCTCAGCCTCTATCGGTTTATGTTTCGACATATGGAGGTAACAGCCTATCAATCAGCGAGGGAGAGATTGCAGAGCGCATTGGAAAGTTATTTGATCTTCGCCCAGCAGCTATCGTAAAACGCTTTGGTCTTAAGAACCCTATCTTCGAGGCTACAGCGTCATACGGACACTTTGGAAATCGCCCATACACCAAATTGGTGAAGTTATATGAGGGTGGCAAAGAGGTCGAGCGCGAAGTAGAGTTCTTCGGATGGGAGCGACTCGATCAGGTCGATCGCATCAAGGCAGAGTTCGGACTCTAATTTTAACATTAAATATTTAAAGCATAGCTCACTCCAATTCGGGGTGGGCTATATTTGTCTATTTGAGTTTACTAGTGATGTATTAACTTTTATATCAGCATTATAACATGTTGATAGAACGATAGTTACGAATTTATGTTGTGTTTTCGATTTGAAATTATAATATTTCAAATCCGTCATCCTGAACTTGATTCAGGATCTCCCGATTTTCGGAACGAAAACTCGGGCACAACGATGTTACCTAAAGTAAAGTTTTAATTCTCAACGTATTCTCTTCGTTCCCGATTTTTTCGTTAGAAAAAATCGGGAGATCCTGAATCAAGTTCAGGATGACGGGAAAAGATTAACGCATCAGTACTAATTTAAGTTCGAAAATTAAATAGCAGAAAATAGCAGATGAAGTTTGGTCGAGTGATATTTTTGTGTAAATTTGCATGCAAGTAAAAAACTTGCATTTAGATATCTAAAGGGCTCAGACTCTAAATCCAAGAAAATCTCACATAAAGATGAGCCCAAAATAACATAATAATGTTACAAGCAATCGATCTATTTTTCGACACTTTGAGTGGATGGCTATGGGGGTGGCCGATGATTATCATGCTATTTGGTTGTCATATATTCTTGACAATACGCCTACGTTTTCCGCAACGAAAGATATTGACGGGAATCAAACTATCCTTAACAAAGGATGAAAATGCCGAGGGTGATGTAAGCCAATTCGGAGCTCTTGTAACATCTTTGGCAGCAACAATCGGTATTGGAAATATTGTTGGAGTTGCAACAGCGGTGGCTTTGGGTGGCCCAGGAGCTGTTATGTGGTGTTGGATGTCTGGTATTCTGGGTATCGCCACAAAATATGCTGAGGCGTTACTCTCGGTTAAATATCGCAAAAAGAGCGATGATGGAACGATGATTGGAGGCCCGATGTATGCCATTGAACATGGAATGGGTGCTAAATGGAGGTGGCTCGGAGTTTTGTTTGCTATCTTTACAATACTTGCATCGTTTGGAATTGGTAGCTCTGTGCAGTCAAACGCCTTTGCAACGGTGATGTCGGATACGATCGGTCTCTCGAAATATATTAGTGGAGCACTCATTGCGATTGCGGTGGCTTGGGTGACAATATTTGGAGTGAAGGGTATTGCAAATGTATGTGCAAAGTTAGTCCCATTTATGACTCTTCTCTATCTTGGTGGTTGCATATACATACTGTTTATTAATGCTCCATACCTTTCGGAGGCTATTAGTCTGATTGTCTCTTCGGCATTCTCTCCTCAGGCTGCAGGTGGCGGATTTGTTGGAACGGCAATTATAACCGCCGCTCGTTATGGTATTGCGCGAGGTCTATTCTCAAATGAGTCGGGAATGGGATCTGCACCAATTGTCGCTGCTGCCGCAAAGAGCCGTAACCCTGTAAGGCAGGCGTTGATCTCATCTACAGGAACATTCTGGGATACGGTAATCATATGTGCAGTGACTGGTATTGTCTTGGTTAGTAGTGTTATCGCAACTCCTGAAATTGAACCTACGGGCAATGCCCTGCTCACGGAGCTTGCATTTTCGAAGATCCCATATGTTGGTAATATAATTCTAATGTTGTGTCTTGCGACATTCTCATTCTCGACGATTTTGGGATGGAGCTACTACGCTGAAAAGGCGGTGCAATATTTGGGTGGTATGAAGCCTATTAAGTGGTTTAGGATTTTGTGGATTATTGTTGTATTCTGTGGTGCGGTGATGAACCTTCGTGTTGTTTGGAATATCGCCGATGTTATGAATGTCTTTATGACACTCCCTAATATCATATCACTTATCGCTCTTTCGGGTGTTGCGGCAGCTGAAACAAAACACTATCTTTGGGATGACAACCTCGAAGAGGATTGTGAGGAGTAAAAAACTGCTAACCATGTAGGTTATAGGGTGGTATTTAAATTTGCAAGGTGGTGAAAAGAGTGCGTTGTTATCAAATACAATGCAAAAAAGACTCTTTTCACCACTCTTTTTATTTGTGTAAATTAGTTATCTTTGCATCAATCAACAAGATAATTTGTGAGGTAATTTTATTGTAACTCAAATTTATTTCACTATCTGTGTAGTGATACAACTATCTGCTAACTAAAAACTAACCCAAAATGAAAAAGATTGCATCATTTGCTGCTATCGCTATGGTGGCATTCAACTGCAACCAACTCTGTGGAGCTGAGGTCGAGGAGTACAACGGAACAGCTTTTCCCTACACAGTCACAGATGAGACTGTCTCAAAGTACAATCTGAGCGAATCAACAGAGAGAGTCCTTACGAACTATATGGATGGATATCGTCCAGAGGAGAATCCGCTATTTACCAATTTCAAATATACAAAACTCGAGGGGTTAGAGTATCCAGATGATGCTACACTATCTCGTCGCGATCCATCGAAGATCATCAAGATCGGCGACAAATACTATATGTGGTATACTCGCCGCCATACGAAGTGTGCACCAATCGGAGCTTCGAACGCAGCGAAATGCGATGATGAGACTCCATCTACAGATTGGGATCTTTCGGAGATCTGGTATGCAACAAGTTACGATGGCTTCAAATGGGAGGAGCAGGGTGTAGCTGTTGAGCGTCCAAAGAAGCCGATGGCTGGACACCGCTCTGTATCGACTCCAGATATCTTGGTGTGGAAGGGCAAATACTACCTCTACTACCAAGCATTCTCAGAGCCAAGTGGCTTGAAGGGTGATTATTGCCCAGTCTCAATGTCATACTCTGATTCACCTGATGGCCCGTGGACTCACTATGAGGGTGAGGTGATCCCAACAGGAGAGCCTGGAGCTTGGAATCAATTTGCTATCCACGATCCATTCCCATTGGTACACAAAGGTAAGATCTATATCTATTATAAGTCAGCATTCAACCGTCCAGATAGATTATGGGTTGGAAATGGTTTGGCAACTGCCGATAGCCCAGAGGGTCCATTTACACACCATCCAAAGAATCCAGTCTTGGCATCGGGACATGAGGTCTCTGTATTCCCATTTAAGGAGGGTCTAGCAGCTATTGTGACGACAGATGGTTTGGAGCGTAATACAATTCAATATGCAGAGGATTGGATCAACTTTAAGATCTCGTCAATTGTAGAGTTGCCACCAGTTGCCGCAGCTCCATATTGTGCCGACGCATTTACAAACACAACTGATGGTCAGGGTATTGAGTGGGGTGTATGTCACTCTACAGCGATGGGAACTTCTCGTCCATACCACTCAGAGATCATTCGATTTGACTGTTCATTGGTGCAAGATGTCGATGAGCAGGTGTTCCAGACAACAAGACCTCATCCAACTCCAGAGATGTATTTGAGTCAACCGCTACCAAGCAACATTCGTAAACAACGAATTGAAGAGGCTAAATCTAAATAACCACATACTAGATATGAAAAAGTATCTAAAATACACAGCTATAGCACTTCCTGTAGCTAGCACACTTAGTTGTGCAGCGGAGAGTATTCGACCAAATATTGTCTGCATCGTCTCGGAGGATAACAACAAAGAGTATATGTCGCTCTTTTGTGAGGGAATGGGTACAAAGAGCCCTGCAATCGAGGCTTTAGCGGCTGAGGGTGTGCTCTTTGAGAACTGCTCTAGCAACGCTCCAGTGTCGAGTGCTGCCCGTTCAACCCTTATTTCGGGCTGTTATGGAGTGCGTTCGGCTAGCCACTACCACCGTGGAGAGATGATGGTGGATATGCCAGATGGAATGAGAATGTTCCCTGCCTATCTTCGTGATGCTGGTTACTACACCGCAAATAATGCGAAGGAGGATTACAATATAATCAAGGGTGACGATGTTTGGGATGACTCTTCAAGAAAGGGCTCTTGGCGAAATCGTGCTGAGGGGCAACCATTCTACTATGTTCATAACCTTGGTGACACCCACGAAGGTCAGATGATAAAGACAGTGGAGGCTATGCAGAAGGAGATTGGTGATTATATGCCAGAGACAGGTCTGCATCTTCAGCCAAACTATCCCGATACGGAGCTCTTCCGTACTGCATACATATTCTATTGTAAGCGAATCGAGCAGATGGATGCCAAAGTGGGAGCTGTGGTTGCAGAGCTCGAAAAGGATGGACTCCTTGACAACACTATTATCTTGTATTATGGTGATAATGGTGGAATTATGCCTAATAGTAAGGGGTATCTTACAGAGATGGGACTCAATGTTCCGCTTGTTGTTCGATTCCCTGAAAAATACAAAGATATGCTCGATGTCGATTTCGGCTCTAGAGATCAGCGATTTGTGAGCTTTGTCGATCTCGCTCCAACAATTTTGGAGATGGCTGGGGTTGAGATCCCAAAACAGATGGATGGAAAGCCTATCTGGGATCGCAAGGAGGATGATCTGCTCTTTGGATATGCCGACAGAATGGGTGAGAAGTATGATATGGTACGATCTGTTCGTAAGGGTAACTACAAATACGTCAGATCATTCCAGCCATTCAACTTCGACGCTTTGAGTAACGATTATAGATATCTGTTACCAACATTCCAAGAGCTACGCGAGATGCATAGAGCTGGGGAGTTGAACGCTACTCAAGAGAAGTTCTTCGAGCCAAAGGGTGCTGAGATGTTGTTCGATTTGAGTGTTGACCCGTATGAGTTGAACGATCTCTCGAAGGATAAGTCGATGCAAAATACTCTTCTATCGCTTCGCAAAGAGATGATTAAGTGGCAGGTGGAGAATCATGATATAGGACTTATACCAGAGTACTTATGGATTCGAGAGGCTGGAGCTGCATCAACTAATTATGGAGCTGAGAATAGCAAGAGGATTACAAAGTATCTAAATGTTGCAAACCTTCAACTTGAGAGCTACGACAAAGCGAAAAAGGGTATCCAAAAAGCCCTTGGCAGCAGCGATATGTTGGATAGATATTGGGCGTTGAATGTATGTAGTAGCTTTGGTCTAGAGGCTAAGGAGTTCGTTGCAACGATACGAGATATTGCGAAAAACGATGCAGAGGCTGTGAATAGAGTTCGTGCTGCGGAGTATCTTGCGCTATATGGATTTGATCAACCACAGAGTGTAATGGTTGAGGCTTTGTATTCGGTTAGTGACCCTGTCGAGGCGGCATTGATACTTAACTCAATGACACTGCTTAACGAGGGGGATCAAAATATCCAATTTACAATCGAGAAGAGCAAATTAGGTGCAAAATTACCAGACAATGCGCTAGTAAAGAGTGCCCTCTCAAAACATACAACTAAATAAACCTATGATAAAAAGACTATTAACATCAGCAGCCTGCATTGCAATGCTATGTAGCTGTGCTACAACACCTTCGACACCAGAGAATATAACCTACGAGATATCGTTGGGTAAAGTTCCGATGAGTGCGGTATACAAAAATGGAGATGACACAACTTGGAGTGTCTGGGGAGCATCGCTCGTTAAGGGAGATGACAATCTATACCATATGTTCTACTCTAGATGGCCTAAAAGTTTGGGTTGGTCTTGGGTCGTAGATTCTGAGATTGCACATGCAACATCGGACTCTCCATATGGACCATGGGAGTTCCAAGATATATCGCTTCCTCGTCGTGGCAAGGAGTATTGGGATGGTTGGTGTACACACAATCCAACAATTCAGAAGATAGATGGCAAATACTACCTATATTATATGGGTAACACTGGAGATGGCGAGGTGACATGCGAACCAGACAAGAGAGAGGTTATCAACTGGCAGCATCGCAACAATCAACGTATCGGTGTAGCTGTAGCGGAGTCTCCATATGGACCATGGACTCGTTTCGATGAGCCACTTATCGACGTTACGGATGATCCAGAGGCGTATGACTGTTTGATGACATCGAACCCATCGGTTTGTCAACGTCCAGATGGTGGAATGTTGTTTGTCTACAAAGGTGTAAGTGCTCGACTCAAACTTCCGAGTGGAGGACCAGTAGTCCATATGGCGGCAACATCGGACTCTCCAACAGGAAAGATCACCAAGGCGAAAGAGTTGGTTTTCCACTATGAGGGAGAGCGTTTTGCAGCAGAAGATCCATACATCTGGTATGCTGATGGTAAGTATCGCGCAATTGTAAAACGTATCAAGGAGATTGATGGTAAGCGACTATTCTCACTTATGCACTATGAGTCAGTAGATGGTTTTGATTGGGCTGAGGCTCCTTATAATGAGGTCTCTGATCTTGAGATCACTTGGGAGGATGGTAAATACCAAAAACTAGCACACTTGGAGCGTCCACAGGTATATATTGAGAATGGTGAGCCACTTTTGCTATTGTGCGCAGCTGACACTTTAGAGGGCTTCAAACGTCACTCGTTCAATGTACAGATTCCACTCAACATCAAAAAGCATGTTGTAGAACCAAAAGAGGAGTAAAAAACAATTAAATAAGAAGAAGTTATGATAAAGAGAATCTTTTCATCGGCAGCTTTAGCGTTGGCACTTGTTGCGACAGCGTCAAATGCAGTAGCTGCTACAAATATCTTTGTTGAGGCTGAGAACTTCAGCAACAAAGGTGGTTGGGTTGTAGACCAACAATTTATGGATCTAATGGGATCTCCATACTTGATGGCACACGGTATGGGAGTACCTGTAGAGAGTGCATCGTCGACAGTTAATATCTGCGAAGATGGTAAGTACCACGTCTATGTACGTACCTACAACTGGACATCTCCATGGTATGACGGAGCAGGCCCAGGAGCATTTAAGGTGGCTATTAATGGTAAGAGTGTTGGTAAAGAGTTGGGTACAGCTGGCGACGAGTGGATGTGGCAGTATGCTGGAGCACGTGAGTTGTCTAAGGGTAGCCACACTATTGCATTGGAGGATTTGACAGGTTTCAATGGTCGTGTTGATGCTATCTACCTCTCAACAGATCAGCTAGCACCTCCACAGAACTTGAAGGCTTTGGAGGCTTTCCGCCGCGATTTGCAGGGGATGTCAGATGTTCCACAGATCAAAAAGGAGTTTGATTTTGTTGTAGTTGGAGGAGGAGTTGCAGGTATGTGTGCTGCTGTAGCAGCTGCTCGCGAGGGTATGCATGTCGCTCTTATCAACGACCGTCCTATCCTTGGAGGTTGTAACAGCTCTGAGATCCGTGTACACTTGGGTGGTAGCCTTGATAAAGGTCCATACCCTAATCTAGGAAACTTGGTTAAGGAGTTTGGTCACAAACGTGGTGGAAATGCTCAGCCAGCAGAGTACTATGAGGATGAGGCTAAGCAAGATTTCATCGATGCAGAGAAAAATATCGAGCTATTCGCAAACAACCGCATGATTAAGGTTGTAATGGATGGCGATATCATCAAGGCAGTTATCTCAAAGCATATCGAGACAGGTGAGGAGACTCTCTTCAAGGCTGATCTATTTGCTGACTGTACAGGAGATGGTACTGTAGGTGCTTTGGCAGGTGCAGATTTCAGAATGGGTCGCGAGGCTAAATCGGAGTACAACGAGTCAGAGGCTCCAGAGGTGGCTGATAAGATCACAATGGGATCATCTGTACAGTGGTACTCTAAGGAGTGTGATGCACCATCTAAGTTCCCAGTTTTCGAGTATGGTGTTGAGTTCACAAACGAGAGCATGGAGCCTGTTGTAATGGGTGAGTGGACTTGGGAGACAGGAATGGCATACGACCAAGTCTATGAGAGTGAGTATATCCGTGACTATGGTATGATGATTATCTTCTCGAACTGGTCATTCCTTAAGAATAAGTCTGGACTTAAGCATGAGTATACAAATCGTCAATTGGATTGGGTTGCTTATGTCGCTGGAAAGCGTGAGTCTCGTCGATTGTTGGGTGATTATATCCTAAACGGAAATGATGTCCTTGATTATAACGTGATGTCGGATGGAACTGCTGCTACTACATGGTCTGTAGATCTTCACTATCCAGATCCATCGAATACTAAGTTCTTCCCAGGAAACGAGTTTAAGTCGCTATCTATGCACAATAAGGTATACCCTTATCCTATTCCATATCGTTGCTTCTACTCTCGTAACGTAAACAACCTATTTATGGCTGGACGTAACATCAGTGTAACGCATATGGCACTTGGTACGGTTCGAGTTATGCGTACAACAGCTATGATGGGTGAGGTTGTTGGTCTTGCAGCATCTGTATGTAAGGCGAATGATGTTCTACCACGCCGTGTCTACCAAGCACACATGCCAGAGCTCATCACTTTGATGGAGAAGGGTGCAGGAAAGCAGGGATTGGAGAATACTCAGACATTCAATACAGGTGGAGGACTTGCAAAGCCACCAGTTGCAGGATCAGACAAAAAAGCGCATGTTGGAAGCTCAGTTGCTAAGGAGGCAAAAGAGAAGGCTGATGCACTTGAGAGAATGAAGAAATAGTAATAAGCTATAATTCAATAAACGACAATATCCGATTGCAGAGTAGATCTGTGGTCGGATATTGTCGTTTTATGAATTGACTGAGAAACTGTTTAAGTTTTATATTATTAGCGTCCGATAAAAAATTGCGATTTATGGTGGTACCTCGTTTCGACTCACCAGAGTCGTCATCCTGAACTTGATTCAGGATCCCTAACTATCAGTGTTTCAGATTCTTTGTAGAGATCCTGAAACAAGTTCAGGATGACGAAATTTTCAATTTCGTATCTCACGTGGGACTGCTAATAAAAGTAAGTCTCCATTTTATAAAACCTTTATAAGTCGCTATAATTGTGATGATTACAAAAAAAATAAAAAATATTTTATCGGACACTAATAGTTTTATATCGAAGTTATTTTTGAGTTATTTTGCAGCTTTACTCTCCTTGATAAATGAGTCTATTTTAGGTAGTATGGTCTCGACTGTGGTCTCCTCTTTACATAACTCTTCGAGTGGACACCAACCCTTTTTCGTCTGATTCTTGATGTATGGCACTTTTTCGTTGTATGTTACAATGATATCACTCTCATTGAAAAATAGTGCTAACGCTCCATCGCTAATGGTGTTGGCGTAGACCTTTTTTACTCCTCCCTTAATCAGAAGTGCCGCAGCACCCTTTCCAACAATTTTATCTGCAACGAGAGCCCCCTCTAAAAACTTAGGATCACTCTTTAATAGGTCATAGAGATCCGCAACACCCTGCTGAGTGAAGCTACGCACATCATCGCCATTTGCAACTACAGCCGAAGCCTCCTCCTTGGTTAACCTCTCGCAGATCGCCATCATAATAAATTCATCGCTATTGACACTATCGAAATCACCCTTTTTCAACGCCTCAACATAGGCACTTATTCTACGCATCTGCTTTGGGATGTCGATACTATTTGGGCAGTGCGACACACACTTATTACAACCAATACAGTGGTCTGCTTGGCGCAACTTTGGGACAGCTCGATCATATCCAATCAAAAATTCGCGACGTGCCTTGAAGTAGTTCGCATCTTGGGTGCTTTGGGGGTATTGCTCCTCGTAGATACACTTATTGAAGTGGGTAAATATCGATGGGATATCGACTCCATAGGGGCAAGGCATACAATACTGACAGGTCGAACACTCAACAATCGGGAACTCAATCATCTTCTTCGCAACATCCATCAAGAGCGCGTTTTCCCTCTCCGAGATCTTCTCAAGAGGTGAGTATGTCCCCACATTCTCGCGAACATGCTCATATTTGGTCATTCCACTCAAAACAGACAAAACATTTGGGAACGATCCAGCATATCTAAAGCCCCACGAAGCGGTCGACGCTGTAGGTCGCTCTGCAAGCAGCATATTATTAAGGTATGTTGGAAGCGTCGCCAATCGTCCACCCAAAATAGGCTCCATGATTACGGCATCGATATTGCGTTTTTCGAGCTCGGCGTAGAGATACGACGCATCAACTGCATTCTTCATCGTCTCATCTGCGTAGTTCCAATCTTTATAGTTGAGCTGGATAATAGCACAATCCCACCTCACCTTTTCGTGTAGAGACATTATATAGTCAAAAGTCTCTTTGCTTCCATGGAACGAAAATCCAAAGTTACGAATGCGACCCGCCTTGCGCTCCTCAACAAAGAAGTCAAGAAGTCCATTGTCAAGGAAGCGAGAGTTAAAACCAGCCTCGCCACCGCCACCTGCTGAGTGCAAGAGGTAGTAGTCGATATAGTCAACCTGAAGAGACTCGAATGATTTTTTATACATCTCGATTGCCCCCTCTTTGGTCTTTAAACGCGCTGCAAAATTTGATAGTTTTGTCGTTATGAAATATGATTCGCGAGGATGTCGGCTCAACGCTGCCCCCAAAGCTCTCTCCGACCAACCTTGCGCATATGGTGGTGCGGTATCAAAAAAGTTGACACCACGCTCCATGACATAGTCGATCATCTCGTTGGTCGCCTTTTGGTCGATCTTAAAACCATCTGGCTCGGGGGTATCAAGTGTAGGGAATCGGTTACAACCATATCCCAAAAGAGACACCCTATCTTTTGTATTGCAACTAACTCTGTACTCCAACTCTCCAGCTGATTTGTCTCCAGACTCCTGTGTGCTATTAGAGTTGTTTGTGCTCTGAGGTTTACAACTAGCCAACGAAACAGCGGCAGCTCCACTACCAACCATCTTCAAGAAACCTCTTCTATCTATATTTTTATTAATCTTTGTCATATCGCAACGTCATTTATTAGATTGTACCATGCGTTGAGTGTCCCTCAACATATATTGCACTAAATGGACGCGCAGGACAAAGATTCTCACACGCTCCACAACCGATACATCTCGATGTGTTGATGACTGGAATCTCGCGCTTGCCATATCTCTCTTGGTCGTTAGCCTTAACCATCATTATAGCTCCTGTTGGGCAGTGAGCAGCACAGTTGCCACACGACACCTCATCGGTCAAAACCACACAGTTCTTCTCGATCCATACCGCATGTCCAACCTGAATAGATGATTTCTCTGCACGATCGATCTTTTGGATTGCACCTGCTGGGCAGACCTCCGAACACTTCGTACACTCTGGACGGCAATATCCACGCTCGTATGAGACCTCTGGCTGCATAAAGTTCGTTAAACCTGTTGCTGGTCGCAATACCTGATTTGGACAGACCGAGACACACAGTTGACACCCTGTACAGCTCTTCGAGAAGTTTTTCATGCTAATAGAGCCTGGAGGGATAATTGGAGTCTGACGAACTGGAATTTTCTTATCTTCGATAGTTGCCAAACCGCCATCGATCATCTTCTCCTCCGCTTTAATTGCTGTTGTTGCGAGGAGTGTAGCTGACACAGCCAACATATTTCGGCGTGAGTTATCTACCTTGTCAGCCACTTTAGCTTCGCTCTTTTTGGTGCGCAAACCATATGAGATTGCCCCCTGCTTACAGCTATCTATACAGTCGAAACACACCACGCAGCGGCTATAGTCAATCTCGCGGCTCTCCGCTGTGATACACGATGATTTACACTCTCTAACGCACTTTCTACAGCCATTACACTTCTCATTATCGACAACGATCTTCAAGATAGAGAATCGAGAGACAAAACCAAGGATTGTCCCCACTGGGCAGATTGTATTGCAATATGTACGACCGCTACGCCATGCAAGATAACCAACGACCAACAGAGTTATGATCGATACCACAAGAACTCCACCTCCCATTACAATAACATCTGTAGTGTAGAAGGCGTAGCTATCGGCACGCTCCGCAAAGTATGCAAGTAGATTATTTCCCCATTTGTAGAGTGGAGCGACAAGGTTAGATGCTATACGTCCAAAGGCACTATATGGCTCTAGAAGCGCAACCAAAGAGCCTATACCTGCAAAGAAGCTCACAACAAAGAGTGCGAGAACGCTATAACGCAAGATACTCTTAGCTGGAGTGTAGCTAAATTTGCGTTTTTTATTCGAGATAGATGCAAATCTAGAGGCTAGATCCTGAAAGATTCCCAATGGGCATATCACAGAGCAGTATAGTCGCCCAAAGAGAGCTGTGAGAAGGAGTAGCCCGACCACCACAACAACATGAAGTCCCAATAGAGCAGGGATAAATTGGATCTTTGCGACCCACCCCAACCACGAGTGAACACTACCTGTGAAGTCCACAAATATTAGAGTTGCCGCTATTAAAAAAAGTGTCGCAAAGGTTACCCTCAGTCGTCGAAATTTACCCATAATTCTTTAAAGTTTGTTTGTCATTAGATTTAAGTAGTGAAAAACAATTATTGCCATATTTTTAAAAGCACTCTTGGAGTGATATTTTTCACTATTAAATCTCAATATAGAACCACTATATTTTCAATTTAATAGCAAAAAATCTCATCTTCAATAGCACTCTTAAAAACACACCAATAATTATTTTACACTACTTAATAAGCCATAGTATTCAACAAAAATAGCTATTTATTTACACATTTGCAATCAAACATCCCTATATTTGCAGACATTACAAAATATTTTATAACTGTTTTATGAGAATAGTACTACAACGAGTCTCGCGAGCTGAAGTGGTTGTCGAGGGAGAGAGTGTCGGAAAGATTGGAAAGGGGTTGATGCTTCTGCTTGGAGTCGAGGATGATGATAGCGATGCAGATATTAGCTGGTTGGCTCAAAAGGTGGTCAATATGCGGATCTTCGATGATGAGAATGGTGTTATGAATCGCTCGGTGCAGGATGTTAAAGGAGAGGTGATTGTGGTGAGTCAATTCACGCTTCACGCCTCTACGCGCAAGGGGAATCGTCCTTCGTATATACGTGCTTCTAAGGGTGAGTTTGCTGAGCCTATGTATGAAAAGTTTAAGTGTGAGATCGCTCGATTGATGGGCAAAGAGCCAGCTGCTGGTCGATTTGGTGCAGATATGAAGTGTGATCTTCTGAATGATGGTCCTGTAACGATCATCATCGATACAAAGCTCAAGGAGTAGAGCAAAATTTATTTAATCGGTTTCCTCTTTTTCTCGATATTTTTTTGTAAGTTTGTCACTCGACAAAGGGGGTGCCACATTTATATTGGCTGAGATGATACCCTATGAACCTGTTGGATAGTGCCAACGTAGGGATTTTGTCTGTTCAAGATGGTGATTAAGATGCCTGCTCTCTTCACAAATAATAGAACTCAAAATCCTACGCAGACTCTATCTCAGAGTATTGGAGTGATACCCTTTGCAAAAACGAACTTAAACGTAGGAGTCAAATGGAGATATTTCTAAATCAAGTGGCACTCACAATCAAAGATGAGGCTTCGCTACTTGAACTATTAGCAGATCAAAAGATCAAACCCGAGGGGATAGCCATAGCTATAAACAATCGCATCATAAAACGCGATTTGTGGAGTACAACCCCACTCGAAAGCGGTGATAAAGTGACTGTAATACGCGCAACATACGGAGGTTAATCAAAATAGAATCGGGGCAAAAACACACCCCTAAAAGAATAATATGAGTAAATTAGTTATTGGCGGACGAGAGTTTTCGTCGCGTCTATTTGTCGGCACAGGCAAATTTAGTTCAAACAGCGTAATGCGCGAAGCGATACTTGCATCAGAGACTCAAATGGTGACCCTCGCAATGAAGAGGATCGAGCTAGGAGAAGAGGAGAGCAAGAGTGACGAGATGTTGAAGGGGGTGATGGCAGACCATATACAACTTCTTCCAAATACTTCGGGAGTGCGAACAGCCGAAGAGGCGATCTTTGCAGCCCAACTTTCAAGAGAGGTATTTGGTACGAACTTCCTAAAGTTGGAGATTCATCCCGATCCTCGCTATCTTCTACCAGATCCAGTCGAGACACTAAAGGCTACAGAGGCACTTGTGAAGATGGGGTTTGTGGTGTTGCCATATGTTCAAGCTGACCCTGTATTGTGTAAGCGTTTGGAGGAGGCTGGAGCAGCCACTGTAATGCCACTCGCAGCACCAATTGGTAGCAATAAGGGTCTGCTTACGCGCGACTTTATTGAGTTGATTATCGAGCAGAGCCATGTTCCAGTTGTTGTTGATGCTGGTATCGGAGCACCTAGCCACGCTGCTTTGGCGATGGAGTTGGGTGCCGATGCAGTCCTTGTAAATACCGCTATCGCTGTAGCTGGCGACCCAGTAATGATGGCTAAGGCGTTTAAGGATGCTGTAGAGGCTGGACGAATGGCTTATGAGGCTGGATTGGGAACACAGCAGATCGAGGCGGTTGCAAGTAGCCCACTAACATCATTCCTTGATTAAATATAGTAAAATATTATGAGTTTTTCCGAGGAGTTATTAAAGCACGATTGGCAAGAGACAACCGATCTAATATATTCAATGCAGGCGAGCGATGTGGAGCGAGCCTTAAGCCGCAAAGGTAGATGTAGCGTCAGAGATTTTATGGCTCTAATATCACCAGCTGCTGCACCATATCTTGAGCAGATGGCGGCTCTAAGTCGCAAATATACTCAGCAGAGATTTGGTAAGACGATCCAGATGTATGTACCTCTATACATCACAAATTCATGTACAAACCACTGTGTATATTGCGGATTCCAACACGATAATCCAATTGCGCGTGTTATCCTCACCGAGGAGGAGATGGTAGAGGAGTTCAAAGCGATCAAAAAGATTGGGCCATTCGAGAATCTATTGATGGTGACTGGTGAGAACCCTCGCGTTGCAGGTGTTGAGTACTTGGAGGGTGCGTTACGCGCCGCACGTCCATATTTCTCGAATTTAACACTTGAGGTTATGCCCCTAAAGGCGGAGGAGTATGAGAGATTAGGGCGAGCTGGACTCAATGGTGTGATCTGTTTTCAGGAGACATACAATCGAGATAGATACAAAACCTACCATCCGCGAGGAATGAAGTCAAACTTCGAGTGGAGGGTAAATGGATTTGATAGAATGGGTGAGGCTGGGCTTCATAAAATCGGAATGGGGGTCTTGATCGGACTCGAAGATTGGAGAACAGATACCTCTATGATGGCACTCCATCTACGCCATCTACAGCGCAACTATTGGCGTACTAAGTTCAGTGTCAACTTCCCACGTATACGCCCATCAGAGGGGCATTTCCAACCAAATGTTGTCATTAGCGACAGGGAGTTGGCTCAGTTGATGTTTGCATTTAGAATCTTCGACCACGATGTTGATATCTCACTCTCTACTCGCGAAGAGGCACCGTTCCGCGACAATATCGCAACTCTTGGTGTGACATCTATGAGTGCAGGATCAAAGACCGAACCAGGTGGATATGCAACCTACCCTCAGGCTCTGGAGCAGTTCGAGGTGAGCGACCAAAGATCTCCATTCGAGGTGCAGGAGGCGATCCACAAAGTTGGATACGAGACAGTCTGGAAGGATTGGGACGCATCATTTGACAGATCATCCTATGGAGCGTTATAGTCGACATACTATGTTATCACAGATCGGCGTGGAGGGGCAACAAAAGCTCCACGCTGCATCGGTGTTGCTTGTTGGGGTGGGGGGCTTAGGCTCTCCTATTGCGCTCTATTTAACGGCGGCTGGAGTTGGTTGCATTGGGATTATCGATGGTGATGTGGTGAGCGAGAGTAATCTACAACGCCAAGTGCTCTACCGCGAAAGCGAGATCGGAGAGGCGAAGGTAGAGTGTGCCAAACGTCGACTAAAGGGGCTAAACTCTGAGGTCAAGATAGATAGTTATAATATGCTCTTCGATAGACAGTGCGCCAAAGAGATCGCCTCGAAGTATGATATTATTGTGGATGGATGCGACAACTTCGAGACTCGATATCTAATTGACGAGGTATGCGCTGAACTCAATATACCATATGTGTATGGTTCAATTGGAGAGTTTCATGGTCAAGTATCACTCTTCAACTATCAAGGTGGAGTGCGTTATATTGATCTATATCCCGACAGGGAGGCTCTAATAGATCTACCAAAGGGGGTGTCGGGTGTTATGGGGGTTGTCCCAGGTGTTGTAGGATCTATCGAAGCAGCTGAGGTTATAAAGGTTATAACTGGTTGTGGCACTCCTCTTCGAAATAGACTCTTTACGATAGATCTATTGACAATGGAGAGTCAAATACTAGAGCTACAATAGATTGTTGCAAGGCGGCGAAATTTCGAAGATAACGCAAAGCACTCTTCAGTCACATACCGTAAGTATGCTCCTTTCAGAGCACTTTACGCTATCTTCAAAATTTCATTCACCTATCAACAATCTCCACAGCAATAGTTTGTTTTTCAATTATTAGAGTTTGCAATTTGTATTGGCACCTCGTTTCGACTCTGAAAGAGTCGTCATCCTGAACTTGTTTCAGGATCCCTAACTGTCAGAGTTTTAGATTATTTGCAGAGATCCTGAAACAAGTTCAGGATGACGAAATTTTCAATTTCGTATCTCAAGTGGGACTGCTAATAAAAGTAAGCACTCATTTTGCAAAACCTTTGTAAGTCGCTATAATTGTGATTATTACAAAGGTTGAAAAATATTTTATCGGACACTAATATTTTTTCAATCTATTTTGTGTATATTTGTACCATATATATAACTAAACAACCTATCAATACTTATGAATGCGAAATTATTGAGTCCAATGCTGCTCCTTGGACTTCCAACAGTAGCACTATCTGCTACAGAGACAAAACCTAACATCCTTTGGATAGTCACAGATGACCAACGAGCAGACGCTTTGGCGTGTTGGAATCGTGCAACGACAGGCAAGAGCGAGAGTGCTCTTGGATATGTCTCATCACCAAACATCGACAAACTGGCAGCGGAGGGTGTGCTATTCACCAACTCATTCTGCAATAGCCCAGTTAGTGCCCCTTCGCGAGCATCTATGCACACAGGTCGCTATCCACACCATAGTGGTATCTACGACTTTGTGCTAGCTCACAATACAAACGACAACGCTCAGATGATTATGCCTCAGGTTATGCGTGAGGCTGGTTACCAGACAACGCTCTTTGGAAAGATGGGTGTTCGTATCTACAAATACAAAAAACCGATGGGGTTTGTAGACCCTGACAATCCATCAATCTACGACGAAAAGATCACAATGGAGTCCGATTTGGAGCGTTCGGAGTTGGCAGATCACTTCAAACAGTCGGTTTACCAAGCTGGATTACCAGCAGGAACAGTCCATCATTGGTACTATCCAGATGGAACATCTATCTCATACTATGTCGATCGCAAAGATGGATTGCTATCGGAGCGAGACCTCAAAACTCAGGATTTCTTCAGAGATCTACACAAGGTTATCGTTATGCCAAATGGCAAAAACAATGCGGAGATCCTTGCAGGAGAGAGCCCAATGCCTACAGATCGCACCCTTGATGGACGTATTGCGCATGAGTTCTTGACATTTATGGACAAATCCGACGAGAGATACAAGATCCTAAATGGTCGTCAAGTCAATGGCCCAGATAGCTCGAAGCCTCAATTTATAAACCTTGGATTCCACTTCCCACACACACCTGTGATGCCATCTAAGGAGTACCGTGACCAATTCCTCAATAGAGATTACAATGTACCAGAGTACACTCAAGAGGATAAGGATGGTCGACCATCTCAGCTCGATGGCTGGTTTAAGAATTATAGCTGCGAGGGACTTAGCCACGAAGATAAAGTGCAGTTTATTCGCGACTACTACGCATTCTGTGCAATGGGTGACCAGTTGATAGGAGAGGCTGTGGATAAGTTCAAGGCTTACTGTGCTGAGAAGAATCAACCATATATTATTGTTGTTGCGTGTGGTGACCACGGTTGGCATTTGGGAGAGCAGGGTGTAACCTTCAAGGCTTCGAACTATGTCAAGAGTAATCAAACAGCTGTAATCGCAGTCTCTTCGGATAAGACGCTCTTCCCTGCTGGAAAGGTCGTTACAGATTTCTTGGAGTATGTCGATTTCGCTCCAACATTTATCTCAGCAGCTGGATTTGACCTCTCAGACCCTAGATTTGACTATCTTGATGGTCGAGATATGGTACAGACTGCAAACGAGCAGATCAAACCTCGCGATTATGTTCTAGGCGAGACAAGCGTAATGGGTGGGCCTCGCGCATATCTTCGCTCTAAGGATTTCGCATTCTCGATGCAGAGCAGAAAGAAGCTCGACAAGAAGAACCCAAATGCAGATGTTAAATGGGCATTGGAGTGTACTCCAGAGGAGGCAAATATGGCGTTGTATGATCTTCGTGTAGATTCAGAGGAGCATGTTAATTTGGCATATACCAAAGAGTACAAAGAGTTGGCTCAGTGGCTTCGCAATAAACTAGGAAACATTGTGTTGGGTGACAACCGCATGGAGTGCAACTGGGATGAACAGAATGTATATGAGATAAGCGACTTTGCTGTAGGTAGCGACGACAAAAAACTAAATATCCCAAAGAAGCTAATCCCTAAAATTAAATAATTCCTAAAATATAAATAATTATGAAGTTAAAGTATTTCGCCTTAGCAGCCCTATCTTTGGTCTTTGCTAGTTGTGGCAACTCTGCTGGTGAGCAGATAACATGTCCTATAGCACAAGATGGAGAGTCTTGGAGTATGGTCTCTGAATTTTCAGATGAGTTCGATGCCGAGACTATCGATGAGAGCAAATGGCAGTATGATATGGCTCCATGGGGCGTTAGATCGTGGGCAAAAGATTGCGTAGTCCAAGAGGATGGTAAGCTAAAACTTACGATGCGCTACGAGGAGCATAAACATAGAGGTGTCGACTACTTCTATAAGGTTGGTATCGCACGCTCAAAGAGCAAGATAACTTATGGATATTTCGAGGCTAAGATCAAATCGGCATCGGTATTCCCTGGTGTTTGCCCTGCATTTTGGCTCTATAGCTCTGGTGAGCAGATGGTTCACAATGGCGATACGCTTACCTATAACGAGATCGACATTGTAGAGTTGACTCAAGGTGAGATCAAGGGTTCGACAGTTAGCACAATTGATTGTAATCTCCATATGCGTCTGATGAAGGATGGAGTGGATACATGGCAGCGTCCAAATACCCACCCAGAGCTTTGTAGGACTGATTGGGAGGCTGATTGGGATCCTCGCGAGGATTTCCACATCTACGCATGTGAGAGCCGCCCTGACTCTATAATCTTCTATGTTGATAATCAACGAATCGGAGCGAAGAAGAATGTATATTGGCACCTGCCGATGAATCTAACATTCACAATGGAGCCTCGCAAGCCTCACCACAAATATGCAGATGGGGATAGAATCCCAGTGCCAGAGGCTGCAACCCCAGAGGGATTCCCAACAACTATGGAGGTTGAGTGGGTACGAGTTTGGGAGAAGCAATAGCGAATATCCGCGCTCTTTATAAAGAGCCTAAATTTTAAGAACCTGTTTAAATTCTTATTGCTAAAATTTAAACAGGTTCTTTGTATAATGGCTAACTACCCGACAAAAAATCAAACACCCCACGCCCATTGCATAACCGTCCATAATTGTAGAGCGCAGCGACCAAT
>JBCQUC010000066.1:0-10097 GCA_047174275.1 Rikenellaceae bacterium | reverse complement strand
AAAGAGAGCCGAAAGGCAGAATAGAAGTTTTTTCATGATAATTAATAGTTTTTAATGGTTACGGTTAGAAGTTGCAATATAAAAAATAAATTGCGGAAATCCAAATTATTTTACAACTCAAAGATAGCCAATTAAAAATATTGGTATCCAAAAAAGTTTGCGATTTATGTTGGCAGCTCGTTTCGACTCACCAGAGTCGTCATCCTGAACTTGTTTCATGACCCCTAACTATCAGTGTTTCAGATTCTTTGTAGGGATCCTGAAACAAGTTCAGGATGACGAAATTTTCAATTTCGTATCTCACGTGGGAGTGCTAGGGAAGTTTTATCGGACTCCAATAAGCTGGTTTCATGATTTCCCAATTTTTTTCTAACTAAAAACACTAAAATGTCAGATTGACAAAATGGGAACGTTACTAAAATAAATTAGAAAGTTTTTAGCATATTAAAGTTATAAATTAACACATTTGGTCTATTCAAATAAAACTTATCGCCCTTTAAAGGGTCTGTAGCTCATATTTTTTCACTTACTTGCAGTCGCATTGAAACAAACTAGATTATGAAAATGTAGGAATTTAAAGCAATGGATAAAATGAAAAATTTTACAAAATCAGCTGTATGTGCTATAGCACTATGCGCAGCAACAATGAGTAGCGCAGAAGCGCAAGTTAAGCCAGATGTCAATGTGGGGCTATTAATGCACACATATGGATCGGCCGAGCAGATTGGATTTGGAGGCTCTACAGCGGTAGAAAATGGCTCTGATTGGAGCTATGGCGCAAACCTTCTAAGATCTCGCTTTATGTTTGATGTCAAACTTACCGACAAAGATTACTTCTTCGTTGAGTCGGAACTTACTGCATCTGTTGGACTGGGAACAGACAAAGCCGCGTCAATCAAAGTTCTTGATGCTCGTTACGACCATAAATTTAGCGACTTATTGACCGTATCGGCTGGTAAGATATTGGTATCATACAACCGCAATGGTATTCAAGGTGCTGGTACATTAATGGCTAACAACTTTAGTTACTTCCAATATACAGCCTCTGGAGCATTGAACAATGATAGTGGTCGCGATATCGGAGTAAACCTATCAGGAACAATCATAGAGGACAAATTGAAGTATCGAGTAGGAGCATTCTCGGGTCGCCGCGAATTTACAAACTCCGACTCAGCTCCACTTCGCTACGTTGGTCGCTTGCAGTATAACTTCTTGGATGATGATAAATATACTGGCACAAACATAGGAAATGGCGAGACATTTACCATCGCAGCTGGTTTCGATACGCAGGGTACATACAAAGCATTTGGTATTGATGCATTCCTCGATGTCCCATTGGGTTCTGCTGGATCTGTGACATGTAATGCTGCATACTCTTATATGACTGGTGGCGACGATCTAGAGGCTGAGTTCACATTTGCAGATGTTGTGCCTGAGCAGAATATAGTATTCGCAGAGTTAGGTTACTACTTTAAAGAGTCAAAGTTGCAGCCATGGGTTAAATATGAGCTGCAAGATACAAAATATGGTGCTGACGAGAGTGTTGTAGGAGGAGGTATCAACTACTTCTTCAACGGATATCGCACCAATCTACGCCTATCATATATAGCGCGTGAGAATAGTTTGGTGAACAAAATGTATAGCCAAGTGTGGCTGCAACTTCAACTATTCATATTCTAACAAAAAACATTATTAACTATAAAAACATTAAATTATTATGAAAAATCTATTTTTGAAGGCTAGTTGCGTACTAGCATTGGTTGCTGCGGTATTCAGTTCATCGACATGTATGGCATCTGAGGATGCTGATGTAGCGGTTCTTGTGATCGACATGCAGAACGACTTCGTATTGCCTGGTGCTGTACTTTGTGTAGATGGAGCATATCCAACTATCCCAGATATTCAGAAGTTGATCGCACATGGTCGTAGCAAAGATTGGCCAATTATACATATTATCCGCGAGCACCGTATCACAGGTGTCGATGTTGACGCTCCACGTATTCCGCTATTCAAAGATGGCAAAACAGGATACTGCGTAACTGGAACTAAGGGTGCTGAGATCGTTGAGGGGCTTACTCCAGAGGAGGGCGATATCATCGTTAGCAAGCGTCGCAATAGCGCATTCTTCGAGACTGAGCTTCATATGGTTCTTAGCCGCATGGGAATCAAGACTGTAGTGATCGCAGGTACTCAATATCCTAACTGCGTTAGAGGTACTGCCGCAGATGCTATGAGCCACGACTACGAGACTGTAATCTGCTTGGAGGCTTGTTCGGCTAAGACTCCAGAGGTTGCTGAGGCAAATATCTTCGATATGAGAAACATGGGTATTAAGTGTATCTCTCTTGAGGAGGTGAAGAGCAACTACTAGTAGTAGGTAAAATAGAGCAAAAAGGTCGCCCCGAGGATTACTCCTTTGGGGCGACCTTTTTTATCGCTTCGTTGTAGTTGGATAGTAGAATCTATTTTATTTGCGTCCGATAGAACTTTTCTAGCACTCCCACGTGAGATACGTTCCGCAAGGAACGTCATCCTGAATTTGTTTCAGGATCCCTACATAATTAATTAAACCATTGTGTTTTAGCACATTTATAGGTTGTATTGTCGTTTGCTGAGATCCTGAAACAAGTTCAGGATGACGAAATTTTCAATTTCGTATCTCACGTGGGAGTGCTAGGGAAGTTCTATTGGCACTAATAAATTTAAAATTTACCTCTTTGGTTTGTAGATTCTTACGTGGTCAACCTCCATGAATGTTCCATCGAGGTTCTCGACATCGAGTGGGCCATCCCATTTGATGATTGCTAGGCTCAAATATACTGGTGCTGGATAGTGGCAGAACTCATTCTTCGAGCGACGGATCTCCTTGCCATCAAGGTAGAAGATCAACTCATCCTCGTTCCACTCAAGACCATGCGTATGGTACTCCTCCGCAAAGTTGACACTCTCGGTAACATCCATTGTCGAGATGTTGATCCACCTCTCGCCATTGAAGTATTCCACTTTGTAGTTTGTGAGTAGCCCCTTCCAAGTATCGTTATATCGCCAGCCGTTGCTAAACTGGATGCAGCCGATCGTCTTTGGAGAGTCAAACTCCGCCTCGATCCACTTCTCGCCATCATCTTGCGATCTCCAGTTCTTGGACGTTCCATCCACAACAGCCAAAATATTGCTATTTGGATTGCTGCTGCTTAGCTTTGTTGTTGGAAGTTCCAGAAAGTTCTCAGCTCCATTTGTTGGACGCTCACCAGGTACTAAGATGTTGGGATATGCCCCCTCATCAGCCACGCTAAGTGCGCGAAACTCGGTGATTGTGAAGCTGTTGTGCATCTTAGAGCTAAATCTAAGTTTCGTAGCGGTGATAGGTGTCTCTAGCTCGACATGGAAATCGGGCTGCGCTCCGAAGACAAATGCCTTTGGATCTAGGGGGTGTGTCTTTCTTCCCTTTTCATCCTCTGTGATATCTGTCCAGTTGTGGATGTTGCTATTTACGCTATTTGGATAGTGCCCCTCGTTGATATCAATTTCGTAACGTTTGTAATCATCTGGCACATCGCCACGCGTCATTATCCAGAATGAGTTGTTTGTCGATGTCGCCGCTGCATATCTGTATCGACACTCGTAGTATCCATACTGGAAGTGCTCCTTAGTCCAGATGCTTCCCGATGTCCACTCCTGTCCTCCACGCTGCTCTTTTTTGTTGTTTAGTTTGAGTGTTCCATCGCTCACCACAGCATTTTCGCGCCAACGGCTACAGTGTAGATTTAGTGATGGGTGGTTTGCCGATGACCACTTTGTATCGAGATCTTTATCTTCGTAGTCGAACTCATCGTTCCACACCATCTCCCACTTCGAGCTATCGACATACCCCTCGGTTGGGGTTGATCCTTTGTGAGGCGATGGGACTGGCGATGGGATCGTTGTCACTTGGCTATAGCCTATGCCGCTCGACATAAGAATTGCAATTGCTAAGGTTGTAATAGTTTTGCTTCTCATTGTTTAGTTTTTTGGATTTGCACAAATATAGTGATATTTTTTTCAATATTCGAAAAAAATATTTAGCACTCCTTAGAAACCATATTTTTATCGGTAAATTATACCTATTTGTCGAGTAAGATTGCTTAGTTCTTTTTTATAATGTATATTTGTCCCTTTAGGATAACAACCAATAAACAATTTTAGAATGAACGGAAGAAAAACTTTTATGGGTGTCGCTTTGCTCGTTTCGCTATCTGTGATGAGCTCGTGTGGCAACAGCTCTTCGTCGCAAGCGCAGCAATCAACAAAGAGCTACAAAACTCTAAACCTAACTCTGAGTAGTGCCGATCTACAGCAGAAGTATACCGCCTCGATCCAAGGCGAACAGTTTGTGGATATTCGTCCGCAAGTCTCGGGTGTAATCACTCAAATATTAATCGAAGAGGGGGCTCGAATCAAGGCTGGGCAGACCCTATTTATCATCGATCAAGCACCATACAAGGCGGCATTGGATGTCGCTTCGGCAAATGTAAAGAGTGCTGAGGCGAGTGTCGAGACTGCAAAGATAAATGCCAAGAGCGGCGAGGAGCTCTTTCGAGAGAGTGTGATCTCTAAAGCGGAGTTGTCGGTGCTCAAAAATTCACTCGCTATAGCCGAAGCCGCTCTTGCATTGGCGGTGGCACAGGAGAGTTCAGCCAAAAACGACCTATCTTATACCGTTATCAAGAGCCCAGTTGATGGTGTTGCTGGTATGATCTCGTATCGAGTAGGGGCGTTGGTTAGCTCATCCATCACCGATCCTCTGGTTAGTGTCTCGGATAACAACAATATGTATGCATACTTCTCGATGTCGGAGTCTCAGATCCTTACGATGGCTCAAGGTGGCGACCCGACACAGAGCCTAATCGAGCAGATGCCAGAGGTGGAGTTGATCCTAAACAATGGAACTCGTTACAGCCACAAAGGCGATGTCGATGCGATAAGTGGAGTTGTAAATCGCTCAACAGGTGCTGTTTCGATTCGAGCAACATTCCCAAATCCTGAGCGACTACTTCGAGATGGTGGAAGTGGAACAGTTATAGTTCCAACGCATCAGGATAGTGTAATTGTCATTCCGAAGGTTGCGACATATGAGCTTCAGAACAAGATATTTGCATATAGGGTTATTGATGGCAAAGCGTCATCTGCCGAGATTACGATCTATCCACTCGACAATGGTCAGGAGTATATCGTAACATCGGGGCTCAACGTGGGCGATAGGATCATCGCTGAGGGTGCTGGATTGGTGCGCGAAGGAACATCGGTTGAGAACTAAATAGGGGGTAATTATGTTTGCAAAAAGATTTATAGATAGACCTGTATTATCATTTGTAATATCGGTTTTTATACTCATTATCGGAGCTATTGGTTACACGATGTTGCCTGTGGAGCAGTTCCCCGAGATCGCACCACCGACAATCAATGTCAGTGCCTCATATTCGGGTGCAGGGGCTTCGACTGTACAGAAGAGTGTGATTGTACCTCTGGAGGAGGCGATAAATGGAGTGGAGGATATGTTATATATGACCTCTTCGGCAAGTAGCTCTGGTACGGCATCTATCACCATATACTTCCGCCAAGGTACTGACCCAAATATGGCGATGGTCAATGTTCAGAATCGAGTCGGTACGGCGGAGTCTCTGTTGCCTGCGGAGGTGACAAAGTCGGGTGTAAAGGTCTTTACTCGACAATCGAGTACCCTCAAGATGGTTGCGCTCTATAGCCCCGACAACAGTTTTGACGATATATTCATCGCTAACTACATGAAGATCAACATCGAGCCTCAGATCGCTCGTGTGAAGGGTGTCGGCGAGATGAATGTGATGGGAGCTGATTACGCGCTTCGTATCTGGTTAGATCCCAAAAGGATGGCAGCGTATGATTTGATGCCATCCGATATTACAACAGTGCTTTCAGAGCAGAATATCGAGGCATCGACAGGAACATTGGGATTGGAGCATGAGAATGCAATTCAGATAGATTTGAGCTATGTAGGTCGATTAGAGAGGGAGTCCGACTATGAAAATCTGGTTGTAAAATCGCTCTCAAATGGAGAGGTGTTGCGACTAAAAGATGTTGCGACGATCGAGCTTGGAGCTATCAACTACAACATTATTGGTAATGTAAATGGTCAATATGGTCGTATGAGTATGATCGCCCAGACATCGGGGTCGAATGCCAATGAGATCACAATCGAGGTGGATAAGGTGTTGGATGAGATCCGCGAAGATCTGCCAAAGGGGCTAGAGTTGATAGATGTGATGAATACCAAAGATTTCCTCGATGCCTCATTCTCAAATGTATTCTGGACACTTATCGAGGCTATTTTGCTGGTTATTTTGGTGGTATATATCTTCTTGCAGAATATGCGTTCGACGTTGATCCCATCGGCGGCTATTATTGTCTCGCTTGTTGGAACATTCGCATTTATCTACGCTATCGGTTTCTCGCTCAATCTGCTTACGCTCTTTGCGTTGGTGTTGGTGATCGGAACGGTGGTGGATGACGCTATTGTGGTGGTTGAGGCTGTCCAGACTAAGTTCGATGAGGGTGAGAGGTCATCTTATTGGGCGACTGTCGATGCAATGAAGGAGGTCACATCGGCTCTTATAACAACGACGATAGTCTTTATGGCGGTATTTATCCCAGTCTGCTTTATGACGGGTACAACGGGAACATTCTACACCCAGTTCGGACTTACGATGGCGGTGGCAGTGGCGATCTCGACCCTCAATGCGATGACTTTGAGCCCAGCTCTGTGTGCTCTGTTTATGACTCCACACCGCGATGTTGAGTCGGGCGAAAGAGCTAGTTTCTCCACTCGATTCCACCTCGCTTTTGATGCGAATTTCAACAAGTTAGTCAATAACTACAGCTATTTTGTGAGGTTTTTCATAGGTCACAAATGGCTCTCGTCGATCTTTGTAATTATTGCGTGCGGTGGACTATACTACATGATAAGCAACACAAAGACAGCCCTTGTTCCAAATGAGGATATGGGAACTATATTTGTCAATGTGCAGACCGCTCCAGGATATACTCGCTTCGAGACCGACAAAGTCCTTCGCGAGATCGAGAGCAGAATCAAGACAATAGATGAGATCAAGGCGTATACGATGATCGTTGGACAGAATAGAATGGGTACAAGTGGAGGTAACGCTGGTATGTTTATCGTTCGACTCAAGGATTGGAGTGAGCGCGCGGGAGAGGGGCAAGATGTTGGCTCTGTGACGGGACGTATCTACGCCTTAACAGCCGATATATCGGCCGCTACGATTATGGCGATGACTCCGCCTATGATTACAGGTTATGGTACGAGCAATGGTTTCGAGGTGAATGTTCAAGATAAGAAGGGTGGCGAGATCGAGGATCTGGAGCGATACACTCAGGAGTTGATCCGCACACTCGAGGCAAGAGAGGAGATCGCACGAGTGCAGACCTCATTCAACACCCGTTTCCCTCAATATTCGGTCGAGGTTGATGCCGCTCAGTGTAAGCGCAATGGGGTGAGCCCAACAGATGTATTGAGCACAATTTCGAGCTATGTAGGTAGCAGCTATATCTCGAACCTCAACAAATTTTCGAAGCTCTATCGTGTTATAATCCAAGCACCTGCCGAGGATAGATTGGATCTCACGTCGCTCGAGAATATGTATGTTCGCAACGACAGCGGCGAGATGACTCCCGTAAGTGGATATGTCAATATCGAGAAGATCTATGGAGCTCAGAACTTAAGCCGCTTCAATCTATTCCCTTCGATTACGGTCAATGGTGTGCCTGCCGATGGTTACAGCTCGGGACAGGCGA
The DNA here is from genome assembly GCA_047174275.1 of Rikenellaceae bacterium. Classification (GTDB taxonomy): domain Bacteria; phylum Bacteroidota; class Bacteroidia; order Bacteroidales; family Rikenellaceae; genus Alistipes. Next base: position 2,273 of record JBCQUC010000066.1, on the reverse strand, counting down.
TCAATGCGGTGCGAGAGGTTGCCGATGCGGTGTTGCCCGTAGGTTATGGCTATGAGTTTGGCTCTCTTTCGCGCGAGGAGGCGGCAGGTTCAACAGATTCAGCAGTTATCATATTTATTATCTGTATCGTATTTGTCTATCTGATACTCTGCGCCCTCTACGAGTCGATCTTTATCCCGTTGGCGGTTATCTTCTCTGTTCCGTTTGGACTTGCAGGAAGCTACCTCTTCGCAAATATGTTTGGACTCACAAGCGATATCTATATGCAGACGGGACTCATAATGCTTATCGGATTGTTGGCTAAGACCGCAATTCTACTCACTGAGTACGCCTCGGAGCGTCGTCGAGCTGGAATGAGTATCGTGGATGCTGCGATGACCGCCGCAAGGGTTCGTCTGCGTCCGATCCTTATGACCTCTTTGACGTTGATATTTGGTATGCTTCCGCTGATGTTTGCATCGGGTGTTGGAGCGAATGGTAACCGCTCGCTTGGAGTGGGAGTTGTGGGAGGTATGTTGATCGGAACTATAGCACTGGTCTTTATCGTGCCAGCACTATTTATCATCTTCCAGAATATCCAAGAGCGACTTATCCCACAACATGTTATACCTAAAAGAGAGGAGAAATAGAGAATGAAAAATATAATCACATTATCACTATTGGCAATGTCGCTCAGCGGCTGTGGCATCTACTCGTCGTACCAACGCCCAACAGATGTTGTCGAGGTCGATAGCCTATACAACTACATCGAGGCGACGCAAGAGAGCTCGAATATCGCCTCTTTGGGGTGGCGCGAGCTATTCACCGACCCTAAGCTGCAATCTTTGATCGAGGCGGCGTTGGAGCGCAATAGCGACCTAAATGTTGCGCGACTCAATGTCGAACAGGCTCAAATAGCCCTATCAACGGCTCGAATGGCATATCTACCATCGATCAGTGCCTCGGCAGATGCAACAGCGAAGAGCGGTTCGGATATGAGCTATTCGCTATCTGCGTCGGCAAGCTGGGAGATAGATATCTTCGGCAAGCTCAGAAATGCAAAGGAGGGTCAAAAGGCAGCCTTGGAGAGCAGTCGAGCATATGCCCAAAGCGTTCAAACGTCGCTCATCTCGACCATCGCCAATAGCTATTACACCCTAGTAATGCTCGACGACCAACTCTCGATAAGCCAACGCACACTCACAGCGTGGGGGCAAAATATCAAGACTATGGAGGCACTAATGCGTGCAGGTCGACTCAATCAAACTTCAGTCCTCCAATCCAAAGCGAGCAAAGTGGCGTTGGAGAGCAGTATTGTCTCGATCGAGGAGCAGATCAGCGAGCTTGAAAATACAATCGGAGTACTCTTGATGCAACCTGCTCAACCTATAGAGCGTGGCACGATCCAAGATATCAAGTTCCCAGAGCATCTGTCGATTGGTGTTCCTATGGAGCTACTTAGCAATCGCCCCGATGTTCAGGTGGCGGAGTATAACCTCGCAAAGGCGTTCTATGCCACCTCCGAGGCTCGTTCGTCGCTCTATCCCTCGATCACCATTGGTGGGTCGGTTGGGTTTATGGATGATTCGGGAAAGATCCTCGCACCACAAGATTATATCCTGTCGGCAGTTGGATCTGTCGTGCAGCCAATCTTCAATCAAGGGAGACTCCGCGCCGAACTAAATATCTCGAAGTTGCAGCAAGAGCAGGCAGAGTTGGAGTTCGCACAGTCGCTATACGATGCTGCATCGGAGGTCAATAGTGCCGTGATAAGTTGGCAGAGCGCGAAGAGCAGGCTCGATTTCTACACGGAGCAACATGCCCTATTGAGCGATGCTTTAAGGAGTGCCGAACTCTTGATGCGCCATGGTAATGTCACCTATTTGGAGGTTCTAACAGCCCAATTTACGCTGCTACAGTGCGAATTAAACTACTCCTCGACAATCTTCGATGAGGTTCAAGGTGTTATCAGCCTCTATCACTCACTCGGTGGTGGTAGATAGTTGATAGTGACAGCAGCAAACTATTTACAATTTGAGTAATGTGGTCAAAAATGAGGCTGTCCAAAATCACGAAAGTGATTAAGGACAGTCCTTTTTCTAACTACCCGACAAAAAAGATGAATGCAGCATAACTGGTTGATAATCAACAAATAAACGCCTGTGAATATTTGAAATACCTAACTTTACCCGCACAAAAGGTTGGGACGGAAAAAACCTTACCTTTATCAATTATGGGAGTAAAGCATTATGACAAGCAGTTCAAGGAACGAGCAGTCAAATTAAGTTATCAGC
>JBCQUC010000065.1:0-10506 GCA_047174275.1 Rikenellaceae bacterium | reverse complement strand
GCTCCGCATCATCGACACGTCGCAACACCCTATCGAGTGGGATATTTATGAGTGTAAGCGGTGTGCGAAATTCGTGTGATACATTCATAAAGAAGTCCAACTTATAGTTTGTGATCGCCTCCATCTTCTCCCTCTCGACCTTCGCAACAAATAACTGTTGTTTACGATGCAGCAGAAGATAGATCGTATATATAATCAATCCAATGAGCAGAAGATAGATTATACATGCAATCGTAGAGCGATAAAACGGTGGACTTATTGTGATATCTAAAGTCAATATCTGATCGCTCCACACCTCATCACCATTGGCAACTCGAACCTTAAATGTATACTCCCCCTCTGGAACATTTGTATATTGAGCAATATAGTCTCTTCCTCTGATCTCTCGCCACTTGTCGTCCAACCCCTCCAGCTTTATTTGATAGATATTCTCATACGCCGCAGAGAAGTTCAACCCAACAAACCCAATCGAAAAGTTACGTTCATCATACTCTAGATCGAGTTTTGAGGTGTATTCAAAGGCTCTATCCAGAATAGAGCTATCTCCTCCGATCTCCACTCGCTTGTGGTTGATATATAGATCCGTAAAGTATAACTTCGGAGTGACATTGGACTTTTTTATCTTTTGAGGCTCGAAGGCTAGATAACCGATCCTATTTCCAAAGACAATCTCGCCACTCATACGCACCACTCCACACGCCTCCGTAAATTCACAATCTTGCAATCCATCGCTCTTTCCATAGTTTACAACCGCTCCACTCGAAAGAGAGTATCTCGAAAGACCTCGATTTGTTGCCAACCAAACGTCACCTGAATTAGAATCCTCAATAACACTCTTAATTGCATTGTCGGCAACTCCATCTCTAGTGGTTACACTTCGCAGAGTATCACACCCCTTGTTGTACCATAATAGACCATGTCCTATAGTGCTAAACAACATATCCCCTCCCTTAGTCTCTGTGATTTGATTGATGTAACGACGCAAAAATGCAACTCTACTCCCATCACTTAAACTTCTTAAGAATTTCGGAGAATCACTTAATAGATCCCCTTTTTTAAGGCGATTCACACCAAAATTAGTTCCGACCAACAGTTCACCCCCTTTTGAGAAGTATAGAGAGCGCACCATATCCGACTCCAAAGAGCTATTATATGTTGTAAACTGTCTATATTGAACAATCTCGCCTCGATCACTAATTTCGAACCTCCACAATCCAGAGTCATATGTTCCAACCCACAATGTATTATCATCACTCTTTGCAAGCGATAACACAAGCGACATATTGGGGAACTTCACCCTCTGAGGAATAATACTCAGACTCTCAACATCTATTGCAACCAGAGCTGTTGAAGGACCCTTGCCAACCCACATAACAGGTCGAGTAGTCTCACCATCTCCCGTCTGCAACATTGCAGAGGCTCTATTATCATGGCTATGAATCGTGATATTTTTAATGATACTATCCCCTCTTAAAACATAGATTCCTCTATCCTCAGTGCCAACCCATAACCTCTGATCACTATCTTCGACCAAAGATTTCACAATACCTTTTGGAATGCCACCCTTCGAACGAAGATGTGGATGGTTATTAAATGGCTTTTGATTCTCGCTTATACTCCACACTCCATCCCCCCTTGTTGCGACCCAAACCTGCCTCTGCTGCGAGACAAACATCGACGAGATAACATTTGTAGATGCCTCAAAGGGCAGATTACTCTTATCATACTGCGCTGTGATCCTCCACGCCTCTCTTTTATCTGGCTCTATACGCTTAACTCCATTTCGACCACCAAACCAAATTTCACGCTCATCAACACAGGCGATATAGTAAGCCACCTCGTTATCAAGCCTCATCAATATATTAGAGGCGTATACATCTCCGATCTTGGTTAATATCACAATCTCTGTACCTGATATGGCGATCGACGAGTCGTTATAATCACTTATATCGTGACAATAATATGGATACTCCACACATACCAACTCACCCTCTCTCTCTCCAACAACACGCTTGAGAATATCGTTACACCCAATCCAGACAGAGCCTAATCTATCGGTATGGATCTTCGTTATATACCCACCAGGGTTGGCAACAGTATACAGAGAACTCTTCTCAATCTCGAAATTATCTCTATTTATAGTTAACTTGACAACCTCAGATTGACAACCGATCCAGATATTATCATCCCCATCAACCTCAATAGATGTAATCTCCGAAAATTTGCTATTCTGAGAGTATATATCCCTCAAAGAGTAGTTTGTTACTCTATCATTCTCAACATCTATTCTGCTAATATTCTGACCATATGTTCCAACCCAAATATCGCCTCGACTATCCTCACTAATGGATTGTATCATATTGTTGTTGAGCGAGTTCTCCTCCGCTCCAATTTGATATGTTCGATAACTGTATCCATCATATCTATATAGTCCATTAGCCGTCGCAATCCATATATACCCTCTCGTATCCTCACAAATATCGGTCGCATCACCAAATGGGATATCCTCAATCAATCGCACATTCAACAGATTTGCACCATCTGCCACAAAGGTGATTAATAGAAAAAATAGAGTAATTATATTATTGCGAATATTCATAGTGTTTGGTTATATGGCTCTATCTACAAAAATACACTTATTTTCGATATAAATATGCATCTACTACGATCTATGTGAAGTTTTTTTTAAATTCCTTTTTCAGAGAGCCAACGAGAGTAACGGAGGTAATCCTATCCGCAGAATAAAATTTAAGAATCATATTTATAGAAAAGGTCGCAATCCATTTTTTTAGATTGCGACCTTAATCGTTAATTCTATAATTGTGACTCTACTCCACCGTCACAGATTTTGCCAAGTTACGAGGTTGATCCACATCCTGACCCTTACAAACTGCAATGTGATATGACATGAGCTGTAGAGGAATAGTTGTCAAAAGCGGCTCAAAACATTCCAAAGTCTCTGGAATCTCTATGATCTGATCGGCAATAGCACTCATTTGAGTGTCACCCTTCGAAACAATAGCTATCACTCTAGCTCCTCGTGCCTTTAGCTCTTGGATATTACTCAAAACCTTTTCGTACATCTCATTGTGTGTAGCAATAACCACAACTGGCATCTCACTATCAATAAGTGCAATTGGACCATGCTTCATCTCTGCTGCTGGATAACCCTCTGCATGGATATACGAGATCTCTTTGAGCTTCAGAGCTCCCTCCAAAGCTACAGGGTAGTTGTAGCCTCGCCCAAGGTATAGGAAGTTACGAGCATAGGTAAACATCTTCGATAGATCCTCTATCTGCTCATTACACTTTAAAACCTCCTCTATCTTATCTGGGATCGTATTCAACTCCTGCACCAGCTTCAAACACTCCTCATCATCAAAAGCACCACGCTTGCGACCAATAGCTAGAGCCAACATCGTAAGCACTGTCACCTGACCTGTAAACGCCTTGGTCGATGCCACTCCAATCTCTGGGCCAACATGAGTATAAGCACCAGAATCTGTCACACGAGATATTGAAGAGCCTACAGCATTACATATTCCATAGACAAAAGCCCCCTTACTCTGCGCAAGTTCGATAGCTGCCAAAGTGTCAGCGGTCTCACCCGATTGAGAGATTGCGATAACAATATCCGTTGATTTGATTACAGGCTTACGATATCGGAACTCCGAGGCGTACTCAACATCTACTGGAATACCGACATAAGTCTCCAATAGCTGTTTACCAATGAGTCCTGCATGCCACGATGTACCACAAGCGACAATAATAAAGCGCGTTGCATTGGCTAATCGCTCTCTATTATCGATCACCGATGCCATTGAGATACGGTTTAACTCCAAGTTTATACGACCACTCATACAATCTCGAAGTCGCTTCGGCTGCTCATATATCTCTTTGAGCATAAAGTGTGGATAACCGCCCTTCTCAATTTGACCTAAAGTGAGCTCTACAGTCTTAATCTCTGGTGGAACCTCAGCGTTATCAATATCTACAACCCTAAGTTCATCTCCTAATCGCATCACTGCAATCTCACCATCGTTCAGGTATATTACCTTATCTGTATACTCTATGATTGGTGTAGCATCTGAGCCCAAAAAGAACTCCCCATCACCAACGCCAACAACCAATGGGCTACTCTTACGAGCCGCAATGATCTGGTTTGGTGTCTCGCGATCCAAAACAGCTATTGCATAAGCCCCAATAACTTGATGCAGAGAGAGTTGTACGGCTGACAACAGATCTAAATCATTACTCTTTTGAACATACTCAATGAGCTGAATCAAAACCTCTGTATCTGTATCACTCTTAAAGGTATAACCCTCCTTTTGTAGGTTTCTCTTCAGCGTTGCATAGTTCTCAATTATACCATTATGGATAATCGCAAACCTCTCCGACTCTGAATAGTGAGGGTGAGAGTTGCGTTGACAAGGCTCACCATGTGTTGCCCAACGAGTGTGAGCAATACCAACTGTTCCCGAGGTGTTTCGAGAAGAGGCATACGCCTCTAACTCTGAAACTTTACCCTTCTCCTTATAGATAGTAAGGTTATTATCCCCATCTACCAAGGCAACTCCTGCGCTGTCATATCCTCTATATTCTAAGCGTTTCAAGCCCTTTATTAGTATTGGATACGCCTCTTTATTACCTATGTAACCTACTATTCCGCACATATTCTATTTTATCTATTTGGCACTGATAACAACAGCTCTATTTAGATCGATACTCTCGAACAAATAGTCAACTGCCCCCTTACCAACTGCCTCAATCTGAGAGCTATTAACACCATATGTATCTACAAGAACCTTACATACAGCATCTGCACGCTTTTGACTCAACTTCTGATTGTACTCAGCTCTTCCTGTTGCAGAATCTGCATATCCCTCAACAACGAATTTAACATCTGGCTGCTCTTTCATGAACTCTGCAACATATTTTAGACGTGCTACATTCTCCTTATCTACATTGCTCTTATCTATCTTGAAGAACATTGCAACTGGAGCAATATCAACTATTCTCTCAGTAGTACCAGCCTTCTGAGCCTTTAGATCCTCAATATCTCTTTGTAGAGCTTTGTTATCTCTTGTAAGTGTGTAGATACTCTTCTTTGCTTTATCCAAATCACTATTTAGCGACTGGTTTGTAGCTTGAAGAACTTCATAATGCTCAGACGAAACAGCCTTTCTGAAGTAGCGCGCTTTACCCTTTCCTAGATAATATGTAAGACCAACTGATGTTCTGATTGGCCATGCAAAACGAGCTCGCTCTATCTCACCATACATATTTACATCTGTTATACCTGCGGCAACCTCAAGGTTAACCGAGAATGCTTTAGATACTTTAAACTCATTCTCAATACCGATCAAAGGAAAATACTCCCACAATCCCTCTGATTTTTCATTTGTAGAGTAAGAGTAGTCAGCCTCTAACCCAAAAAATGGCTTAGCAGTATAAAAACGATCTGGATTATAACCACCTATTATATTTGACAGATTTGTCATAACATCTACACCAAAAGAGCCAATACCACCGTTATATGAAGTTTGACCACCCTTTGTAAAATGGCTCAGTCCTGGTACACTCTCACCACTAAGTGTAGAGTAAGCTAATGTCGCTCTAAATGCCAAATATGGATTCACCCACTTTCCAGCAGAAAAGCTAAATCGCGCAGCATGATCTACATCAAATGATGGATTTCCAGGGTAATAATCAATCAGACGAAACTCAGCACCAACTCCAACCTCTAAAAACCAGTTCTCATTAATTGAGCTTAAATACTCCTCTTTAAGTACTGTTTTGCTCTGGGCAACAGCACCAAACACGCTAAACATAGCGAGCACTAATAATAGTTTTTTTTTCATTATTTTACATTTAGTTTAACATTAATTCATTATTTACATTTTCTTTATTTATTTAAGTTTATAATAGCATTAATCTTATAAACTACCAGGTACTTATCACTATAAAAGCAACGAACAGAGCTCATTTACCCTTAGCCAAAAAGCTCTAAAAAAAAGAGCAGATATACCCAACACAAAGGTACGAAAAAATATTAATATTGTATCAATCTCACAAAATAAAAAGTTACCAACACATTATTTTTTTGGACTATACCCTTAACTATTCTTCACAAAAATATAACTAAAACTACCCATAGACAATCTAAAAAGAGCATAACCAACTATACATAAACTAGTTACCACCACACATCCTACTAATCAAAAGACTTTTCAAATCTCTCAATTGCGACGTTCCACAAAAACAATACATTCCCAACCAAATACCTATGCCACATCCGCCGAGGCTCTTTTATCAGGCGATAAAGCCACTCCAACGAGTGCTTTTGCCACCAAATTGGGGCTCGCTTAACCGTACCAGCATAGAAATCGAATACCGCACCGATAGTTCCAACGTGGCAATCTATATTGAGCTTATCCCAATGTGTATATACCCACTTCTCCTGCTTAGGCGCAGTGAGCCCTATCCACAACAGATCGGGATTAGCTTCGTTTACCACCTCTATTATAGCCCGAGTATCCTCATCACTGAACTCTGATTTATAGGGTGGAGAGTAGGTCACGACCTCAATATTCGAAAACTCAGATTTTGCTCGTGCTCGAATCTTTTTCAATACAGACTTGCTACTCCCCATAAAGAGACATCTACCGCCCCGTTTATTGAGCTCGTGCATCTCATATTGAAACAGATCCCACCCCGTAACACGCTCCGAAGGCTGCGATTTAGCCTTTAGCCAACCACAAGCCATCACAATACTCACTCCATCGGGGATCAACGCACCGCCCTCTACTAACGCCTCTGCAAAGAGTGGATCTTTGGTCGCAGTGTTATATGAGTGTGCATTAATTGTGTTTATAAGCAACTTACCCTTAGGCAACGACGATAGATCCTTTAAACAACAGACAAGTGGTATGCTCTTCAGATTTAACTTCATAAGAATCTGTTTAAATTAACGATTTGTACAGCTCTCCAACCTCCCTATTGATAGCTGTTAAATTAAATTTACTATCGACTAAACCCCAAGACTCCATGACTACTCTATCTCGAAGCTCTCTATCTTGAATCAGTTCCGCCATCCGCTCTGACAACCTATTTATATCCCCAGGGTTAAACAACAATATATTATGACCATCAACGGCTACATCCAAAACACCTCCAACTGGAGTTGCAATAACAGGCAATCCATAAGCCCAAGCATCGAGAATCGCCATCGGGAAACCCTCGGCATAACTTGGCAGACAAAATATGGATGCCTCCTTAAAAGCACGATCCCTATCTAGACCATCAACCCACCCCAAAAACGAAACTTGACGCTCAATGTTTAGCTGCTTTGCAAGAGCTCTCCCCTCCTCAATCTCACCATTACCAGCAAATACAACACTCCATTCAGGGTAGATATCTGCAATCTTTGCAAATGCCCTTATCATATCGGCATACCCTTTTCGCGCAGAGAGAGTCCCAGCATAGAGGATATGATTTTGTCTTTGATACCTAAACACAGATTGCCTAACAACACAAGGATTAGGGATAACCACAACCCTATCTCCCAACTCAAAAACATCATCGACAGCTCTTCGCCACGTCTCAGAGAGTACAATAACTCTATCTGCTGAGTTAAACATATAGTGATAAATCGACCTCCAACGACTATCAATAGTAGTCTCTACTGAAAAGGCATGAAAATGAACGATCACCATCTTACCCCACAACTTAGCCAATGGCATAAATAGAGACTTCCTTATAGCCGACGGAGGTTCGCTCATATGAATATGAACCAAACTGCAAAATGGCACATTCACAAAAAATAAGAACCACCCCTTTATAAAGTATACAATCTTACTCGCAACCCCTTTATCAATGTGTGTTTCGATCCATCTACAGTTATACTCGCTCCATTGACCACCCATCTGATGAGCTTTAACAACAGATGTTATCCCTCCACGGGTTTTATGCGATGTCGACAATATTAAAACCCGCTTCACTTAGCAATTCTTTTTGGAGTGTATATTAACCTCTTTATAACCCGCTCCATATCCATATCTACTACCATATAGCTGCTTGCTTAGATCGACATCATTGATTACTGTAGACACATTAGGAATCTTATTATTATGGTATAACTCATTAATGAGGCTATAATCCGACTTATTAGAGAAGTTAGCACGACAGACATAGAGCGAAATATCTGCGACACGCGCTATAATCTGCGTATCTGTAATCACCCCGATCGGTGCTGTATCCAATATAATGTAGTCATAATGATCTCTCAATATCGCTATAGCCTTATCCAAACTTTCGCGCGAAAGCAACTCAGTAGGGTTTGGAGGGATTGTTCCACCAGCCAAAATCGAGAGATTGGGGGTTGTTTTAGATGGGTGAATTAGAGACAATAGATTCATCGAAGGATTTGCGAGATAGTTACTCACACCCTTCATATTACATGAGATACCAAAGGCTCTATTAAGACCAAATTTACGAATATCAAGACCAACAACGACAACCTTTTTGCCCATCAATGCTAAACTAACCGCCAAATTTGCCGATACAAAACTCTTACCCTCGCCACTAATTGTGGAGGTTACCATAGCAACCCTCTGCTTCTTCTTAAACATAAATAGCATATTGGTTCTCAAAGCCCTAAATGACTCTGCCATGATATCATTCTGATTCTCATGGACAACAATACTACCCTCCTTTGGAGCATCTAAACAGATCGGAATCTCTGCCAATATTGGCACTGTTGTAATCTTCTCAACATCGGCTCGACTCACAATTTTAAAGCTAAACAGATCCTTTAGGTATAGAGCCAGAATAGGAATAGATAGCCCCAAAATAAGAGCTACAAACATATACATACTCTTATTAGGAGATATCGGAGCAACCGAAGCCAATGGTTCATTAAAGATACGAGCATTTTTAGCTGTAGAGGCGAGCATCAAAGCATTCTCCTCCCTCTTCTGGAGCAACATCAAATATAGAGTAGATTGAATCTCTTGTTGACGCGACATGCCGATGAGTTTTCGCTCTTTTGCTGGCGTGCTACTAATTTGCCCTGCGAATAACTCCGCCTCCTTTTCGATATCACTCTGCTTGATTAATAACCCTCGATAGACACTTGTAATAGTTGTAAGGACATTGCGTCGCATCGAGGCGATACTTGCATCGAGATTTACCACCATAGGATTGCTCTCCGACGATGTAACGAGCAATCTTTTGCGCTCCAATAACATCTCGTTATAGCTACCAATTAATTGCGAGAGCCTATCATCCTCAAGACCAACATTGATAGGCAACACCTCAAACTCACTCTTTGGGTCATTTGCATAGTCATCTAAAAACTGCACCAAACGAAGCTGTGTGCTATTCTCAACTATTTGTTGTTGGTATCGATTGCTCTCCGTCAGTGCCATATCGGCATCTCGCTTCAAGTCTGTAATATTTGACTCCCTCTTAAACGCCTCTAGCTCCGCCTCTGTAGATCCTAACTCATCATTGATTATAAGTATACGCTCACCGATAAACTCCGATGTTTTGAGAGCCACCTCATTTTTGTAATCATTTGTCTCTTTATTGTATAGCTCCACCAATTTATTTATAAAGTCTACACCTTGCTCTTTGACTGTAGTCTTGAATGAGATATCTGCAATGGTTGTGGTTTTAGAGATAGGTTGAACCGAAAGAGCTGCGGAATATCCCCTAGCAACCTCGATCGGGTTATCTATAGAGACTATCAACTCATCCTCAGGAGTCCAATCCTCAAGATTTTCAACCGCCCCCTCGCTAAAATTAAACACACCTTGAGGGGTACTCAATATATTGGGAAGTCTATCAATGCTCTTCGTGTGCTCTGCAATATCACCATTTTTATCCTTGATTGTTGCAACAACCGAGATCTTACCATCACCCAGAAAATGGATAGAGAGTTTAGCTCCACCGTTCAATTTAGAAGCCTCTTCAGGAGTCATCCAGATGCTTATTGGGCTCTTCTTATATAACTCCTCATTTCTAAACAACCCTCTCTTTGCGTAGTTAATATAGAATACAGAGCTCATAACAACATCCTTGACAAGAGTTCTGGATTGAAGAATCTCGATCTCATTATCAAAGCTGCTTGTCGCAGAGTAGAGACCAAGTTTTTCGAGACTGACCATTGAGCTCGCCCCCTTACTCTTCTCGTTATTATCAATTATCACCGAGGCACTAACCTCATAACTCGGAGTTATCCCTTTTATATACAAAAACATCGCCCCAACTACCAAGGCTAAAGAGATGGCGAAATAGTACCAATTGTTAAGATATCGAAACAGCAATGCCATAGCATCAATACGCTCCTCATTGGGCTCTAGCAGATTCTCGTATACTCTTTTATTCATACTAAATTTTTTCTCAAAGAAGAATCGAGACCAACAGTGTTGCCAGAGATACCGTTGTGGTTATAACCGAGAACCAAATTGTCGTGCTACTTGTAATACCAGCCGTTTTAGACTT
>JBCQUC010000064.1:0-10625 GCA_047174275.1 Rikenellaceae bacterium | reverse complement strand
TAACTTAATTTGACTGCTCGTTCCTTGAACTGCTTGTCATAATGCTTTACTCCCATAATTGATAAAGGTAAGGTTTTTTTCCGTCCCAACCTTTTGTGCGGGTAAAGTTAGGTATTCCAAGTACTCTATAAATAATCTGCGTGCATCACGATTTAGCTCTTTGTAAAGTTCCTTTAGGTGGCTTGCATTGCCATTGATATATGTTTCAACCATATAATCAAAGATGTTCTCTACCTCGTAATACCTGCACTGCTGTGCGACTGTCTTGCTACGTCTTGGTTTCGGTGCGCTCATAGCTTGTTTATAGTAAGTTGTAGACTGCCATTGCACAATCGTATTGGCTCTCGCTGATACCTTTATGGAGGGTTAGAAACTCGGCTTTGCTAAGTGTTACGAAATCGTGTAACTTCTGTGTGTCATTCAAAAAACTCATAATTCTTTCTATTTTAATTCATTAATACCCAAACAACGGCTACGACTATCAGCGCATAGAATAGCACGTACATCACAAACCCTAATACTACTGCTACTATAAATTGAATGATGCCCTGCACCAGAATTAGTGGCACTCTCAGCACCCACCAAATGATATTTAATACTACTGTTGTCATAACTGCTCTGTTTTTCTGATGATATGTGGATTTTTTGGAGGTGAGGGAGTTTGAGTTTCATTAACTTTTCATCTATCTCTTTTGAATCCGACATTTTTTTTAACGCTATGCGTCTTTCCCATCGGGTCGGTATGTTTTCGTTTCAGGGGCAGAAATGGTGTAGACTTTAGATGTCACAAGGTTTTGGGGTGCAATACTACCCGACAGATATGGAGGTGTGGAGATTGTGCCACAAACGGTCGCACCGCTCGACCTTGTGACAGCGTGAAGAAGTCGTAAATACCTTTGCCACTGTAACGAAATCACCGACCCCGATAAGACAAAATAACTGCGCTATTGTGGAGGATTCAATGTGTTGAGATAGATCGAGAGTGTCAGCAATAGCCTTAGGCTATTCGTTGCTATATGGGCATAAAAAAAACCACCCATAAAGGGTGGCGTAATTGATTAAGAAGATTTTTATATATGGAAAAAGATCCGTACCTTTGTAAAAGGTTATTTGAAGTTGTGCAAAGTGTAGAGTATCATTGAAGAAGATATATCGCTAAATCATTACCTACTCCTCCGTACACCTACAAATTTTGCTTATTGCCAATAATTTACGTGAACTTGGCATTTTTTATAAAAAAAGAGTATATTTGCACTTATGATTGTAAAACTATATAAAAATAGCACATCGGAAAAAGATCTGCAACGAATATGCGATCTGTTGAGCAGCGGTGGGGTAGTGATCTATCCGACAGATAGCCTCTATGCTATAGGGTGTGCTGTGAGCTCTTCGAAGGGTGTTGATAAATTACGCCAATTGAGCGGTAAAAATAGCAAGGAGATGTCTCTGATCTTTAGCTCAATTAGTTCGGTATCGGAGTATTGCAAGGTAGACAATGCAACATTCAAACTCCTAAAGAGAAATACTCCAGCGGCGATTACCTTTATCATGAAGTCGCTCTCAAGATTGCCTGATAGAGTTGTTGCGAAGCGTAAGACTATCGGTGTGCGTATACCAGACAATAGCATAACTAGATCGTTGGTTGAGATGTTGGGAGAGCCTCTTTTGTCAACGACATTAAAGAGTGATGTTGAGGAGGTTGAGTATTTTACAGACCCAGAGTTAATTCACGATCTTTGGAGCAGTCGAGTTGATTGTGTGATTGATGGCGGATTGGGTGAAAACACTCCATCGGCAGTTGTTGATGTGAGTGGAGAGGAGATAGAGATTCTTCGCGAGGGTGATGTGGAGATTATCTTATAATAAATTTTAATAGAAAAGATGAATAGAGATTATTTTAATGGGGCTGCAAAGTGGGGATTGATTCTCGGTGTAGTTTTGAGCGTCTCAAGAGTATATGAGTCGGGGGTGATGATCTCGGGCGATATGATGAAGTTTGTGGCGTTGACATTTGAGTGGATCGCTGTATTGGCGGTATATATCTATGTTATTTATAGAGCGAATAAGCAGCGTGCTACAGAGGTAGATCCAACTATTGGCTATCCATTTCGAGTGGCTCTGAACTACTCGATATTAATTTCGGCTTTTGCAGGTATTATAGTTGGCGTAGTGTCGCATATTTATGTTGTCAATGTGATTGGAGGGTATGATGTCTACGCTTTGAAGAGTATTGACTCTATAGTGGCAGTGCTTAATGAGGCAAATGTTGAGGATAATATTGTGGAGATGTATAATGCAGGCTTAGACTCTATTAAGGGTATTGGGGAGAATCCTCCAAGTATATTCTCAACGGTATTGTCTATTGTTGCAAACTATATCATATCTGGATTTGCAATTGGCTTAATTGTCGGATTTTTCACAAAGAGAGCTCCAATAACAATTGACCAAAATCCTAAGAGTGATGAGTAGGTTAGATATCTCTATTGTTGTACCACTCTACAACGAGGAGGAGTCACTTCCAGAGTTGGTGGAGTGGATTAAGAGGGTGGTAGATCGTGAGCAGTTAACGCTAGAGATCATCCTTGTTGATGATGGATCGAATGACAGTTCATGGAGTGTTATTGAGGGTTTGCGAGAGCAGTATGGTGAGGTGATTCGAGCCATTAAATTTGGTAGAAACTACGGTAAGTCAGCAGCTCTATATTGTGGATTTGAGATGGCATCTGGAGAGGTTGTATTTACGATGGATGCCGATCTTCAAGACTCTCCAGACGAGATCCCCGAGATGCGTCGCATGATCTTGGAGGATGGCTATGATCTGGTGTCGGGGTGGAAAAAGATGAGGCACGATCCTGCTGGGAAACGTCTGCCAAGTAAGTTCTTCAACCTAACGGCTCGTGTTGTATCGGGAATCAAACTGCATGATTTCAACTGTGGACTCAAAGCGTATCGACATAAAGTGATAAAGTCAATAGAGCTCTTTGGCGAGATGCATCGTTATATCCCGATACTTGCAAAATATGCTGGATTCAGCCGTATCGGAGAGAAGGTTGTGGAGCATCGAGCTAGGAAGTATGGAGAGTCTAAATTTGGAATGGAACGAATGGTTAAGGGCTACTTAGACCTTATCACAATAACATTTTTCTCGCTGTTTGGTCGCTCTCCGATGTACTTCTTTGGCGGTATTGGCACTATCATGTTTTTCGCAGGAGGTGTCACTACAACATGGGTTATTGCAGATAAAGTGATATCTCAATCGCAAGGTATGGTGGTTCGAGGGGTTACAGAACAGCCGCTCTTTTACATCTCGATAATGTCGATTATACTTGGTGTACAACTATTTTTGGCAGGTTTCTTAGGGGAGCTAATTAATAGAAACTCAGCGGATAAGAATAAATATTTAATAGAGAAAAAAATAAACTAAAAAATGATACAGAGAATACAAAGTCTTTATTTACTTATTGTTGGTGCTTTAGCAATTGTAGCTACGCTTATGCCACTATTATATTTTTCGACAACAACAGGCGAACTGTTTGATCTATATGCATCGGGGTTATGCACAGCAGATGGAGTCCCGTTACAGGGCTCAATCTATATGTTGATCCTCTCAATTGCATCATCAGCTCTTCCGATAGGTACAATCTTCCTATATAACAATCGTATGCTTCAAGTTCGTCTGTGCGCTATAGAGTGTGTTTTGTTGATTGGTAACTACGCGATGATTGGTGCATACTTCTTTTTGAGCTGCCGTGCGTTTGAGGAGATTGGTATTGCCTCAAAAGGTTTTCACCCTGCACTGTTTGCTCCATTGGCAGCAATTGTATTCTGCTACCTTGCTGGTAGAGCAATTTTTGGTGATGAGTTGTTGGTTCGATCGGTAGATAGAATTAGATAATATGAGTCAGGTCAAAAATGGGTTATTTTACCAACCATTTTTGACCTGATTACTTTAATTGCCTGCATCATATAGAGCCTTCACCTCCTGTTTTGTGAGGGCTTTATCATAGATTTTAACCTCATCTATATACCCCTTAAAGGAGTAAAATGGATCCTCTTGAGAGTATTTGCCATAGCCGATAGATAGTAGCTCTTTGGATGGCACATCGTTGAAGAAGGTTGTGTACGAGGAGTCCGATCCCAGATTGTACCGCCTATTGTGGTGCTCTTTGCCATTTATGTATATTGTGTTGCCCTTTTTCGAGACCACCGCAACATAGTGATACCACTCATTCTCATTGAGGTTATAATTTGAATCCACGCAGAAGTTCTCGCCTCTACCAATAATTGTTGTTAGGTATAATCGACGGTTACTCGGATTTCCACGATCGTGTCCCACTTCGATAACCATACTATGATTTGGTCTGCCTGATGTCGATTTGCCCAGATATAGAATTGGTAGAACCTGACCTCCAATATTCTCAAATTTAAACCAACATGAGATCGAGCCATATTTTAAATTTGTAATCGATTTTGGAGTGTTCGGAATTATAACCTTTGAACTCTCGCCATTAAAATAGGCAGCTTTACCAACAACCCCCGTCTCATATCTAACATCAATACTCTCTCCGTGGTTCTGATTCTCACTTGAATCGATGACCATACCCTCGGAGTCGTTATCAAAAGACCAATCTGCAATAATATTACCACTCTCTCCATAGCTGTTGGCTGCTGTCAATAGAGCAGCTGCAATTAATATAATGTGTCGCATAATTTTATTTTTTTGTTAAACAGATTCTTAGATATCGCGCACCAAACGAACGTAGTTTTTAATACGTATAGCATCACCTTGTGGCCCACGCCCTCCAGTATAATCCGATATATCTCCGCTCTTTGGATCACTGCGCTGACACCCTGCACCATGTATATTTATCCAATTATCGGTTGAAGATTCACTCGTTCTGTTTTGTTGAGCTGCACCCTCTCTATTTTGTTGTGACCATTGCGATCCTTGTGCATTTTGTGGGCGTTGTCTCTCTCCACTGCTTTGATATCTGTCGCTCTGCTGTCCCATTCGTTGTCCGCCCTGTTGTCCCATCTGCATCTGTTGCATATTGCCCAATCCGCGTCCAAAACTCACATATGCAGCGGCTGAACCAATACTGTTTCGGATACCTGATGCACAATGTGTTGTAGAGCTCCAATAGAATGGGAAATCGCGCTCTCCCGCCTCATTCTTTATGCTTGAGACACCAAACATTGGATCTATTGCCGCTGATGAGGTTGTCTCAGGTGATCTTGAGTAGTCCACGATTGATTGCAGCTCCTTGACATTTGGGACACGCCAATCGTTGTATCCGAGATAGTTCTTCGCATTCATCTTTTGAGCATACTCCAATGCACTCTCCCAATCTAACCCCTTTCCGCTATCATCCTTCTGCCACATCAAACCTGTAGCGACATCACTTATTGTTCGATCTCCATTATCGACAAATTTATTTACACCATACTCCTTAGAACCACGCACAAAACGAACAGTATACTCCTTCCCTCCACTACGTGTATTCATCGGATATGATTTAATTCGTCCATCCGCCATATTGACTCCAAAGATAAATTTCTGTCGATCCGATGAGCCAATGTAGATTGTCGAAGATAGCATTTGTGTGTCTATCGAACGTGAACCGTTTGAGCCATAATCAAAGTTGAAGTAGTTGATATCGATGAATGGAATAGCCCCCTCTGGGACACTCGTCATATCTCGACTACTTGCATCAACTCCGCTAAACATTATTAGCGAATACGCCTCCTTAATTGTTGGTAATCTCCAATCGGAGTAGCCCCCTAGTTGAAGATCCTCAGCTGCTCTCATCGCATCATCATAGCTCATAACTTTATACTCTTTCTGCCATATGAGCCCAGTTACATTATCTGTGATTGTGCCATCGCCATTATCTGTGTAGCTGGCTACATTACCAGTGTATTGAGCATCTTGACCATAAAAAGCATCACCCTTGTTAGGCTCATTTATTGCTATACTATTATTGTAAAATAGTCTTTGATTTGTCTCGACAACGGGGTATGTAATCTGCCCCATAGCCGCCTCGCTAAGCATCAGAATTGCAGTTGCGATCGGAAGATGTTTTGCCCTTTTCATTAGTTTAATCTGTTTTGATTGGTTCTATTATTACTATTAAAACTACCTCTGTTGTTGTTATTATAACCTTGAGTATTACCGCCAGAACCTCTATTCGATCGGTCAGCTCGATCGGTGTTGCCCCCGCCATGTCCTTTTGCGAAAGGGACACTTTCGGGTAGTGAGTCGACAGGTATATCCATCCTCTCAAGTTCCACCCTTAGAGCCTCTAAAGCTACTTTTTCTTTTGGTGAGAGAGTTGTTTGCAGTAGATTTTTACCCTCTAATGGATCATTTTTGGTGTCGTAAAACTCCTCTGCACCACTTTTAGTTGTGATTAATTTATACCGTCCATCACTAATAGCATTTACATAACCTTGGCGTGGATTTAATATCTCCGAGAAGTTGTATCTTCGAAGAGTCTCTCCGCCTATCGTCGCCTCAGCAAAGCTATAACCATCCTCGTAGCTAGCCATCTTCACACCTGCAAACTCCATAACTGTCGGGAATATATCTACGGCACTAACCAAAGCACTACTTCTAGCTTCAGTTGGAGTAGTATCACCTCCACATACAATCATCGGAATAGTGACACCACTATCATATAGAGAACCTTTGCCGTGTCGTGGAGAGTAGGGTGGTTGCAACAGTCTCTTCTCCGTACCATTGTCTCCAATAAAAATTATTGTTGTAGATTCGTCGATCCCCTCTAACAATCTACCAATATCATAATCGAGACTCTCGACCATTGCTAAGTAGTATGGCAGTGGATTTTGTGCAATATCCTCGGCATCTCCAGATAGATCTTTGCGGCTGTGCATGTTGCTTGGAGGCAGATGCAGCGGTATATGAGGGGCGTTGTATGCTACCCAACAGACCCACGGTGTTGTCTGATTCTCGATCCACTCCTTTGCTGAGTTTGTAATTTGAGTTGTTGTATACTCAGTTGTGAATGTGCTTAATCCATCGACTGTAAATTGCCATCGGTAATAATTTCGCACACCACCCTCTGTTGCAATTCCAGCAAAGTGGTCAATGCCATAATCAGAGGCAAAATCTATATCGTTAGAGAGGTGCCATTTGCCAATAACGGCGTTTGAATAGTTGTCGGGAAGAGCTTCAAATAGAGTATGCTCCGATAATGGAAGTGTGATATCTAGAAAGACAACCCCTGTGTGGTGTCCATATCGCCCTGTCAACATTGCGGCTCTCACAGGCGCACTCAATGGATAGCCCCAGACATTATCAAAGACAACTCCACGCTCTGCAAGTCGATCAATATTGGGGGTTTTAGCCCTCTCTGATGTGGGTGTATCATATATAGATAGCACCTCCTTACCCAGATCATCTGCAACAATTACAAGTACATTGCCCGAGCTCTTAGCACTGCAAAGTGTAGCATTATGACCAGCTGTTGCAACAAGGCAAAATGCTATGGTATATCTTCTTTTCATTTTTTAATAAATTGATTAAACGCCTTTCTGTTTTTAAATGTCGGTATTCTAAACTCTCGCCATTGTAAAAATATACATTATTGTTTTGATTTCCTATCGACTAGTGGTGAACTGATAAAATGTAGTGGTGAACAGATTCCAAACTATTTTTTGCATAAAATTCAAAGAGATTTTATATCTTTGCACCAAAACATATATTAGTTGAAAAGAGAGCGTTACATATCATTTTTATTATTTGTGCTTTTTGTTGTTGCATCTGTCTGCCGTATATCGGTTGGATGGTTCTGTGACTGCGATGGGCACACTCATGGTGTAACATCATCTATATGTGATATTCAACACTCTCATGACTCCGAGGATAGACATTGCCACGAAGCACCGACATTGGGACACTGTTGTGGCTTGCATTTCGATATATTGGAGTATGAGGCGCAATCGTTGCCACAGTGTAATAAAAAATGCATTTCAAAAAATATCGCAAATCTATTTTGTGGTAATTACTATCTCTCAAGTCTAAATTCAGGGTTAATCACCCTCAAAAGAGATTTTTTTAATCTTCGCCATCGTATACTATCGCAGTGGCATATATCATCCTTAAGACAACGCCCACCTCCTGTATTAGTGTAATAACCAGTTATTTACATTAAATACAAACTAAATGAGAAAAATATATAAAGCCATATTTGTGCCCATACTGTTCATTGGTATGACATCAATTAAGGCACAAAATGTCGAAGGCGTAGTCTTTGACAACGAGGATCAGCCACTCGTCGGAGCAACGGTTTGGTGGGCAAATACCACTGTTGGCGATGTTACAGATCTAGATGGAGTCTTTTCAACGTATCGTGTTAAGGAGTACAATCAACTTGTAGCTAGCTATGTCGGATTTAAAAATGATACAATATATATAGGTAATAATACAACAGAGAAGATAGAGTTCAGACTCTCAAAGCAGGGGCTTGGAATAGATGAAGTTGTGGTATATGGGAATCTAAATGGAAACTATATTAAGCAGTCGGGTATAGCCAAAGATGAGGTAATCTCCTTTGCAGGGCTCTGTAAAATGGCGTGCTGTAACCTAGCGGAGAGCTTCGAAAATTCGGCTGCTGTCACAGTCGGTTATAGCGATGCAATCTCAGGAGCAAGGCAGATCAAGATGCTTGGTTTAGCTGGTATATACACTCAGATACTAGATGAGAGTAGACCCATTATGCGAGGCATCGGCTCTCCATATGGACTTAGCTACACCCCTGGAATGTGGCTCAACTCGATTCAAGTCTCAAAGGGTGTATCATCG
This sequence comes from Rikenellaceae bacterium, assembly GCA_047174275.1. Taxonomy (GTDB): domain Bacteria; phylum Bacteroidota; class Bacteroidia; order Bacteroidales; family Rikenellaceae; genus Alistipes. Next base: position 1,801 of record JBCQUC010000064.1, on the reverse strand, counting down.
GTCACAGCGGGTCATGAGGCGATCACAGGGCAGATCAATCTGGAGTATAGAAAACCGACCGACTCAGAGCGTCTTTTTGTGAATCTATTCCTAAACGATGAGTTACGCCCCGAAGTAAACCTCTCATCTGCACTTCCAGTATCAAAGGATGGTCGTCTAACAACAGTTTTGATGTTTCACGCCTCAGCCGATACCGACCTCAATATGCACGATATGAATGGTGATGGGTTTCGCGATATGCCTAGTACCACGCAGTATAACTTCGCTAATAGATGGTTGTATGCCGCTGACAACGGTATGCAGATCCGTTGGGGATACAAACTACTACAAGAGGAGCGTTTAGGTGGAGATCTGGATTATGAGGAGGATATGTATGAGACGATGTACGAGGATAATATCTATGGTTCACATATCCGTAATCGAGGAGCTAATGGTTATTTGAAGTTAGGTATGCCAGTTGGAAGAGCGGTCTACGACGAAGATGCTGGAACTGATTTGCGTTCAAGCATTGCTTTTGTTGCCGACTTCGATCACTTTGATGAGAGTGCCTATTTTGGACTTAATAGCTATGATGGTGATGAGAATAGTATTACACTAAACTTGATGTATAACCACTACTTCTCGACCAAATCACTGCTCTCGATAGGTGCGTCCTCTTACATACAGAAGATCAACGAGTCGGTATCGAATAATACCCCTTGGTTGAGCAGTGAGCTATCTATCTTTGATTTGTCGCGAGATGAAAATGAGGTGGGAGTATACACTGAATATACCTATACACCGAGCGATAATTTCTCGTTAGTAGCAGGTCTCCGTGGTGACTATAATGACTATTTCGACCGTGCATTTATCACTCCACGTTCGCATATTCGTTGGGCTTTAACACCCTCTACAGTGCTTCGCATGTCGGCAGGATTGGGTTATAGGACATCGAATATCATAACCGATAACATTGGGGTTATGGCGACTGGTCGTAAAATCATCTTTGATAATGGTACAGGTAGCGGATTTGACACCCAAGAGAAGGCTGCAACCTATGGCGCAAGTCTTACACAGACATTCTCGCTCGTAAAGGATGGTGACGCAACGCTAAGCTTCGACTTCTTCCGCTCCGATTTCATGAATCAAGTGATTGTGGATCAGGAGATGACAAGTGACGAGATTCACATCTATAATAGTGATGAGAGGTCATATACCGACACATATCAGGTAGATTTTATGTGGAGTCCGATCGAGAACTTCGATATCTTTGCTACATACCGTTATTCGAATAGCGCAGTGACACTAAATCGAATGGATGGTTCAAAGGTGGAGGTCGAGAGACCGCTCGTAAGTCGTTATAAGACCCTGCTTAACTTGCAATATGCAACGCCATATCGAAAATGGGTGTTCGATGCAACGGCACAGCTCAATGGGTCGATGCGACTGCCAACACAGACAGGAGATCTAGCAGATAGCGAGTATTCGCCAGCCTATCCGATGTTTTTTGCACAGATCAGCCATAAGATACGCTCTACGGAGATCTATTTCGGCTGCGAGAATATCGCAAATTACATACAAGAGAGTCCCATTATCTCGGCTGATGATCCATACTCAGCGACGTTTAACTCCTCTGTTGTGTGGGGACCATTAATGGGACGAAAATTTTATATTGGATTACGTTATAACTTATTTTAAATATTATGAAAAGACTAATTTTAATGTTTGTTGCCCTAATGGTGACATTTACTGCAACAGAGAGTTTTGCAGCAGGAAAGAAGGAGAACACAAAGGTTACAACCACAGAGTTCTTGACCGACAT
>JBCQUC010000063.1:0-10838 GCA_047174275.1 Rikenellaceae bacterium | reverse complement strand
GTGGTATTAGCCTTAAAGGTAGTGAAAATCAGGGACTTAAGCAAGAAAAACGATGATTATTTTGCAGGTATTTTGCTGATAATCAGATAGATGAATAAAAGTTTAACGAAGTAATGAAGATCTATTTGCTTCGTTATAATAGTAATTCTCCCCAACAGTCCCATTTGAGATACGAAATTTTCAATTTCGTCATCCTGAACTTGTTTCAGGATCTCTACATTATTCGCTAAATAATAATACTTCTTAACATTGTCATTTGCAGAGATCCTGAAACAAGTTCAGGATGACGTTCCTTACGGAACGTATCTCAAGTGGGACTATCAACAAAAGTTAGCCCCTCTATTTGCACAATACAGATAACTACCTACTCACCGAACCCCACCAATCTTTATTTGGTTTCCAGTATGGATCTAGTTGAGCTGCCCTTAGAATCTCTTGACTCGCTTTCGCTCTATTATAACGACTTTCGCGCCACTTTTCACCAGCCTCTTTGTTGTAGGTAGGATCGGCAGTTGGCATCTTTGCATCGGTCTCTCTTAAGTAGTCATTCAACTCTGTCATCATATTACTTACGCGCTCACTCTCCATAGGTGCAAGGTTATTACTCTCCGAGATGTCATCCGCTAGATTGTATAGCTCTATACGATTATCCTCGTGGAAGTAGATTAGCTTCCAATCTCCACTGCGAATTATTGAGTTTGGTTCACCACCCTGATTTCCATAGTGTGGGAAGTGCCAGAATAGAGAACGATCTTCGAACTCACGATTTTCGAGGAGTGGTCGAAGGCTCTTTCCATCGATATGCTGCTCTGGTTTCTGCTCTAAACCGACTAAATCCAGTAGCGTTGGGAATATATCCATACCGATAACGGGCTCGTCAATTACCATATGCTCCATGCCTGGATAGTAGACAATGAATGGAACGCGTGTTCCTCCCTCCCATTGAGTTCCCTTACCACCACGTAGAGGGCGTAGAGATGTGGAGTAGTTATCACCCGATACAACGCCTCCATTGTCGCTTGTAAATATCACAATGGTATTGTTTGCTATTCGCATATCTGATATGAATGACATCACCTGTCTAACAGAGTCGTCAACATCCTCTATCATACCAGCATAGATCGGATTATCCTGTTTGATACGAGATGGGAGTCTGCTACCACCAAAGTCATCGAAGCCCTCTTCATCGGTAATCAACCCCTGTTTGTAGGCTTTGTCTTGGTATAAGAACCATTTGTTCTCATCGGTTTGAAGAGGAGCATGAACTGCGTAGTGAGACAACATCAAGAAGAATGGCTTGTCACCATAATCTGTTATGTGTTTAGATACAGCCGTGAGAGCCTCTCCAGTCAAACGCTCTGTAAGATTTTCGCCCTTTCTTCCATCGCTAAGTGCTGGATTATCATATGGTGAGAAGTAACCACCCCTTGGGCTTCCAGCTCCAGAGCCTCCGATATTGACATCAAATCCAAAATCCGTTGGTTTAACCTCATCGCCCAGATGCCACTTACCGACAAAGAATGTCGAGTAACCATCATCCGAGAGTGCCTGAGCTATCGTATACTCCATTGTGTCGAGCTCTCTGCGGTATGTAGCTGGCATTAGCTGGTCGACATGTCGCCCTATTTCGCGCCACTCTTCACCCTCAAGGTCTCCGATCCAACTTGTTATACCATGTCGAGCTGGACTCTTTCCCGTAAGTATCGATCCGCGTGATGGGCTCGACACATTCGCACCTGCATAACCATTGGTAAACAGAGCTCCCGACTCCGCTAACTTGTCGATCACTGGAGTCGAGTAGAATGTACTCCCCATACACCCTAGATCGTTCCAACCAAGGTCGTCAACGAGCACGACTATTACGTTTGGTTGGTTGATAGGTTTTAGTGGAGTCGGCTCTTTTATGCTACCAACCCCTCCACATGAGATAGATATTGCTCCGCACAGAATTGATGCTGGAATTTGCAGTTTCAAACTCATAATACTTGTAAATTATTTTTTATTTTTTAATGGTTTAACACCCTTTTTTGTCATCTTCACCTGTTTGATTGTACCATCGGCGTTGTACTCTAGGTAATCCACACATACTCTGCGCTCATATGCACTTGGGCCTTGAATATGGTAGAATAGATACCACTTATCGTCAATCTCGATGATTGAGTGGTGTGAATTTCTCGATTTGTTGTCGAAGAACTCTCCATGGAATGTGAATGGCCCAGATGGTGTTGGAGCTGTACAGTATACCAACTTCTGCTTTATATTCCCCTCCGCATCTTTATAGTGGTTAGGGTATGTGAAGTAGTAGGTATCCTTGCGTTTGTGAACCCATATTCCCTCTGCATACTCATCGAGTGGGAGTTTTGTGATCTCGCCATCCAATTCGGTCAAGTTATCTTTGAGCTTTGCCATGGCAACTCCTCCGCCTCCACCATAGTAGATGTATGGTGTGTGGTCGTCATCGACAAATAGACATGGATCGAACGAACTCACCTTTTTGCACTCATAGTTCTTGATAAGTGGCTTCCCGATTGCATCCTTGAATGGGCCATTTGGTCTGTCCGATACTGCAATTCCAATATGTTTGCTTGCTGGGAATACAAAGTAGTATTTGCCCTTCCACTTTACAGCGTCGGGTGCAAAGGCGCAATCTGTCGCCCATGACACATCATCCAGAGAGAATATTTTACCTTCGCACTTCCACTCCGCAAGATCTGTCGAGGAGTAGCAGTGCCACTGCTTCATCTCCGCCCACGATGTGCTTCCTGGTTCGTCTGTCGATGGGTAGATCCAATATTTATTATCCCAATAGTGAGCCGACGGATCGGCATGAAAATCGGGCAAAATCTGCTTTTGCGCCATGGCAGGTGCTACGGCTGCTACACACAGTGCCGCTATTGCAATTGTTTTTAAGCTCTTCAAGGTTATTATGTATTATTTAGTTTTAGATTGATAGAAGTCTCGCATTACATACCACGCCTGTTTGCGGTTTCCCTCTGGCGAGATTAGACCTTTTCTGTTCCAACCCTGCTGGTACATCGCATGTGCACGACGAGGTGAACGGAAATCAAATAGAATCCATGGTGCAGATCCGCGGAAGTTAGGGGTATTTTCGAAGGCTGCCAAATCATCCTCATACGCCTTTTTCATATAATCTTCGCTCCAAGCGTTGAGGTTCTCACCATCGCCATAGTTTGCATATATCGCCTCAGCTCCAAACTCCGATACGATCATCGGTTTGTTGTCTAAGGTTACAAACTCTGTCTTCGATGGGTCAGCTTTCCAAGCGTCGTACCACCCCATATATTTGTTGATTCCTATTATATCGAGGTGCTCCATCAATGGATCATCGAGCACAAGTTTTGTGTTGTCTCCATCTTTATAGAATGATCCGTTGAGTGCACTCGACACTGCGCGTGTGTTATCCCATTCGCGGACACTTTTCACCAATGATGGCAGGAACTCATTGCGGCTCTTATTTGCTCTAAATGTCTCGTTCGAGACACTCCAGATGATGATTCCACAGCGGTTTTTGTCGCGAGCTACCATCTCGTGCATCATATTTGTTGCATTGTTGCAGACCTTTTGATCTGTAAAGTCTATAGCTTGCCAGACTGGGATCTCCTCCCACATCATAATACCCTTTCGCTCGCACATCTTCACCATATATTCATTGTGTGGATAGTGAGATAGGCGGATAAAGTTACACCCCAAATCGAGTGCCTCATTGGTCAAAAACTCTGCGTCAGCCTCATTGGTTGAGCGTCGACGATCGATCGCTATCTCTTCGTGGATATTGACTCCTCGAAGGAATATCGGCTCTCCATTGAGCAATATATCACACCCCTCGACACTCAATGATCTAAATCCAATCTTATCCTCCACTTGATCCTCCGCACTTGTGACAACTACATCGTAGAGGTGTGGATTCTCTGGCGACCATAGCTCCAAATCAGCATCAAACGATAGTTTCGCTACACCCTCGGAGTTTGTCTTGATCTTTCTCGAGATCTTTGTCCCCTTTAGCGAAACTACAACCTCTTGATTCGCGCTCCTCTCGCCATTGAGCTTCACATCAACATCGACCTGCTTCATAGACCCTTTGGAGAGGCGCAGCCAATAATCCTCGATAAATGTCTCGGGTGTTGAGATCAGATCTACATCGCGAGTGATACCGCCATAGTTCCACCAATCGAATCCAAGGGCTGGAATGTTATCGACTCTACGAGTATTGTCTACCCTCACAACGATATGGTTGTGCCCCTCATTGAGTTTGCCTGTCACCTCAAACTGGAAAGGTGTGAATCCACCTTTGTGCTCACCAAGCAGCTCTCCGTTGAGGTATACCATAGAGTTGGTGCATACCGCTGCGAAGTGTAGGAATTGACGGCTATTTGGTTGAGGGGTATAGTTGAAGTTTCGTTTGTACCACATTGGAGCTTCGTAGTAGACAAACTCAGGGTTCTGGCTATTCCAATCCCCTGGAACATCGAGTGTCATGCCACCCTCGAAGTATAGCTCTCGTAGCTTCTCGGTGTTTCTCGCTGTTGTTGGCGCGCCCCATTTTTGTTTGAGCCCGATATCCATCTGATCTGTTATGGCGTACCATTTGCCGTTCAGCGACTCTCTCTGTCGCCCCATAACATTCTGCATTGCCGAAGGTTGTGACATGAGCGAAAAGATCGCACATAACGTCGCAAGCGAAGTTGTGATAAGTAGTTTTAATCTATTCATATTTATTCAGGTTAGTTCATCGCAAAGTTAGCTTTTTTTTTGTAATTTAACACTGAAAAAGCGGCTTTTTTTATATATTTGCGCATAACTTTAAACTTGTTGAAAATATGAAGAAAAGATCATTAGTTGTTCTATCGATGCTTGCATCGGCTATGGTTAGTGTTGGTTGTGTCTCTACAGAGGCAAAGAGTGATGGCATGGATGCAATCGAGGCAATCATGACTCGTTCGAGCGTACGCAGCTACACATCGCAACCTGTTGAGGCTGAGAAGATCGAAATTATGTTACGAGCTGCTATGGCTGCACCAACAGGCTCTAATCGCCAACCATGGGCATATTACGTTATTGAGTCACGTGAGGTTTTGGATGAATTAGCCTCAAAAATTGGCGGAGCTAAGATGGCTGCAAAGGCTCAACTTGGCATTGTAGTGTGTGGTGATTTGGAGAGAGCTGGCGAGGGTTATGCTCAAGATTATTGGATTCAAGATACATCGGCAGCTACAGAGAATCTTCTACTTGCGGCACACGCTTTGGGGCTAGGTGCAGTTTGGACTGGTGGACACCCTAATCCAGATCGCGTCGCTGTATTGCGCGAGACTCTATCACTACCTAGCAACCTTGTTCCGCTATGTTTTATCCCGATTGGCTACCCTGATTCAGAGCCAAAGATCAAAGATAAGTGGAGACCAGAGAGCGTATTTTACGTGAAGTAGATGGCTAACAAATTAACCGAGATTGATATTTATTAATATCGACTAAGTTTTTCTAGTAGTCCCACTTGAGATACGTTCCGCAAGGAACGTCATCCTGAACTTGTTTCAGGATCTCTGCATTGTTAAATTACCCAGTAACAATGTGTTGCAGTTACAATATTGTCATTTGCAGAGATCCTGAAACAAGTTCAGGATGACGAAATTTTTAATTTCGTATCTCAAGTGGGACTGCTAAAATTTTCATATATGCCAATAGGCTTATATTGATTTACATAAATGCCATCAACGAGAGCCCCATAAGAGCCATAATAACTGGTATAAGCATCAGGAATCCGAGCACTCCGAATATCACACCAAGGCAACCCCAACGTCGCTCTGTTCCATAAGGCAGAGTATCTGAAAATAGCGTTATTATTAGACCCACAAGAGGTGTAAATATAAGACTCAATAGGAATGCCCATCCAAATCCGATTCGACGATTGCTACCAATCATCCCGACAAGGATACTTAAAAAACAGCCCGAAAGAGCTCCGAAAATAAGTAGTAAAGCTGACATAATTAACTATACAATTAATAGTGAGTAAATCCGCGAAAATCCCCATCGCGAGGCGTACCATCCTGCAACCATAAAATATCACAATCTCCTGCAACGATCTTGCCGATAGGATATAGGCTCTTGCCAAAGTGTCTCTGGTAGTCAAGCTCTATAGCTTGAGCCTCCTCTGCTGCGACGGTAAATAATAGTTCGTAATCCTCTCCCGAGCAGAGTGCCTGTTGCAGAGTCACAGAGTCAGAGTGTGGAATCTGCGAAAGTTCGATTTGAGCCCCGACGCTCGATGCCTTTAGGATATGTCGAAGATCCGAGGCTACACCATCCGATATATCCATCATCGCATTAACCTCCGAACGACCACCCAGCCAAACACCCTCTAAAACCCTTGCCGATGGTCGTTTGTGGATCATCGCCTCTCTGCTGTCGTATCGCCCCTCCAAGATATCCGCTAGTCCAGCTCCCGATCCACCCAACAACCCCGAGACAAATATCACATCGCCATCTTTGGCTGCTGAGCGGCGTTTGACATTTGATTTTGCGCACCGCCCAATTGCCGTTACATTAACTCCAAGATCCGTCTTAGCACTCGTCGTATCTCCACCGATAAGTGCCACACCATGCTCCGCTGAGAGCTCCGTGTATCCGCGCATAAACTCCTCGATCCACCCTCCCGTCAACTCCTTTGGGATCGACAGTGACAGCAGTGTTGCGATAGGTTGAGCCCCCATCGCCGCAACATCGCTCAAATTTACAGCCAAAGATTTACGCCCCAAATCATAGGGCGAGGTGGCATCGCGCAAAAAATGGACTCGCTCAATAAGCATATCAGATGTGAAGAGGAGTGCCTCCTCGCTCATCTCAAATATTGCGCAATCATCCCCGATTCCCTCGAAAGAGTTGGTCGGAAGTGCGCTGCATAACCCTTTTATATGGTCGATAAGTCCAAATTCAGTCATTTTGAAATTAATTTACTATTACAAAGGTAGAAAAAATTTTATTTATCCGCATTAATTACTACCTTTGTGGCGTTAGAAATTGATAAATATTATGAAAATTCTTATTCTTAACGGACCAAACCTCAATTTGCAAGGCAAACGCAATGTCGAGATCTACGGCACGACAACCTTTGAAACTTATCTCGAAGAGCTCCGTGCAGGGTATCCAACCCACCAATTCGAATATTTCCAATCTAACCACGAAGGGGCACTCATAGATACAATACACGCCACTGTAGGTCAATATGATGGGGTTGTATTCAACGCAGGTGCATATACACACACATCTGTTGCACTCCACGATGCAATATCGGCAGTCGCTACCCCTTTTGTCGAGGTGCACATCTCATCTATCCTTGCTCGCGAAGGTTTTCGCCACCACTCGATGCTAGCTCCAGTCGTGATTGGCTCGATTATGGGATTTGGACTTGATTCATACCGATTGGGAGTCGAGGCACTTTTGACAATGAAAAAATAAGAAATATTAAAAACACAATTTTATAAGAGACGATTATGCAGAAAATGAAAAAAACTAAGATTGTCGGTACGATTTCCGACATTCGTTGCGATGTTGAACTTATCCAGAAACTTTATGATGCTGGATTGGATGTAGTACGTATCAACTCAGCTCACGCAACTGAGGAGGGAGCAGCTACAGTAGTAAAGAACGCTCGTACAGTATGTCCATCAATCCCAGTGATGATCGACACTAAAGGTCCAGAGATCCGCCTTACAAAGGTAGGTGATGGCGAGGGTAGCATCATGTTTGCTGATGGTGACATCGTAAAAGTTAAGGGTACTGCTGATAACGCTGATCTTATCACACGTGAGTTGATCTATATGAATGTCCCAACACTTGTTCAGGATATGAACGTTGGTAACCGCCTCTTGATCGCTGATGGTACTTTGGAGCTTGAGGTATTGGAGAAGAATGAGGATCACTTGGTTTGCGTATTCAAGGTAGGTGGTGAGTTGAAGTCTCGTAAGAGTGTAAACGTTCCTGGTGTACACGTAGATCTTCCATCTGTAACTCCAAAGGATCGCCGTTTTATCGAGTGGGCAGCTAAGAATGATGTTGATTTTGTAGCTCACTCTTTCGTTCGTTCGGCAGCTGATGTTAAGGCTGTACAGGATATCTTGGATGAGTTTAACTCAGATATCAAGATCATCTCTAAGATCGAGAACCAAGAGGGTATCGACAATATCGACGAGATTATTGAGGCATCTTACGCTATCATGGTAGCTCGTGGAGATATGGGTGTTGAGCTTGCTGCTGAGAAGATCCCAGGGGTACAGCGCATGATCGTTGAGAAGTGTATCGCTGCAAAGCGTCCAGTTATCATCGCTACTCAGATGGTTTACTCAATGGTTAACTCTCCACGCCCAACACGTGCCGAGGTTAGTGACGTTGCAAATGCAATCTACGGTCGTGTAGATGCTATCATGCTATCTGACGAGACTGCATCTGGAAAGTATCCAGTTGAGGCGGTTAAGACAATGGCTAAGATCGCACGTGAGGTTGAGAGCGACGAGGCTCAATTCCCTGCAATGGTTGATTTGGATATGGTATCTGTAGATTGTGAGGTTACAGCACAGTTGGCACGTTCGGCCGTTCGCTCTTGCAACAACCTTCCAATCAAGTACATCATGTTGGATACTTACTCAGGTCGTACAGGTCGTTACATGTCTGCTTTCCGTAACAAGAAGAGCGTTATCGCAGTATGTTACACAGAGCGTGCACAGCGCATCTTGAACCTTTCGTTCGGAATTATTCCAATCAAGTACACTAAGGGTGAGTATAGCCGTTATAGCTTCCTAACAGATGCTATGAACTATGTATCTAACTACTTCCCATTCGAGAACGATGATTTGATCGCAATCATGGGCGGATCATTCGGAGCGAAGAGAGGTGCAACATATGTTGAGATCGCATCAATTGCAGATATCAATGCTCGTGAGGCTTGTCAGAAGTAGTCGAAACGATAATCCCAATAAAAAATGGTGACCTATAAAGCGGGTCACCATTTTTTATTGGGATTTATTAGAATCTGTTAAACAGATTCTTAGTGTCCGATAAAAGTTTGCGATTTATGTTGGCACCTCATTTCGACTCTGAAAGAGTCGTCATCCTGAACTTGTTTCAGGATCCCTAACTATCAGTGTTTCAGATTCTTTGTAGAGATCCTGAAACAAGTTCAGGATGACGAAATTTTCAATTTCGTATCTCAAGTGTGACTGCTAATAAAAGTAAGCCCCCATTTTATAAAACCTTTATAAGTCGCTATAATTGTGATAATTACAAAAATTAAAAAATATTTTATCGGACATTAATAATTGATTATAAGTCCTATATCATCTTATAGACGACCACCGCCCAACGCTGTATAGAGCGTTATGAGGCTCTGCATCTGGTCAAAACGGTTAGCAACCAGCTGCAACTGTGAATTATAGAGCGTCTGTTGAGCTGTCAACACCTCTAGGTATGTCGTTGTTCCGTGAGTCATCATGAGTGCTGTGCTTGATGCTGCAACCTCTAATCGCTCAACCTGTGAAGCGTAGAGTTGAGCCTTTGCCTTTGTGTTATTTAGTGTTATAAAGGCATCATTTACCTCTATTCCAGAATCAATTAACGACTGCTCAAATGCTAGGCGACTCTTCTCAAATTGCGACTTCGCTGCGATCAGCTGTGCCCTATTTAGTCCTCGTGTGAAGATCGGTTGAATCAACTCCCCAACTATGCTATAGATAGCCTCCGCTGGATCGACAATAACCGATCCTAGATAGTTTGTCCAACCAGCCGCTCCTGTTAAGTTCAGTGATGGATAGAACGAAGAGCGTGCAACATTACGCGAATAGAACGAAGCTGCCAAAGCAGACTCTGCCGCCATTACATCGGGACGAGAAGAGAGCATTTGAAGAGGCACTCCAACACTGATACTCTCTGGAGTTGTAACATCGCTCAACGGTGATGTTGTAATTGTTTGAGGTGTGATAGCCAATAATCCACACAACGCATTCTCGCTCTTCTTACGCGCAACCTCCAAATCGAGAACTGCACTCTTAACGGATAGATAACTAGCCTCCAATTGAGCTAAACCAGCCTCATTCATAAAACCAGCCTCTTTCATCACCTTTGCAGCCTCGACACTCTCTGACCAGCTCAACTCTGTCGCGCGAGCAATTGCAATCTGCTCATCCAACATAGAGAGTGTGTAGTATAGTGTAGCGATGCTGGAAACAACCTGCGAACGAACAGCTTGAACCACATACAACTGCTGCTCGAAGAGCATCTTCGACTGCAACTTTTGATTTGTCAACTTGCCGAATATATCAATCTCCCAAGAGACGGCAGCAACAGCAGTAAAATACTCTGTCGAAGCTCCTCCCGATATCAGACCACTACTCGTACCCTCTCCGCTCAATGCAACAGATGGCAGATATGCGAGTCTCGATGCAGCTAACGATGCCTTTGCAGCCTCTACACTAAGTATTGCGCTCTGTAGATTGGTATTGTTTTCGAGCCCCTGCTCAATTAGACTCTGCAACTTTTTGTCGGTGAATAGCTCTCTCCACGACATATTACCTAGCGTCGATGAGTTATCTCCGACATCGTAGCCTGCATTGCCATAAAGATTCTCGTCGACCTGTGTCGTCTTATCGTATTTACTATAGAGTCCGCAGCTGCTCAAAGTGAGCGATAGAGCAACCGTAAGGACTATAATTCCATTTTTCATACGTAAATTAAATCATTATAAACAGCTGTATTTCAGCTATTTTTGTTAATATTCTTTGTATTTGACAAATTAAGAGATAGCCCTTGTCTTGTGAACAATTGCACAGATGGTT
>JBCQUC010000062.1:0-10861 GCA_047174275.1 Rikenellaceae bacterium | reverse complement strand
CGGAAACAGCGTGCCTTGCGATTGGGTATACTCTTTAAATTTCATAATAACTCACTATTATTCAACACATTAAAGATGCGAATAATTGTGGAATAATGCAAATTATTGGGTACAAAAAAGACTGTCCTAAACTTTCGTTTTTGGACAGCCTCATCTCAAATGGGGCTGTCGGTAAAACTAAGCTCATCTATATTCGGATACTAATAAAAAAATATTAACTTTGTACCCATGATTGATAGAGAGACCATAGATAGAATCTACGCCGCAGCCAATATTGTCGATATTATTGGCGATTATGTCACGTTAAAGCGCAAAGGTGCGAACTATCAAGCATGCTGTCCATTTCACAACGAAAAGACTCCATCGTTTGTTGTATCGCCTACCAAAGGGCTCTTCCGCTGTTTCGGTTGCGGCAAGAGTGGAAACGCTGTGACATTCATCATGCAGCATGAGTCGATGAGCTACCCCGAGGCTCTGAAGTTGGTTGCCAAGAGGTATGGAATCGAGGTTAAGGAGCGCGAACGCACCGAGGAGGAGATCATAAGAAACGATAATCGCGAGAGTATGTTCACCCTCAATCTGTGGGCGCAGGAGTACTTCGCGAAGTACCTCACTCGCGAGCAGGAGGGGATAAGTGTTGGACTCTCGTATTTTCGTCAGAGCCGCGGATTTAGCGAGGCAACAATCGCTAAATTTGGTCTGGGATTCTGTCCCTCTAAGGGCGAAACGATGTCTTGTGAGGCGCAAGCTGCTGGATACAAAACGGAGTTCCTGCTCTCGACGGGGCTCTCCATCGAGCGTGAATACGACAAACGCATATATGACCGCTTTCGAGATCGTGTGATCTTCCCAGTTCACAATATCTCAGGACGAATCGTAGCCTTTGGAGGGCGAACATTGCGCACCGACAAAAAGGTCGCGAAGTACCAAAACTCACCCGAGAGCGAGATCTATAGCAAGAAGCGAGAGCTCTATGGACTCTTCTTCGCGAAGCGTGCCATTCAGCAACACGATGTTGTGATTATGGTGGAGGGTTACACCGATGTGATCTCGATGCACCAAGCTGGTATCGAGAATGTAGTATCATCGTCGGGAACATCGCTCACTGTGGATCAGATCCGACTCATTGGGCGTTTCACCAAAAACATCACGGTGATCTATGATGGTGATGCCGCGGGAGTAAAGGCGGCGATCCGCGGAATTGATCTGATCTTGCGCGAGGGGATGAATGTGCGCGTCGTGCTGCTCCCCGTGGAGCATGACCCCGACTCATTCGCTCGATCTCACACCGCGGATCAGGTGCAAGAGTATATTCGCGAGCACGAGGAGGACTTCTTGACCTTTAAGGCTAAGGTGTTGTTGGGAGAGGCTAAAGGCGACCCGATCAAACGTGCCGAGATGATTGGTGATATGGTGGAGTCGATATGTCAGATCCCCGACCAGATCCGTCGTTCGGTCTTTGCTAAGGAGTGTTCGAAGATCATGGATATATCGGAGAGTGTGTTGCTTTCGGAGATCGGACGTAAATTGGCTGTTGGGGGTGGTGATCGCCAGACTAAGGAGTTCTTGCGAAATCAATCTCGCATATCTCAAAATCAACGTCAACCACAGCAGTCATCGCAATTTGTGCCGCCACCCGATGACCTATTTGTAGATGATCCAACACCCGATGGAGGGTATGTTAAGCCCGTTGTTCCATCTATGGAGACAGGCAGTGGGGTCGACGCTCTGGAGTATGAGCTGTTGAAGTACCTCTTGAAGCATGGTCACCAGATGGTCGATATTGTCCATGGTGCTCAGGTCAATAGCTACAATATCGCGACACTTATCTTTAGTGAGTTGGCGGATGGCGATATGAACTTTCGCAACGCTACCTACAATTCAATTTTGCAGCTCTATCGTGCCGAATGGGAGCGACTAGGCGAGGGTGTCGAAGTCTTGACATCTACATTCTTGGAGTGTGAAGATGCTGAGGTCTGCAACAAAACAGTCGAGATTCTGACCTCAGATGATAACTACGTTCCGAGTCAACTGTGGCAGGTGAAACATGTGCAGAGCAACGAGCAGGAGGTACTCTCGAATGGAGTTCCCAAGGCGGTTATCCTCTATAAATCGAAGGCACTGGATAGTATGATTAAGGAGCTACAGATCGGACTCTCAGCCGAGGGTATCACCGAAGATGATGAGCGAGATATCTTGCAGAGGCTCTCGAAACTCAACTCTATAAAGGTTGATATAGCTCATCGGCTAAAACGGCTGATCCTTTAACGATCTCGTCTAGTCGGATATCTTCGTTGGGGTACTCATCCACAAATGGCGTGAGACGCTCTCCGCAATATGAGAAGTATGCCCATCTGTCACCCTTGCGAACGGCTGTGATTCCACTCTCGTCATTATACCCCAAACTATCATAGATTGCAGGGATCACAACACCACCGTCGGTGTCGATCAGTCCAAATCCATCAGCGGTCTGAACCTCGGCACGCCCCTCTCGAAAATCATCTGCCCAGAGGTATACCGATGGGATAACAGAGCGGTTTGAACTATCCACATACCCAAAACCAGTCGGGTCTTCCACCACAACTCGATCTTCGTGCGGAGTGCTAGTGTAGAGATGCCCCTCGAATAACTCTTGAGGTAGATACCTTGCTGATGGTTGAGCTGATGGTTGAGCGTTTGGTAGCTCTTTGACTCCAGAGCTCTCCTCGATCCACGCTCTTAGTTTGTCGCAACCTCTGCCATCTGTTTGGTTGAAGCGGAGTTTCTGGTAGCGGAAAGGGTAGAGTAGACCATCATCCCCAACGATAATATCTTCGGGGCAAAGGGTCGAGAATGAAGCCTGCATATTGCGAAGCTGCTCCTCTAGATATCGAAGAGTTCCGAAGATATTCTGGATCTCCTCTTCGGTGCTCTCTTTAAGGTGATCCGAGAGTAGCCACCCTTGCGGAATGGTCTGAATCACCATCTTACCTCGAATATTCGCTATCGGAGAGCTGTGTGACGATATGCGTCGTCTCTCAACTTTGTATGGTGTAAAAAGCGTTGTCCCCATCTTCGCAATAGCACTCTCCAGCAGGTTGCAGCGATCCAGATACCCCGTTGTCATAGCTATCGTAATGAGATACCGATCTTGAGCCCTCTCAACCAGAAACTCAACATTGTCGTTCGAGCGAGACATCTTCACTCCGTCACCATATAGCGGCAATATGCCCCCTTCGAACTCTATTGCATAGTTTTGAGGCTGAGCAAATAGATGTGTCAGCTCCTTTAGCGAGATATTCATGGCTCTACTTTATTGTTGTTAGTATTTGACGATTTTTTAGCAGTCCCACTTGAGATACGAAATTGAAAATTTCGTCATCCTGAACTTGTTTCAGGATCCCTGCATCATTAATCAAATTATTGTGTTTTAGTGTATTGTATTGTCGTTTGATGAGATCCTGAAACAAGTTCAGGATGACGAAATTTTCAATTTCGTATCTCAAGTGGGATATCAGTAAAAGTAAGCCCCTTATTGGTTTGACTCTACATTACAATAATATCTTCAGTTTTATCTACTCAATCGTTAAATTCATTCCAACCACTAGCTCTTCGCCACGCTTTAGTTTGTTCATCTTGCGAAGCGACGACTCGCGAATAGCATACCTCTGAGAGATCGAACGAAGAGTCTCGCCCTCCGCCACCGTATGGCATAGAGAGCTATTCAACCACTCCCTCTGTTTGCGCTCGACATAGATTATCTCCATGTCGATAGGTTGATCTGGATTCTCTAGATCGTTATATTTCGCAAGTCTCTTCTCTGATAGATTGAAGCTCTTCGAGAGGGATTTGATAGTATCTCCGCTCTTCGAGATTGTATAGCAGGTGCGATTCGTGCGATATATATTATATCCGTTGTGGGTCTCGATCGTAACACGGTAGTTATTTGGGTCGATGCTCGCTCTATAAGAGCCATCTTTTGGACTCTCTTCGGCGAATGCTATACCTCTCACCGCCTCGATATCTAACATATAGAGTCTGTTGTCCTCGATGAGTTTTATCAGTCGAGCGGTATAGTCGGGAGCGGTGGCATATCCAGCACCCTTCAACCCTCGCGCCCAACTTCTGTAGTCTGTTGGGTCGAAGCGAAATAGGGAGTCGTAACGAGGTGATGAATCGAGGAACTCAGCGTGGTCGGCATACGATGCCTCGACACTCTCATATGCGCGAAAACACTCATCTGGGGCATCGTCTGTATGGGCAAAAGTTCGCCCCGTCCAGTTACTTTTGCACTTGATTCCAAAGTGGTTATTCGACCCCTTTGCAAGGTGGCTGTTACCGCTGTCGGACTCCAAGATTCCCTGCGCCATTGTGATCGAGGCGGGGATTCCATAGAGCTTCTGGTGATCTATGGCGATATGCTTATATCGCGAAATATACTCCTCGCGAGATAGCCTCTGGTATGGGACAGCAGCCTGTGAAAAGTGTGCAATAATGAGTAAAAAAGGTATAATAAGGGTTAAAACTGTTGTTTTTCTTGAAATAATCATTATCTTTGTCTATTATATGGTGTGGAAATTAGGTTGACAAAGATACATGTTTTTATTAAATTTGCAACCTCCAAAACCGTTAATTTTTTTTCGTTAATCCAAGAAATTATAGGCAGATACATTATTGCAAACAAAAAATAATAACGACTTATGTTTACTACCACTGCAAACTCTATTTTTGAACAATCTATAGCGGATTACCACCGTGCAGATTCTGTAGACCAACCAATCGCAAACCCATTCTCAGAGGGCTCTATCGAGCACCTATTATACCACAAAAACTGGATTGATGCGGTGCAGTGGCACTTGGAGGATATCATTCGCGATCCTCAAATCGACCCTGCGGAGGCTCTTGTTATCAAACGCAGAATCGACGCGTCGAATCAAGTGCGTACCGATATGGTGGAGTATATCGACTCCTATATGCTCGATAAGTACAAAGATATCACACCTTTGGAGTCGGCTCGCCTCAATACCGAGACTCCAGCGTGGGCGATTGATCGTCTCTCGATCCTAGCCCTTAAGATTTTTCATATGGCGCAAGAGGTCTCTCGAACAGATGTCGATGAGGCTCATATCGCAGCTTGCCAGAAGAAGTTGGATGTGCTACTCACTCAGCGCGTAGATCTATCATCGGCGATCGAGGAGTTGATCGAGGATATTGAGGCTGGACGCAAATATATGAAGGTCTACAAACAGATGAAGATGTACAATGATCCGTCATTGAATCCTGTGCTCTATGGGCAAAAAAAATAGTATAAAACACCTATTGGTGATACGTCTCTCAGCGATGGGAGATGTCGCTATGGTGCCTCATGCTCTTCGTGCTCTTCGTGAAAACTACCCCGATCTAAGGATCTCAGTTCTCACGAAGCCACTCTTTGCACCGCTCTTCGATGGGCTCAATGTCGAGATAATCCCAATTGATACTAATGGGGCTCATAAAGGAGTGATGGGGCTCAAACATCTGGCTCGCGAGATTGCGGAGCGTGGAGTTGACTGTGTGGCAGATATGCACTCTGTCTTTAGAACTGTCATATTGACGCAGTTTCTTCGCCTATTCCATGGTATCCCTTCGAATAGAATTAATAAGGGGTATATCAGCAAGTGGATGCGTATGGATGGTGGGTGTAAGGATATAACTAAACCATTGAAACATACGGTAGCTCGATATTGCGATGTGTTGCGACGCTTAGGGTTTAAGTTCGACTATCCAAAGGCAGCAGTAAAGATCGATCGCCCAAATCCTACCCTCTTTGAAAAGGGTAGTGAGAGGTGGATTGGAGTCGCTCCATTCTCGGCTCATAAGGGGAAGTGCTATCCGTTGCATCTGGTTCGTGCGTTGATTGCACAGCTCGCAGCCAGATACGACAGAGTGTTTGTCCATAGTGGCCCAGGTGAGGAGTTGAAGTTTGCAGAGTCGATGGAGAGCGAACATAAAAATGTCGTTGCGGTATTTCCGAAGGTAAAGTTGGCTGGAGAGATAGATCTGATCTCGAATTTGGACTGTATAATCTCGATGGACTCCTTTGCTATGCATGTAGCGGCGTTGGTTGCGACACCTGTTGTCTCGGTGTGGGGCGCGACACACCCTATGTTGGGCTATTCGGGCTATATGACCGATCCAAACGGTTGCGTTCAACTCGATCTACCATGTAGACCATGTTCGACATACGGCAACAAAAAGTGTCGAATGGGAGATTATCACTGCTTGTATGATATTGAACCCTCTATAATCGTTGCTCGAGTCGCTGAGTTGATTGGCGATTAGAGTTTTGTCGGTTGGTAATAGATAGGAGTTTCGAAATATTTTTATATCTTTGTAGCTGGAAATTTTCGGAGAGATCCGAATTTAAAATATTATATTTGCGTTCGCGTAAGATCTTGTACAAGAAAACTGGCACTTTTCAAAACAAACAAGAGACTATGTCAACGCTCGTACTGTATTCATATGGTACGGGCTTGCTTGTCTGTTTGTTTGGGTATGCCAGTACCTCTTGTACGGATTAAGTTAAGTCCGTGCCATTCTTTTAGGATTTAATTTGATCTATAGATGAATCAAATAACCTCAAAAGGAGAGGATGAATACGGTATTTGGCAAGTCCATCCTCAAAACGACCAGATTTACACAAAAGCATATGCCACAGCTTGCTAAGTCGTTGAAATCCTTTTCTTCTTTAGAGAGAGCAGTTTAAACCATTATGAAAAAGGCAACAATAGAGCCCCTAATCGAGAGGGCGACCAAGAGTTGGGATGGCGAGACTCTACAGAGCTATCCATCGGGGAGACCAACATTCACAATGCAGAGGCTAACGATCCCTCCACACACCAAAATGGAGCCTCATAGCCATACAATAATGCAGCTAGGATACATCCTCACAGGTGAGCTAACGATCACTTGTGAGGATGGTAAAACCGAGACATTTCATGAGGGAGAACCCGCTATCGAGGTGGTTGGAAAGGTTCATTATGGAGAGAATCGAGGAGATATAGATACCGTTGTGATTGTGGTTTCGGTGCATTAGTCTCCGATAAAATTTTATATCCTTGTGACTCTTACCAACCCAAAAACAACATTCCAAATGCACACATCGAGATCACAAAACCGCCAATAGCGTGCGAGAAGCGATCAAACTGCTCTGTCTGAATACGATTGTAGCTAAAGTTACCCAAAAGAACCATCCCAACCATCGTTACTATAGTTGTAAGGGTGAAGAGTGCGATTAGCCATACGATCTCAGTCATAGATCGGTGTATTCCCGAGAAGAATAGCAGAGGTATGATTGGTTCGCTTGGACCCATCACAAATATTGCAAATAGGACAAGAGGTGTCACCTTAACTCGCTTCTGTGGAGTATATGGCTCTCCATGTTTGTGCTCATATACATAGACCTCGTCTTGCATAACATCGAAGTGTTTATGTGGTTGAATTTTGCTAGCTCTCCACAATCCCCAAATGAGATAAATCGTTCCAAATGCCAATAGAGCCCAACTCGATATGTCGCCTCTAATATCTTGAAATATCGATATTTCACTCATCTGCCAACCTAAGAAGACACCTATTATACCAAGTATGATGGAGCTAAAGACATGCCCGAATCCACATAGGATTGTTAGCATTATAGTCTTTGAGAGTGACCAACCGCGAGACTTTCGAAGCACAATAAATGGCAGATAGTGGTCTGGGCCAGCAGCCGTATGGAAGAATGCTATTGTGATAGCTGTTAATGATAGTGAGATTAGTGTCGCTGTTAACATAGTTGGCTATTTGTTGTTTGTCGATTCTAATATGTAAAATAGAGAGATCTCGATATAAAGCGAAATCTCTCTAAACCCTTTTTTTAGGCAATTATAGTGATTAGTTGCAACCGCAACCGCCATCACCACAATCTCCCGAACCATCGCATCCGCAATCGCTACAGCCTCCGCCGCTACAACCGCCACCTGCTGGAGCCATATCCTCTGGAGTCACATCACGAACCATAGCTACAGTAACCTCGAAGTTCAAAGTTGCACCAGCCATTGGGTGGTTGAAGTCCATTGTAACACCCTCCTCTGATAGAGCCGTTACAACACCAACCATGCGGTTACCCTGAGCGTCAGCCATTGGGATACGGTTACCCTCGAATAGAAGATCCTCTGGAATCTCACCCTCAACCTCGAAGATACTCTTTGGCAACTCAACGATAGCATCTGGATTAACCTCACCGTAACCATCCTGTGGCTCAAGTGTAAAGGCTACAGACTCACCAACCTCTTTTCCAAGGATAGCCTCCTCGAACTTAGGAAGCAACATTCCTGTACCGCAAACGAACTGAAGTGGAGCACCAGCCTGTGACTGATCTGCAATCTCACCATCGACAGTTAGCTTGTAGTCTACTGCCACCATTTTGTTATTTTCTACTTTCATCTTTTAATATGTTATATTTTATGTAGTCTACATTTTCGAGGCAAAGATATAGTTTTTATTCTAGATTTTTACACATCTTTGCATTAAATTTCAATAGATTGTCAATTACTGCTGGTGCATTAATTTTCCCCGTCATCCTGAACTTGATTCAGGATCTCCCGATTTTTTCGTAAGAAAAAACTCGGGGACGAAGAGAATACGTTGAGAATTTAGAAATTGACGAGGGTAAAGTCGTTGTGCCCGAGTTTTCGTTCCGAAAATCGGGAGATCCTGAATCAAGTTCAGGATGACGGATTTGGACTATTTTATTTTCAAATTAGAAATACAACATTCATTTGTATCAGTTTATTAATCAGCGTCTTATCTTAGTTATTGAAATTTACCTACCACTCTAAGATCCTAATTATCAATACGAAAAACTGCCACCGCCAATAAATTCGCAAAGTGTGGAGGTCGGAGGGATCTCTCGTGGGTCGATGATTAGGAACTGATCCAAGAACTTCAACATCCGTTTAGCCTCTTCAAACTCCTCGCCAGTATTGGGAATTTCACGAAGTATCCGCTCTGCATATGGCTTCAAGACGGCGATTTCATAGAATAGTGCGGTATTTATCATGCAGTCGGCATTCTCCTGATAAGGGAATATATGTCGCTCCTCGCCTCGTCTAACGCTCGCCCAACGACTCAAAGTGTTCTGACCACTGCTCCCTCTCGTTGCATAGTCACGTGTCAAGCGACGCAACAGACGATTATCTGCCGACGCTATACGCGAACTACTATCCATACCCACCGTGGTAAAACATGCCGCGTAGATTCTAAAGATCTGCTGCGGATCTATCTGTGGCGTGAGGTTAGGATTTAGACCATGAATACCCTCCACGATAAGGATTGAGTTGCTACTTAGCTGAAGTGGTTTTTCGTGTGTTCGACTCACCCCCGTTATAAAATCATATCGCGGAATATCGACACTATCCCCATTAAACAGTGCCGTTAGATTAGCATTGAAACGCTCCAAATCTATCGCCTCCAGAGCCTCGAAGTCATAATCTCCACTCTCATCTCGCGGTGTGAGCTCCCGATCCACAAAGTAGTCATCGAGCGATATTAGAACAGGCTTGAAACCCAATACTTGAAGATGCACTCCAAGCCTCTTTGCTGTGGTGGTCTTTCCACTCGATGATGGACCTGCAAGGAGTATTATTCGACATTTGCGTTCGGCATAGGCAGCTGTAAACATATCGGCAGCATTGACCAAAGCGCGTTCAACAAGGGTCTCTGCGAGCTTTATCATCTCGCTGCTATCTCCTGCTAGAACCTTCTCGTTGAGTGCCCCAACGCTCGGAACACCCATCACATCGACCCACAAACGGTGGAGCTTAAAGACCTCGAACATCTTCTCTTGGCGTGGCGAAACACTCACTTGGCTGGGTTTGCATCGAAGTGGCAGCCCCAAATAAAATCCAACACTATAGGGCTCTATCTCGAAAAGATCGACATACCCTGTCGAGGGGGCAAGCGACCCATAAAAGTAGCCTATTGTACCCTTTAGGGTATAAAGTTCGCTGTAAAGTCGTGGTCGAGTCTCCAACAGTGCAAGTTTATCGTCGAATCCTCGCTCCTCATATAGTTTGTAGACCTCTTCGGTCGGCAGCTTCTCTCGATGTATCGGATCATTCCCCATCACAATCTCACGCATCTTGTCGCGGATCGCCAAAACCTCATCATAGACCAACCCAACAACTCCATCCTCAGACTCCACTTCACAGTAGATTCCATTAGCACCCATCGAGTGTCGAACAGCCAATCGACGATGTGGCATGATCTCCTCGATAGCACACTGCATCACCATCGTTATTGTACGTTGGTAGACCCTCATTCCTGCGAACGATGTGATATCGACATATCGAATCTTGGCAGGTTTGTAGATCTTGTGGCTAAGCTCCTTGATTTGATTATTTACATAGGCTGCCACAATCTGGTATTGGCTCTCAACAGATAACTCCGCAGCTAGCTCCAATAACGATGTTCCCATCGTAACCTCAATCTCTGAGCTCTTGCGGCTCTCGTCGATATATATAACTTTAACCCTCTCTCCCATAACTTTACCATTTTTCCAAATATACGAAAATTAATCCGAGAGAGCAAGTTTTTTCTATTAGCGTCTAGTAAAAAAATCATAGCATAAACGTTGTTGGCACCATGTTATCGAATCCAATGGATTCGTCATCCTGAACTTGATTCAGGATCCCTAACTATTAGTGTTTCAGATTCTTTGCAGAGATCCTGAAACAAGTTCAGGATGGAGGCTGTCCAAAATCACGAAAGTGATTAAGGACAGTCCTTTTTTTGTGTAAATTTCAGATTTCTACTACCACATCAAGATTTACAGAGGCAAAATAGCCCTCCTACGCCATCTGAGTAG
>JBCQUC010000061.1:0-11379 GCA_047174275.1 Rikenellaceae bacterium | reverse complement strand
ATGATGATTTATGAGCAAAGATTATCTGCCTTTTACAACCAATTCAAGGCTATTGGCGTAAATTACAACCAAGCTCTCGCAACACTAAGAGCCAACTTCACTGAGCAAAAAACCTATGCGATGCTCTACAAGATGGAGTGTGCCACAATAGATTTGGTGCGTATAAGCCACGAAATATTCGCTCTATCAAAAGAATTTAAGACGTTATGGTTGCAAACATCGGGTCGAGCAAGTCGCTAAGTGGCGCACTCGATTACAATATGCGCAAGGTAGAGAAGGGTCAAGCTAAGATTATTGGCACGAACGGAATATCTTGTCCGCAGGGTGATGAGTTCGTTCGCACAGATATTATGAGGGACTTTGAGATGTTTATGCCGCAGCGTTACCGCACCGAAAACCCAGTTTTTCACGTATCGCTGAACCCTCATCCTGATGATATTTTGTCAGATATTGAGCTATCTGCAATCGCTGAGGAGTATATGGAGCGTATGGGATATGGCTCGCAACCCTACATAATTTGCAAGCACGAGGATATTGATAGGCATCATATCCACGTGCTATCGGTGCGTGTAGATAGCGATGGCAAAAAGATTAACGACAAGTTTGAGCGCAGAAGAAGCAAGGAGATTACACATTCATTGGAGCAAAAATATGGACTTCGCACCGCCGAAAAGCAGTCGAAGGCTCAAAAAACGGAGCTTGAATATGTGGATATTAGCAAGGGGAATGTTAAGGAGCAGGTCACAAATGCCGTTCGAGAGGTGAACAAACGCTACCACTTTATGAGCTTCACGGAGTATAAAGCGGTGCTATCGAAGCTCAATATCGTAGCCGAGGAGTCGAAAGGTGCGCTATATGGTAAGGCTTATAGTGGTGTGATTTATTCAGCTACCGATAACGATGACAAGAAGATCGGCAACCCATTCCCTGCAAATGCGATAGGTGATTTTGCAGGTGCAAAGGCATTGGAGAAGAAATATATCGCCTCTAAAAAGACGATGGAGAGGTGTAAAATGGTGTCGGCATTGAGAAGTAAGATTGATAACTCATTCGTTGGTGCGACGACTCTGAATCAGCTCCGCCAACAGCTATTCGCCAATGGCGTTGGTGTAGTATTCCGAGAGAGTGCAGAGGGGCGATTGTATGGAGTAACCTACATCGACCACACCACAGGTGCAACGCTCAATGGCTCACGATTGGGTAAGAATTACGCTGCGAATATGGTAGTAGAACGATTGAACAATCCTAACTCCGTGGTACACCACTTCAGATTTCAGATCCCAACAATATTGGGAGGTGTTAAGCTCACGGAGCAACAGCGTGTTAATCTTGATCTTGGTAGATCCACTTACATTGAGGGGCTCACAGACAAGAGTGGCAACACAGTGAACGCATACGTCAAGTGCAACGAGAACACTGGTTCATTGCAGTACTTTAAGAGAGATCCTGATGTTGTGAATGTGGTACATTCACCGCAGCCATCGCAAGAGCGTGAGCAGCCAAATGCTCAATCGCACGACCACGACCAATCGAGTTCAATTATTAGCAGTGGCTTAGGATTATTAGACCTACCACCAGACGATGGCGGAGACGATCCCGACGAGACAGCGTTCCGCAAACGTATGCAGCAGCAACAGAAGAAAAAGCGTGGACAAAGAATGTAAAACCGACAAGATATTACAATCACCCATAAATATCAATTTAACATATTTATGGGTGATTACCAATCTATCCAATATCAAAACTCGTTATCGGCACGAAAGTCTAACGATAGGTATTCCCAATGTTTGGAGGTACTCCATTGAGCTTTTTTCTATTATCTCGTCGCTACTTGGATATTGGTTGTAGACTATCATCGCTATCTCTATATTGCGTCTTTTGCAGGCATCTATCGAGAGTAGCGTGTGGTTTAGACTGCCTAATCTGCCACTTGTTACCAATACGACTGGGTAGTTCATCTCGTCGATATAGTCGATTGTGAGGTAGCCACCCAATGGTGAATCGTTCTCGAATATCGGCACCATTAAGCCTCCTGCACCCTCTAAGAGTATTGTGTCAAAACTTTGCTTTAGAGTGTCAGTGGCGTTATTGATACGCTGAACATCAATAGCGACATCATCAATCTTTGCAGCCAAATGTGGCGATGCTGGATATGATAGGACTATTGGCGATGTTGTACCATCGAGATCTTCGGGTAAGAGTTCAATGCCTTGAAGCTGGCGGTGCATCTCAATATCTTCGGATATATCTTTGCAACCTGTTTGGATCATCTTTTGCGAAATCACTCTGCACTCACGTTGCTCCTGCATCGCTTTGAGCAGGTAGGCTGTGGCGTATGTTTTGCCGACATTGGTGTCGATTCCGCTAATGAATAGCACTTGTGAGTCGAAAATTGACTCTGGTAATTTATCTAAAATCATAACCTAATTTTTACATATTAAATAAAGTGGACGATAGGTCAATGGACAACGCAAATCCTGATCTCTAAACCTCTCGTTATACTCACCTTCAAACTTACGTAGGTCGCCACTTGTCCAACCTCTATTGCTTTTCGATGCTGTTACACCGCTATATTTCAAGTGTGACAGCACCTCAAAAGGCGAGTTGAAGTGAAGCGTAATGTTCTCCGATGAGAGGTGTAGAATCTCGCACTTTTGGTCAAAAGCAAACCTATATGACTCCAACGATGGATAGTTTAGTCCACTCTTTGTGATGGCTGTCACCTCCAAGATATTGTCGGGTGCGAAGCTGCTTACGAGTAGTATTCCGTTTGGCGAAAGGAGTTCTAAGCACTCGCTCAAGAATTGCAACGGACGATCAATCCACTGCAACGCAGATGCTGAGGCGATAATATCGAATCTCTGATTTTGACTCTTTAGCTCTGCAATTAACTCTCTTGCATCACCGCTTACGAAGCTGTAATTAGCCTCAGTAATTTTCTCTTTTAGCACCTCTTTATAACTACTACACAAATCATTGAGCAACAATTCAGATGGATTCAGAGTGGTTAAAAGTTGGCTCAGATTACCTGTGCCGCAACCGAACTCCAAGACACGTGGTGATTGGGCTATTACTTCTTTATCGACCAAATTGAAGAGTCTTTCGCATATCTCTCGTTGGGCTGTCGCATTACGATCGTAACTACTTACAGCGTGCGAAAATCGACTCTCGATAAGTTCTTTATTGACATTTGTAGATGCAATTATTTCGCTCCAAATATTATATCTACCAAATAGAAAATGAGGCTCTGATAGCTCTTGAATTTCAATCTTAGGGTTACTCTCGCCTTGATACTCTCGCCAAAATCGTAGTTGATTTTCAGTTGTGAAGATCGTATCTTTAGTACCCACTATCACACGATCCCAAAGCACGAAATCAACACGTTGGCTCATATCTCGAATTGCAATTAGCTCCGCTTTAATATCATCATCACCACGCATTGATGGGGACATGTTATACTCATCAAGCTGTCTTTTTCCGCCACACATTCTTAGGTTAAATCGCCCTAATCCATGCGGTAGATTCTCGATCGTCTTGTCGAACACTTTGGGTGAAATACCGTATTGTGGATCAATCGCTTGCGGCGTGCCATTAATCGCTGTTCTACTTGCGAATTTACACAATGGAAGTCTGTATAGTTCAACTACTTTGCTCGCAGCCCACACTCCCATACTCCACGCCACGAGATGGATTTTTGTGTATCTACTGCATAGCTCATTTAACTCATTATGCAGACCATCTAATGTTGTGTAATCATATACCATCACAACATCTTTTCCCTCTGCTATCAACCTTGCAAATGGATTGAAATCGGTTGCCCAACCTCCAAAAAAGAGGATCAATTCAGGGCTGTTATTATCTATTAATTTATATATTTTCACGCTCCAAAATCTCTTTTATCGTACTACACAACCTCTCGATCTCCTCCTTTGTTACTGCTGCCGTGAGTGAGAAACGCACTCCGCTCTGACCCTTGGGGACAGTCGGAGGTCGCACTGGTAGGGCGTAAAATCCACGCTTCATAAGCTCTTTTGAGAGAGCCACCGCACGAGATGCTTCGCCCACTGTATAACCAATAATCTGCGACTCGCTATCTTTCACATTAAGTCTCTCACGTAGTAGCTGTGAGAGTTGATGTAGCTGCTCTCGTTCCGCCTTAAACCCTGCTATTCGAGATATAACAAACCTGCTCCACTCGATATTAAGCGGAGGTAAAGAGGTTGAGAAGATCAGAGGTCGCATCTTATTCACGAGGTACTCACGCACAACCTTTGACATCACCGCATAAGCCCCAACCGATGAAATAGCCTTTCCAAATGTGCCGATAATAATATCCACTTCATTCAACAACCCTAACTCCTCACAGACACCCAATCCATTCTCTCCGCAAACTCCAAATGAGTGTGCCTCATCGACATACAAAACCACATTTGGGTATCTCTTTTTGAGTTCAACAAGCTCTGTAATTTTACCCTTGTCACCACCCATACTAAAGACTCCTTCAGTGGTGATAAATATCTGAGAATATGAGTCATACTCTTTTTGAAGAATCCTTTCGAGATGCACCATATCGTTGTGCGAATAGCGTGCGAACGGAGAACCAGATAGTTTGATTCCATCTATGATGCTTGCGTGAACTAACTTATCGGCAATGATAAAACTACCCTGATGAGAGAGTGCTGCAAGGAGTCCGCTATTCACGTGATAACCACTATTAAAAATCAATGCACTCTCTTTACCATACATCTCGGCAAGCAATGTTTCCAACTCCTCTGATGCTCGATTATTACCCGTGAGCAGTCTCGATGAAGCTGAGCTTAGGTGTGGTAATTTACCTTGAAATTGTGCATAAAACTCAACTTTCAGATCATACCTTTCGAATAGTCCGAGATAGTCATTCGATGAGAGATTTAGGAGCTGTTCACCCTCAATCTCAATCCATTTGCTTTGACCCTCAATCTGTGGAATTTGGCGCAACATTCCACTCTCTTTAAGCCTCGCTAACTCTTCTTTATATATGTCACAATTCATCGCTGTTGATACTTTTTCAGGGTTAGAACTGTTCTCTGACAGAGAATGTGTAGATCCTCGTTTGAGATTATATATTGCGGCATCATATAGACCAATTTCCCGAATGGACGTAGCCAAATTCCCTGCTCAACAAAGAGTGGTTGCAGCTCGTTGATATCCACTGGCTCCTCCATCTCGACCACTCCGATAGCTCCCAAGACTCTTACATCCGCAATGCCTTCGACACCACGAAGAGCCGATAACTCGGTTTTCAAAATAGTCTCGATCTCACGAATACGCTCCAAATAGTTGTAGTCTCGCTTTAGTAACTCAATCGACCTGCACGCCACAGCGCACGCCAATGGATTTCCCATAAATGTCGGTCCGTGCATAAAGACTCCAGGGTAGCCACCACAGATTACATCCGCCACCTCTTCGGAGCAGATTGTCGCTGCGAGGGTCATATATCCACCTGTTAAGCCCTTGCCGATGGTCATAATATCGGGCAGCACACACGCTCCGTTACTACCTTCCAATTTAGGGGTGTGGTTGGTCGCAAACATCTCTCCTGTACGACCGAAGCCTGTTGCAATCTCATCGAATATGAGTAGTACATTATATTTTAGACACAACTTCTTCAACTCCACAAGATATTGAGCTGAGTAGAATCGCATACCTCCAGCACCCTGCACAATAGGCTCGATGATGAACGCTGCAATCTCATTGCTATGTTGGCTCAAAATCTCCTCTACATCGCTCATGTCCACGTTGAATGGGTGCGGAGCTGGCGCAAAGAAGTTCATCGGTAGAGACGAACCAAAGAGTCCGTGCATACCAGTCACAGGGTCACAGACACTCATCGCATTCCACGTATCTCCGTGATAACCACTACGTACAGTTGCGAATTTTGTCTTATTGGTGCTTTCACCTAACCTCGCTTTCCAATATTGGATCGCCATCTTCAATGCGACTTCCACCGAGACACTTCCAGAATCTGCATAGAATATCTTGGTTAGCTCCTCACTGCTATCTCCTCCGACTTTAGCGTTCGATGGCAAGATCTCCAACAGCAACTCCGTGAGTCGTTGAGCTGGTTCATGGGTGAAACCGCCAAACATTATGTGACTCATTCGTGAGAGCTGAGTTTGCGCAGCTTCGTTGAGTTCGGGGTGGTTATATCCGTGGATTGCAGCCCACCAACTACTCATTCCATCTATTAACTCGATGCTCTTTGAACTATCTTTGGGATCTTGAATCTTTATACGCACACCCTCTGCACTCTCCACAAAGTAAAGAGGTGACTTGCTATTTACCGAGGCGTATGGGTGCCAAATATGTTGCTCTATATCTTGCCTATTCATCTCGATTTGCATTTTTGTCGAACGGATTCTCACCAACCCAATCGAAGTTATAACCTACGGAGCTGAATAGCTCTCTATCCTCTCGTGCCTTTGTACCGAGTGTTGTCAGCATATCGCCCATAATAGCAGCGTTGATACCAATGTATAATGCCTTTTTCTGAGTCTCGATTGATAGTTGCGCACGACCACCCGAAAAGCGTAAAAATGCCTTAGGGTTGATAATTCTAAATAGAGCAACGGTCAATAAATACTCCTCGTCACTTACTGGTATAGAGCCTTCGAGCGGAGTACCAGCGATTGGTTGCAGAATATTGATCGGAATAGACAGTATCTCGTTATCTCTTAATAATATAGCCAAATCTACACGATCCTCCATACTCTCGCCCATACCGATTATACCACCCGAACAAAGGGTCATACCTACCTCACGAGCAGCCATCAAAGTGGCGAGTTTATCCTCGTGAGTATGCGTAGTACACAGCTTTGGGAAATAAGCAGGTGAGCTCTCCATATTGCAGTGATAACGTGTCACTCCTGCATCTTTAAGTTGCTGAAGTTCCGCCTTTTCGAGCAAACCCAGCGATACGCAAGGAGCGATCTCGGAGGGTAGATCTTTGATAATATCACATATCGATGCGACATCTTTTTTGCTACTTCTCTTGCCACTTGTAACCATTGAGAAACGCTTAATTCCACATTTAGAGTTGTAGGCAGCCTCAATTATTGTGCGCTCCTTGCCCACCAAATCATATATCTCAACTTTTGTCTTATGGTGAGCCGACTGAGCACACCAACTGCAATTCTCGGAACAATTTCCCGACTTAGCATTTATAATGGAGCAGCTATCGAAACGATCGCCCAAATATTTCTGTGTGACCTCGTGTGCTACCTCATAGATCTCTTCCAATCTCTCGCTATTGTAGCCACCAGCGCACATAGCGTAATTGATAAGTGCGATAACCTCACACCTATCTAACGACTCGTCGGTATGACGAATCTTGTTAAATATATCTTGCATTAAATTTTGTAATTAGAGTTTATAATAAACTATCTATATTCGTATGTAGATAGTGCATTATGACTCTATGGAGAGAACCTCCGACATAGACCTTTGCATTAGAGGCAAATGAGAGCCTCCGACATTTACTGATTTAGAACTACTGCTTTTGAGCAGCAACCTATCAGCAATCGAAACAGCGATAGTTCCGATGGTGACATTCTTATCAAGACCGACAAATGAGGCATACGATGCTCTCGTCCACCTCCTAAAACGGATAGTGACTACTTTATATTCTCTATGTACGCTACTCTTTGTCATATCAAACTTTGCCTGCGCAAATATACGTAACTATTTTGAATTTTCTAATGATAGACAATATTTATATCGAAATTGTATGTGAATCAATAATTTACAACCTAATATAGACGAAAACCTGAATTCAACTTGTAAATGCAACTACGATTTTAAATTTGCAAAATAGCACAAAATATCTACCTTTGTATCAGAGCAAAGAGACACAACGAATGTATCATTAGTACTAAGAAACGTCACGCAATATAACGATTTAACCACGTTGCAAATCCGTTACCTATTCAACTCTCTCACATTTAAAGCTATCTGATTATCAGCAATATATCCAATAAGGATTCATTTGGATGATAAAACAGAACGGAGGTGGTCTAATCGACCACGAGGTCGGCACAGGTAAAACGCTGATAATGTGTACCGCAGCGCAAGAGATGAAGCGTTTGGGGCTGGTAAATAAGCCCTTAGTCATTGCGTTGAAAGCCAACGTACACGAGATTGCACATACCTACCAAACCGCCTACCCGAACGCCAAAGTTCTCTATCCTGGCAAGAGCGATTTTACCCCTGCCAATCGTGTGAAGCTCTTCAACGAGATTAAGAACAACGATTGGGATGTTGTGATCTTGACCCACGACCAATTTGGCAAAATACCGCAATCCCCCGAAGTACAACAGAAGATCTTGCAAAAGGAGTTGGATAGTGTCGAGGAGAGTTTGGATGTCTTGCGTGAGCAGGGACGTGATATATCTCGTGGTATGCTCAAAGGTTTGGAGAAGCGAAAGCAGAACCTTGAGGCGAAACTCGAAGATATTGCTCACTCCATAAATGAGCGCACCGATGATGTCGTAGATTTTGCACAAATGGGTATAGACCACATATTTGTAGATGAATCGCACAAATTTAAGAACCTTATTTTCAACACCCGACATAGCCGTGTTGCGGGTCTTGGCTCCCAAGATGGTAGCAAGAAATCTCTTAATATGTTGTTCGCTATTCGTACCATACAAGAGAAGACAAAAAAGGATTTGGGTGCTACATTCTTGAGCGGCACAACTATCTCTAACTCATTGACTGAGCTATACTTGCTGTTTAAGTATCTTCGACCTAAAGAGTTGGAGCGACAGAACATTAACTGTTTCGATGCTTGGTCGGCAATCTTTGCGAAGAAGTCTACCGACTTTGAATTTAGTGTAACCAATCAGATTGTGCAGAAGGAGCGTTTCCGATACTTCATCAAAGTGCCTGAACTCGCTGCGTTCTACAATGAGATTACCGACTATCGTACTGCAAAGGATGTTGGTGTCGATCGTCCAGAGGGGCGTGAGATACTCCATAACATTTCGCCAACACCTGAGCAGGAGGATTTTATTGGTAAACTGATGAAGTTTGCCGAAACGGGTGATGCTACTATCCTTGGTCGTGAACCACTCTCACCGACTGAGGAGAAGGCAAAGATGCTTATCGCAACTGACTACGCTCGTAAAATGGCTCTCGATATGCGTATGATTTCGCCTCACTATGAGGATCATATCGACAATAAGGCATCACATTGTGCCGCTAACATTGCTAAATATTATCGTCAATATGATGAGCAGAAAGGTACTCAATTCGTATTCTCCGATCTTGGAACTTTCAAGGCTGGAGAGTGGAACGTCTACTCAGAGATCAAGCGTAAACTTGTCGAGGATTACAATATCCCCGAACACGAGGTGCAGTTCATCCAACAGCACAAGTCGGAGACGCAGCGTAAGAAGGTTATAGAGGCGATGAATGAGGGTACAGTACGTGTTTTGTTCGGCTCTACGGATATGTTGGGAACGGGTGTAAATGCTCAAAAAAGAGCTGT
Source organism: Rikenellaceae bacterium (assembly GCA_047174275.1). Taxonomy (GTDB): domain Bacteria; phylum Bacteroidota; class Bacteroidia; order Bacteroidales; family Rikenellaceae; genus Alistipes. The sequence continues at coordinate 1,853 of JBCQUC010000061.1, read as the reverse complement.
TGCCATCCATCATTGCGACTCTCCGTGGCGACCGTCAGATCTGGCGCAGCGTGACGGTCGAGCGATAAGAAAAGGTAATGAAATTGCGAAGCTATACGCTGATAACAAGGTAGATGTGATTATTTACGCAGTTGAAAAATCGTTGGATTCCTACAAGTTTAACCTACTCCACAACAAGCAGATGTTCATCACACAGCTAAAGAGTGGAGCAATGGGCGCACGTACCATCGACGAGGGGTCTTCGGACGAAAAGTCGGGAATGAACTTCTCTGAGTATATGGCGATTCTATCGGGTAACACCGACCTGCTCGACAAAGCGAAGCTCGAAAAGAGGGTCGCAGCGTTGGAGTCGGAACGTAAGGCGTTCAATAAGGATAAGCACAACTCTGTCTACAAGTTGCAGGCGTTGCAGGGTGATGTCACTCGTAATGCCAACACTACTGCTAAGATGGAGAGTGATTTGGCGCATCTAAGGTCTGTTGAGAAGTTCAACAGTGATGGCACACTTCAAAACCCAGTCAAGCTACACGGATTGGAGAGTACTGATGCTAAAGATATTGGAGCGAGACTTGCTGAGATCAAGGATAAGGTGCGCACCGATGGTCACTACAAGGAGATTGGTGAGCTGTATGGATTTAAGTTGCTCGTCAAGACCGAAGCCGCAAAGGATCTTTTGGACTTGACGCAGAATAAATTCTATGTTCAGGGTCGCAATGGAGGTGATGATAATGTTTTGGTGAAATACACCTACAACAGCGGTAACATCGCAGCCGATCCGCAGTTAGCCGCTTCCAACTTCCTCAATGCCCTTGCGAAGATACCGCAACTAATCGAGCAGAGCAGGGAGCGTGGTGCAAAACTCACGAGCGACCTGCCAATCCTCCAGCAAACTGCCACAGGCGTATGGAAAAAGGAGGACGAGCTACGAGACCTCAAGGGAGAGGTTGCAGCGTTGGAGCGAAAAATTGCCCTCTCGCTAAAGCCTGTCGATCAGAGCGACCAAAGTTCGGAGCAGTCGCAGAATAGCTCTCAGGCTCAGGTTGCAACTCCGAGTGTGCCGATACAGCCAGAGCCTCAGAGGCGAGGTGTTAGTATGTAGAATTATCCCCGATGTAAAATATGCGACACGCTGTCGCAGTTTTCATCGGGGATTACTTTACTCCTTAATATCGCTCTCTAATTGCATAAATAGGTCGAAGTCACTTTGGTATAATCGGTCTTGTATGACCTGATATTTCTCAAATTCGCCCTCAGCCTTCTCTTTAGCTACAGCTGCGGATATTTTACCAGCATTTTGCAATATATCTCTATCGTCTGCAAGCAAGAACTTATCTAATTGGACGATCCAATCACTCATATACATCACCTGCCTGCGCTTTGTCCTTAGCTCTGCCAAATCTAAATATGCCGAGACAATCAGATTTAAGCTCTCTAACTCTTCCTGAGATAAATAATTTTTGGCGATCGACACATCACTCTTGCGGATTCTGCCGTTGGGTGAGTTCTTCCACGATGTCAAACCCATATTCTCCTCTTCGTGGTTCGCTCGTGAGTAGATAATCTCTGCTGCTGTCTCGTTGCTTATTGCCCAATGGAGTTTATTCTGAACGGTTGCAAAGAAGGTTTTTGTGAGTTCGCTATTCACGTCGTAGTCTGCACTACATTGTGAGTATATATCTGTGATCTTCTGATAGAAACGCCTCTCGCTACTGCGAATGTCACGGATTCTCTCCAACGTCTCATCGAAGTAATCTTGACCGAAGATATACTCAGGCTGCTTGAGTCGCTCTGTATCAAGCACCGAACCCTTTTTGATGTACTCCTTTAAGATATTCGTTGCCCAACTCCTAAAC
>JBCQUC010000060.1:0-11510 GCA_047174275.1 Rikenellaceae bacterium | reverse complement strand
ATAACCATCTGTGCAATTGTTCACAAGACAAGGGCTATCTCTTAATTTGTCAAATACAAAGAATATTAACAAAAATAGCTGAAATACAGCTGTTTATAATGATTTAATTTACGTATGAAACAATATAAGTTTAACAAAAAAAAAAAACAAAAACGTAATGAAAAAACTACTATTTTTACCAGCTATGATTATAGCATCGGCAATCGCTCTAACATCGTGCAGCGACAATAATAAAGATAGTTATTATGGCGTATATACATACGCAACTGTATTCGAAGATGATAACAACGAGGAGTTCGGAATCTTGTTCGAGACCGATTATGGTAAAAAGATCTATGTTGAGGAGAATAACACCACCGTCAACATTAAAAACCTAACAGTTGGAGATCGTAAGGTGGTAGGCATGAAGTTAGTTGAAGCTACTGGAGATTACACCTACTCAGGATCACTATTCGATATAATGGCTGTTTCGATGGGTGATTGCACAACAATCGAGAGCGAGGAGCAGAATGATGCAATCGCTGACCTTGCACTAACACTATTAAACTCAAACTATAGCTTGGGTATGGGATACCTCAACCTCTTCATTGGATTCAATACAGATGATTTCAAGAATGCTCAATACTACCTAGCGAACAATGAGGTAGTAGATCCAACAACAACGAAGAGTGGTTATTTGAATTTGGAGTTGCGTGTAGATGGAAGCAGCGATGAGGATAATAACAAAGAGTGCTTTGACTACGTTAGCTTCAACCTAGAGTCTTTCCGCGAGCTATTGGAGGATAAGAAGGGTATAATGCTTCGAATAAACACTGTTGATGAGGATGATGAGATCCAATATGTAGAGATAAGCAGCAGCAAGATTTTTGGCGATGACGAGTAGTTCACCTACTTAAATTTTTCCTAAAACCATCCCGACACTGCAAGTTTTAGAAAGTTTTGCTATCTTTGGCAATCTCTCTAAAATTTGCAGTGTCATTTTATTTTAGGGAAGATACTATTTCAAAACTACAACATATGATACCAAAAATTATAGCCGAACGCATCGGTCTACGCTTAGCAGCTGTTACAGCAACTATACGCCTCCTAGATGAGGGGGCAACCATTCCATTTATAAGTCGCTACCGTAAAGAGGCTACAGGCTCTTTGGACGAGGTTCAAGTGGGCGAGATAAAACTTCTATATGACAAACTCACAGAGCTAGAGAGTCGCAAAAAGAGCATCTTAACGACTATCGAGGAGCAGGGTAAACTTACGACAGAGCTACGCGAAAAGATAACAAACTGCTTCGACTCTACAGAGTTAGAGGATATCTACCTTCCATACAAACCAAAACGTAGAACAAGGGCTACAATAGCTCGCGAAAATGGTCTCGAACCACTTGCAGATCTAATCTGGGCTCAAAACGTCAATGGCATAGATCGACATGCTGAAAAACATCTAAACAAGACGATTACGACAGTAGAGGCGGCTATATCGGGGGCTTGTGATATTGTTGCAGAGCGTATTTCTGAGAGCACAACAATCAGAACGCTTATTCGAAGAGCCTTTGATCGAGATGGCGTAATTGTCTCAAAATTGATAAAAGGAAAGGAGAGCGAGGGGGTAAAGTTCTCCGACTACTTTAATCTATCGACCCCACTTCGCAAACTATCTTCGCATAGATTTCTCGCAATACAACGCGGTGAAGCTGAGGGAATACTACGCCTTTCGATAGATATTGATGGGGGGTATTTGGTGGATCAGATCTGCAATCGAACAATCAAGAGCAACTCTCGAAGTGGCAAATATATCAGACAAGCTGCCGAAGATAGCTACAAACGACTCATTCGTCCATCAATCGAGAATGAGACAATCGGCAGAACAAAGGAGCGTGCCGACGATGCAGCAATCTCTATCTTTGCCGATAATTTGCGACAACTACTACTCTCATCTCCACTCGGAGAGCACCGCATTATGGCAATTGACCCTGGTTTTAGAACAGGCTGCAAGGTGGTTGTCTTGGATGCGCAGTGTAACCTTATCCACAATACAACAATATACCCTCACCCTCCACAATCCAACGCCATCGAGGCGGCGGAGTCTATCCGCTCACTCGTTAAAAAGTACAAAGTGGAGGCATTCGCTATCGGAGATGGCACAGCGGGGCGCGAAACAAAACAATTCATAGAGTCTCTATCAATAGAGCCTGATATCTATATGGTTAATGAAGATGGTGCATCGGTCTACTCCGCATCGGCAGTTGCACGCGAAGAGTTCCCAGAGTATGATGTTACGGTTCGAGGTGCTGTAAGTATCGGGCGTAGGCTTATCGACCCTCTATCTGAACTTGTCAAGATAGACCCAAAGTCGATAGGTGTGGGGCAATATCAACATAGCGTAGATCAATCAAAGCTCAAAAATCGACTTACAACTGTTGTCGAGAGTTGTGTGAATCAAGTTGGAGTCAATATAAATACAGCGTCGAAACATATCCTTACCTATATTTCGGGCTTAGGCCCAACACTAGCATCAAACATCGTAAATTACCGCGCTGCAAATGGAGAGTTTTCATCTCGACGCGAACTATTAAAAGTTCCACGATTGGGAGCAAAGGCGTATGAGCAGGCGGCTGGATTTTTACGTGTTATCGGTGGAAAGAACCTACTGGACAACAGTGCCGTACACCCCGAATCATACCATATCGTAGAGCTTATGGCGCGCGACTCAGGAGTTAAAGTTGAGAAGTTCATCGCCGACTCAGACATTCGAAAAAACGTTGATCGCAAAAGATATATCACACCAGAAGTTGGACTTCCCACCATAAACGATATATTTGATGCCCTCGACAAACGAGGCTTAGATCCTCGCGAGCCATTAACAAAGTTCGAGTTTGATGCAAACATCAAAACGATCGAGGATCTGCGCGAAGGAATGCAGCTACCAGGCACTGTGACAAACATCACAGCATTTGGAGCATTTGTAAATATCGGAATCAAACAAGATGGCTTGGTTCATATCTCCCAATTGGCAGATCGCTTCGTCTCCTCTCCTTCGGATGTTGTACAGTTGGGACAACATGTCACGGTTCGAGTTGTCGAGGTTGATCTCACCCGAGGTCGAATAGGACTCTCGATGCGACTATAACTCTATTTAATCTAAACCATAGGATGCCATATAGGTGCGCCAGAAGCTCTCGCCCCATCCGCAACCTGCCTCCTCCTCGCTGTGAGCTACGAGTCGCGTTCGTAGCTCTTTGATAATATCGGAGTATTTTGGATCACTAGAGAGATCATTACACTCATATCGGTCGTTTTCGAGATCAAAGAGTTGAGTGTGACGCTCTCCAGATACACAATATTCGATCAATTTATATCGCTCATTTCGAATAGCTCGTTGGTGGCTCATATAGCCAAAATATGCCTCGCTGCGTAGATATTGAGACCTTCCTCTCACCGACTTCGCTTGGCTTATTCCTGTTACACTTTGAGGAATTTCGATACCCACTAATTCACACAGAGTCGGGAAAATATCGGCCGAATAGCAGAGGTCATCCTTGCGTTTGCCCTTTGGAATGCCAGCTCCCGAAAACACCATCGGAACATGAATACCTGCATCATCATAGAGATTCTGCTTCCCGAAGAGTCCGTGACTACCCATTCCCAGACCGCTATCTGTCGAGAATACTATAATCGTATTTTTATCGAAGCCTCTCTCGGCAAGAGCAGCCATAATATCACCTACCCTATCATCCACATGTGTTACACAACGATAATAATCCGCCAATTGGCTCTTCGTATTCTCCTCCGTACGTGGATATGGGGCAAGCCGCTCATCTCGAACCTTTAAATCCCCATTATCAAATGGATGCTCCTCCAAGAAGTTTATCGGGAGCGGAATATCGGCTGGGGCATACTCATCGTGATACTCTGGTGGATAGTTTCGAGTATCATGAGGTGCATGAAACGCGACATACATAAAGAATGGCTTCTCTTCGTCGTAAGACTCTATAAAGTCCAACGCCGCCTTCGCAAATACATCGGTAGAGTGTGGTCCCACATGCTCAGAGTCATTTGTCGGCTTAATCCGCTGCTCAAAGTTTTCACCACCAATAAAGTAGAGATGCTCCACACCATAGCTCTGATCCTCACGAAAATCTTGATATGGCATTCTAAAGTGCGGCATGTAGAATCCATTCGTCAATCCATACAAGAACGCACCCGACATAAATCCACGTGACGATGCCTTCGGGCCATTATGTGATTTACCAGTAAAAAAGGTGTGGTAACCTGCATCTCGAAATACAACTGGCATCGAACTAATTTCTTCGCCCCAAGCCGACCCATTACCCATCGGGATGTCAAACACACCTCGCCCTGTCAACAGTTGCGCACGACTCGCAGCACTTGTAGCCCCAGTATTTGCACCTTGGAGGTATGCGTTATCGAATGATACTCCACTATTTATGATCTTATCAATGTTCGGGGTCTTGACAACAGTACCACCCAGTGCATGAATTGCATCATAACGATGGTCATCACCAAAGATAACTATTACATTTGGTTTATCACTCTTCTTTGGAGCTGCAAAGCCTCCGACGGGCATAAATAGAGCTGAGAGAGATAGGGTCGATATTACTTTTATATAGGTATTCATATTAGGATCTAATTTAGGGGCATTGGGGTTGGAAATTCGTATGGCACGCTATTAACATCAGATATATTACTAACTCGACGTTGATCCTTACCCGAAAGGCGAATGTATACGTTTTTTATCGTTAGAGAGTCTACATGTCGAGCATTGAGTCCATAGGCAGGTTGAACTCCAAAGTGCGAGAACTCTGGATAGCGAGTCTCATCCTCTGGAACTACAATTTTGGAGTCGGCTTCTGTTCCGCCCCCTGGAAGTGTAATATCGATGTTTGTCAATGTTATATTCCCAATTCTTGCATTTGGTGTGCCTGTAATCAGAACTCCCGATGGTGGATTGACACGCGATTCATCTCGACCACGTGTTACCGCTTTGATGTTAGAGATATAGAGGTTATCAATAGAGCCTACACTCTGTTTTGGGGCATCGCGATAGGTTCTGAGTCGCTCGCCCAGACGAACGAAGATCGGCATATCGACATCTACCATATCTATTTTGTTAATTCTCACATTATTAATATTTGAGCCATCAACACTCAAAACCTTGATTCCACCACCTTGAGTATCATAAACCTCACAATTTTCGACCTTGATATTACGAAAATCGCCCATCGACTCCGTTCCAAACTTTATAGCACCCCAGTCGCTCTTCAATCGACAATTTCGAACCACAACATCCTGACATGGAAGCGGAGAGGTGGTTTTGAAACACATTGCATCATCTCCCGTATCTATATCGCAATTCGTGATCTCTGCCCCCGTACAAGAGTCGAGATCTATACCATCATTATTTTGGTTGACATGCGCTACAATCGAGATACCATCTATCTTGATGCTCTTACACTGAAAGAGATGACAAGTCCAAGCAGCTGGATTTCGAAGATTCACCCCCTTCAAAGTAACACCCTCGGAGCGGACAAAGCGCAGAAGAAATGGACGCACCGTTGCATACTTTTCGATCTGCTCTTCTGTAGCCCCAGCCTCTCTCATTCTAGCTCTATTTTGATTTGCTCTAAAATATGCACCCTCTCCATCAATTGTTCCATTACCCACAATCCCAATATTTTTGGCATCCACAGAGCCGACCAGACACTCACCACGAGATTGCCCCGTTGCATCGACAAATGTATCAATATTAAAGTAATAGAGTGGATTGATAACCCCTCGGAGTACCGCCCCTCGACGGATATTGAGCGTTACGTTATCCTTAAGGACGATAGTCCCCGACATATAGACTCCAGATTTTAGCACTACAGTGCCACCACCATTAGCGGTGCAATCATCAATTGCCGCTTGAATTGACTTTGTGTTGAGCGTAACTCCATCAGCAACAGCACCAAAGGACTCAACATAGATCTCTGCCGATAACGCATGCGTAACAAAAAGAAACAGAGCAAAAAGGGTTGTTAGTAATCTCTTCATTTTTAGGGAAAGTTTGTTGTATTCACAAATATAGAGAATATTTTTAGAATCTGTTTAATTTTTTACGTAAATTTGTAGCATGATAATAGATAATCAAACACTTATAGCATCAACACTCAATAAACTTGAGATCTCAAAGCTCAATTTGATGCAGGCTGCTGCCTTAAACGAAGCTCTAACCTCTCAAGATCTTGTATTGCTATCCCCAACGGGGTCGGGCAAGACATTAGCATTCCTTCTTCCACTGCTGCTTAGACTCAGACGTGATGACAACTCTGTTCAGGCACTAATCCTAACACCATCGCGCGAATTGGCTCTACAGATCGAGGGGGTATTCAAATCTATGGGGACACCATGGAGATGTTGTTGCTGCTATGGAGGGCATCCAATCAGCGAGGAGAGACGAAGCATTGAAGGTAATAGACCAGAGGTTATAATTGGAACACCAGGGCGTATCTTAGACCATATCGACAAGTGGAACTTCAACCCAAAGAGCATCGAGACACTCATAATTGACGAGTTCGACAAATCTCTGGAGTTTGGTTTTCACGATGAGATGGCAGATATTATGGCGGAGCTTCCAAATCTCCAAAAGCGCATACTTCTATCGGCAACCGATGCAGAGCAGATCCCAGAGTTCACGGGGCTAGAGAACTGCGTAAAGTTAAACTACCTAAGTGACTCCAAAGATAACGTTTCACGGCTCTCGATGCGACGCGTAGTATCACCTGCAAAGGATAAAATCGAGACTCTATACAGACTTCTATGCACAATAGGTAGCCGCTCAAGCATTGTCTTTTGCAACCATCGCGAGGCTGTTGATCGTGTGAGCAGGCTACTAGAGGAGAGTGGGCTCTATACAGAGCGTTTCCACGGTGGAATGGAGCAGCCCGATCGCGAGCGATCACTCTATAAATTTCGCACAGGAAGTTGTCATGTATTGGTGTCGACCGATCTTGCATCTAGAGGTCTCGACATACCAGAGGTAGAGCACATTATACACTATCACCTACCAATCCAAGAGGATGCCTTTATACATCGCAATGGTCGCACAGCTCGTTGGGAGGCGGAGGGTACATCCTACCTTATATTGTGCGATGATGAGTTAACACCTAAATATATAGACCAAGATCTAGAGACTCTCACACTCCCTGAAAACCCACCAAAAGTTCCAAAACCACTGTGGACGACACTATATATCGGCAAAGGGAAAAAGGAGAAGATCAGCAAGGGTGATGTCGCAGGATTTCTCCACAAAAAGGGTGGGCTCTCGCGTGAAGATGTGGGACATATCGACATACGCGAACACTACGGATTTGTCGCTGTACGCCGCGAGAAGGTTCGCTCTGCACTCTCACTCATAAGAGGTGAGAAGATCAAAGGGATGAGAGTGTTAATCGAGGAGGCAAAATATTAAAATATAATATAATGAATACTACCAGCAAACACCCAAAAGGTCTCTACCTGCTCTTCGTAACGGAGATGTGGGAGCGATTTAGCTACTATGGCATGCGCGCACTATTTATTCTGTATATGACTCAGGCTCTGCTCTTTAACAAAGAGCTTTCGTCGCAAATATATGGAAACTACACAGGACTCGTATACCTCACACCGCTCATCGGAGGGTATATTGCCGATCGCTATTGGGGAAATAGACGCTCTATACTATGGGGGGCAATCGTTATGGCACTTGGGCAATTCCTAATGTTTTTGAGCGCGTGTTACTTCGACAATATAGTGATGGCTACAAATCTCATGTATGGCGGTCTGCTACTTTTAATCATGGGAAACGGACTCTTCAAACCAAATATCTCGACGATGGTTGGAAGTCTGTATGAGGCGAATGATAGTCGAAAAGACTCTGCATATACGATATTCTATATGGGAATCAACGCTGGTGCTATGATCGCACCTCTTTGGTGTGGATTTATCGGAAATACAGGTCATCCAGAGGATTTTAAGTGGGGATTCTTGTCGGCTTGTATTGGTATGATTATCAGTGCTATGATCTTTGAGCTATTCAAAAATAGATATATTGTCACTCCAAAGGGTGAAGCGATAGGAATGCCTCCGACAAAAAATATCGAGCCAAAAAGCGAGAAGAGAGAGATCAACATATTAAACATGTTGCTTCAACCTCGAAATATACTCTCAACTATCGCATATATAGCCCTATTCTTTCTCTTTGCAATTAATTGGAACTCGCTTCAAGATCCAACTATTACGCTGTTATCTGGAGCAGATTGGATCGGTGCGATGATCTACTCTAGCATTATAGTTATGCCGATATATATCATTACCGATAAAACACTTACCACAATCGAAAAGAGTCGAATCGGAGTTATATATATCATCGCATTCTTTGTTATATTCTTTTGGGCAGCCTTCGAACAGGCTGGAGCTTCGCTTACATTCTTTGCCGATGAACAGACCAATCGTATGTTATTTGGATGGGAGATGCCTGCCTCATACTTCCAATCATTCAATGCAATATTTATTGTGCTCTTTGCACCTGTTTTTGCTGGATTCTGGGCTATGCTTGGCAGACGCAAAATTGAACCATCCTCTCCTGTAAAACAGGCGTTGGGTCTCTTTCTGCTCGCTATCGGTTATCTGATTATTGCGCTTGGTGTCAATGGCGTAGATGCAGGCACAAAGGTTAGTATGATGTGGCTCATCGGACTCTATTTTATCCATACACTTGGAGAGTTATGCTTGTCACCTATTGGACTCTCGATGGTGAATAAACTCTCTCCGATCCGCTTCTCTTCGCTTATTATGGGAGTGTGGTTTTTGAGTATGTCGGCAGCGAATAAACTATCTGGAGTTTTGAGTAGCTACTATCCAGAGGCGAACAGCGTTGCTAAGAGCTTTTTAGGGTATGAAGTCTCTACCCTATCCGACTTTTTTATGCTGTTTGTATTTATGAGTGCCGCAGCTGCAATAGTTCTATTTTTACTATCGAGCCTACTAAAAAAGATGATGCATGGCGTTGAGTAACCACCATACATCATCACAGATATTATTAGTGTCCGATAAAACTTTGTAATACGCTGTAATATAACATATTGTACTGCTTGCAAATCAGGCATTTACTTTTATTCTATAGTCCCACTTGAGATACGAAATTGAAAATTTCGTCATCCTGAACTTGTTTCAGGATCTCAGCAAACGACAATACAACCTCTGCAATATACTAATACAAATAGTTTAATCAACGATGCAGAGATCCTGAAACAAGTTCAGGATGACGTTCCTAACGGAACGTATCTCAAGTGGGACTGCTAGAAAAGTTTTATCGGACACTAATCATAAAAATCTACTCGTTGTTATTCACCTTAAAGGTCTGCTTCGTATAGAACATCCCTTCGGCGATTGCGATCAGATCACCTCGCTGATTGGTCATCGTCACACGACAATTTCTGAGGCTTTTGCGTCCAAAGACCTCAACAGCCTCGGCTGTAATTTTATCCCCCTCAAAAGCCGCCGCCAAGAAACGAATATCTGATTGGATCGAAACCGACGGAAACTGCTTGTGGTTAGCCATTGCAGCCATCGTAATATCAGCTAGCAGAAATATTACACCACCATGTGCGGCACTGCCTCCATTTAGGTGACGCTTCTCAACTACTATCGACATACGAGCGAGGTCATCATTCACCTCCTCCAATACTACGCCATTCTCATTGGCGTATCTGTCATGTTTATATAACTCCTTGAAATCCATTCTACTCTACCTCTATTTTATATACTATTGCAGCCTCTGCCTCTGCTGGCTTACCCTTAGGCTGCTTTAAACTCAAACCCTTATCACTCTGACTCCACTCGATCTTCTCATCGACACCAAGCACCTCAACACTCTTCACTTTTACCCTGCTATTAGAGGCAAAAGCAGCTAGCTCATGTTGCAACCCTTCGTCGCCCCAACCAAGCTGAATAGCATATACCACACCACTCTTTTGGTCGTATGTATAACGAAAATCTTTAGCACACAACTTATTGAAACCAGCCTTAATCGCTCCATACTCATTCCACTCATCCTCGGGGTTGCGCTTCAACACTGTAACACCCTCTCCAAAGGTGATAAATGGTCGCGTATCATAGATTGACTCTCCATATAGCTTCATCCACCTTCCGATACTCTCCATCGCTGCAACCTGCTCTTCGGGGATTGTACCATCTGCCATAGGGCCTGCCGAGAGCAACATTACACCATTCTTACTCACGACATCAGCCAACATTCTAATTGCCATATTTGGATCGATCGCGATACGTCGATTTCTATCAAAGCAGAATGCTCCACCCAATATAAAATCTGTGATCCATACATCTGGTGTTATATCCTCCATTGTGGCACGCTCTACATTCACCACCGCCAACTCTGTTGGGAAAAAGTCACCCTTAGTATTTACCACAACTTCACGATTCATCTCTAACCCCTTATTGAAGTAGTGTTGCAAGAACAATTTTAGGTACTTCTCTTTTATATATCGTTGACCAAAATCCATCCAAATATAGTCGGGACAAAACTCCTCGATAACCTCATCGAGCTTTGCCAACCAATAGTCATTAACCTGCTCATATGGGATTGTTCCATAGAGTTTGCTATACTTCTCATCTTGAGGCACCTCCACAGAGTCATATTTAAAGAGATAATCCTCCGCCTCGATACCATCATATGTGCTGGCATCTTTTGGGTAGAATATCTGGTGGAAACCATGGTGGAATGTCGCCATAAATTTGAGACCACGTCGACGTGTCTCCTGCTCCATCTCGCGAACGACATTAATCCCTGGCCCCATATCAACGGAGTTCCATGGATTTACCTCGCTATCCCACAACGAGAATCCATCGTGGTGCTCCGCAATAGAGCCTATGAATTTTGCACCCATACCCTCAAACATATCGACCCACTCTGTGGCACTAAAGTTTGGTGCTTTCCACATCGGGATAAAGTCATGATAATGGAAGTTTTCTCCATATGTATCTTTGTGGTATTTGTAGATATCAGCCCCCCAACCTACTCTATCTGGGGTATACATCCATCGTGGATACCACTCGCTACCCCACCCTGGGACTGAGTAGACTCCCCAGTGGTAGTAGACTCCAAGTTTTGCATCAGCAAACCAATCGGGTGCTGCTTTGTGTTGTTTTAGACTCTCCCAATCTGTTGTATATTTGGGTTTTGATTGCTCTTCGGAGCATGACGTTGCTGTTAGTGCAAATAGTGCAGAGGCTGCACAAATAAATACTCTATTTAGATTCATGTAACATATATTATGGTTAGTATGTTGTAAAGATATATCTTTTTTACGAGATTAAAAAAATAGAGTGGCTAAAAGCTAACTACCCGACAAAAAAGATGAATGCAGCATAACTGGTTGATAATCAACAAATAAACGCCTGTGAATATTTGCAAAAGTCCCTAATTTTCAGTATCTTAGAAGAAAAATTTGACTG
>JBCQUC010000059.1:0-11514 GCA_047174275.1 Rikenellaceae bacterium | reverse complement strand
TTGTTTCAGGATCCCTAACTATCAGTGTTTCAGATTCTTTGTAGAGATCCTGAAACAAGTTCAGGATGACGAAATTTTCAATTTCGTATCTCAAGTGGGACTGCTAATAAAAGTAAGCCCCTGATCTTATAGACACATATAATCTCTAAATAACTATAGGTGAATACTTCGGTACAAGAAGTTTCATAATGCCCCAGCCAACAAGGTAAGAGAGCGAACAGACGATAAATACAATGAAGTACCCCGCTGGCTTACCCTCAAAATTCATAAACTGCATCGAGGTCTCATCGGCATAGGTGAACAACATTCCCGAAAATTTATTGAACAAGAATGAGCTCAAACCTCCAGCCGTAGTGCCAATTCCAACAATCGTTCCTACAGACGATTTAGGGAACATATCGCTCACCGTAGAGTAGATATTGGCAGCCCAAGAGCAGTGTGCAGCCCCAACAACTCCAATAATAATGATCGGATACCATATAGATACAGCACCCAAAGGTTGTGCAAAGAGTGCAAGAATCGGGAAGAATGCAAAGACCAACATAGCCTGCATACGCGCTGCATATGGATCTTTTTGACTCCTATTCATAATGATAGATGGTAGCTTACCTCCCACAATCGAGAGCATCGTGATTAGATATATCACAAATATCGAGACCATCCCCATTCCGCTATCCGAAGTGTAGCCATAGACATCGCTGATATAGGCTGGAGTCCAAAACAGGAAGAACCACCAGACACCATCACTCATAAATTTGCCAACAATAAATGCCCACGTTTGACGATACTGTAGGCACTGCCAAAATGAGATACGCGCTTCATTCGACTCCTCTACAACCTCTGTTGAGGAGCTGTCGTCTTGAGTAATATACTCCAACTCAGCACTATTCACACGCTTCGACTCAGTTGGTTTGTCATATATAAACAACCAGAAGCCCATCCAGATAAAGCCCAGAGCTCCAATAATTAGGAATGCCATCTCCCAACCTCCGCCAAAGCCGATGTTTTTGAAATATCGAGCAATCAAAGGGATCGAGAGCGGAGCAACCAGAGCACCTACAGATGCCCCTGTATTGAAGATCGCCGTGGCAAAGGCTCTATCTCGTTTGGGGAAGTACTCTGCCACCACCTTTATAGCGACAGGGAAGTTTCCAGCCTCACCCAACGCCAATACAAATCGAGCAAATATAAAGGCATAACTACTCATCGAAGCGATCATAAACGCCATAGCAGTGCCACTCTCCACAGCCTCTAGAGCCGCTGCGCTTTCGATACCAGTGAAAAACTGAGTCGCGACACCACACAAAGCGTGCAGGCAAGCTCCGACACTCCAGATTCCAATCGCCCACAAGAATCCTCGTTTAGTCCCGACAATATCGACAATGCGTCCTGCAAGCAGAGTCGCAACGGCATAAGCTATAGAGAAAAAGGCGGCAATATCGCCATAGTTGGCATCTGTCCAGTGAAATTCGGGTGCTATAAAATCTTTCCAAGTTAGAGATAGTACTTGACGATCGAGGTAGTTGACCGTTGTAGCAAAGAAGAGCATGGCACATATCGTCCAGCGAAATGTTGTCATCTTTTGGGAGGTTGGTTGATTCTCCATAAGTTAAAAAGTTAATTAAGGTTGGTTGTTTTACACAAAGGTAAAATAAATTACAGAGAAATAGCATAATTCAAGAAACTATTTTTAATTTTGTAGATAGTAACAAACTAAACCAAATACAATTATGAACTCGCGCGAAAGATTATTAACGACACTAAATCATAAAGAGCCCGACTATATCCCATATGATCTAGCAGGAAGCACATGGACTGGAATAACATGGGGCTCTTACAAAAAACTAGTTGAATGCCTCGGACTCCCCGAAGAGAGCCCAGTCTGGGCAGATACTGTGCAACAGATCGTCCACCCATCGCAAGCTGTTCTTGACAGATTGGAGGTCGACACTCGCGGTCTAACACCTCTCACCTCTCACAATTGGGATGTCTTCGAACAGTGTGTCGACAAGGGGGATCGTTATGAGTACCTTGATGAGTGGCAATTCAAATGGAACTTTCTAAAGGGTGGTTTCTGGTTTGGGCTTGTTGAGAGTCCGATGGATACCATGACCGAGCCAACAAGCCAAGAGATTATAGAGTTTAAGTGGCCATATGCAGCCGACAAACGAAGAGTCGCAGGTCTGCGCGAAAAGGCTCTAAGATATCGAGAAGAGGGTAAGTTGGTCATTGTTAAGGGGCTCTGTGCTGGTATTTTCGAGATGCACCAACGTGTCAGAGGTATGACCAACGCATTGATGGATCCTTTGTTGTACCCCGAGGCTTCGGATCTTATAATTGGTAAGATCGCAGATCTGAAGATCGAGTTCTGGAATATGTGCCTTGAAGAGCTTGGAGATGTCGTTGATGTCGTTGCCGAGGGTGATGACTATGGCACACAAGAGTCGCAGCTAATAAGCCCTGACCAATTTAGAGAGTACTACAAACCACACATTGCACGTGTTATGGCTGCAATCAAGAGCAGAGTGCCCGAGGCAAAGACTATGTTCCACTCATGTGGTAATGTGCGCCCTATAATCCCCGATTTTATCGAGTGTGGCATCGACATTCTCAACCCTGTTCACGTTACAGCCAAGGGGATGGAGCCCGTGCAACTGAAAAAAGATTTTGGTAATGATATTGTCTTTTGGGGGGCTGGTGTCGAGACACAACACATTTTGCCACTTGGAACGCCACAGCAGGTTGCGGATGATGTGAAGCGCAATATAGATATCTTAGCACCAGGTGGAGGTTATGTATTTACGACAGTGCACAACATACAAGCGGAGGTCTCGCCAGAGAATATAATGGCTATGTGGGAGGCATATCGCCAAAATCGTAACTATTAATTAATGTATTCTAAGCTATTAGTGTTGATGAAAAAACATTGGCAACGTGCGGAAATATAGATAGTTATTTGTGTCACGATAAATAGAAACTTGTTTTGGTGATAGTCCCATTTGAGATACGTTCCGCAAGGAACGTCATCCTGAACTTGTTTCAGGATCTCTACATCATTAATTAAACCAGTATATTGCAGTGTTTATGTTGTCGTTTGCTGAGATCCTGAAACAAGTTCAGGATGACGAAATTTTCAATTTCGTATCTCAAGTGGGACTATTGAAAAAATATTGGATGACATAATTGTTAGATTCTCAATTTGTAGAATTGGTTATTTATTTATATATTTGTGGGGTATAACTATGTTGTAACCTAAACAATTTAAATTTAATGAATAGATTAACAAAAACTTTAAAGAGCCTTGCACTCTCTCTGCTTTTGGTAGCTGGAGCGGTGAGTGCAACTATGGCTGCAAGTTCCGACACGACAAGCAGCAAAATCTACCTCTCGGGAACAGGTAGCGACGACACTGTAGAGTGGGACTTCTTCTGCACCGATGGTATGAAGAGTGGTGAGTGGTCGAAGATCGCAGTCCCATCATGTTGGGAGTTGCAGGGTTTTGGACACTACAACTATGGTCACGACGCATTCGAGGATCGTGTGAATGAGTCGGGACTCTACAAACACACCTTTAATGTGCCTAAGGAGTGGAAGGGATCTG
Organism: Rikenellaceae bacterium; assembly: GCA_047174275.1. GTDB lineage: Bacteria > Bacteroidota > Bacteroidia > Bacteroidales > Rikenellaceae > Alistipes. The sequence goes on along the minus strand of JBCQUC010000059.1, from coordinate 7,913 downwards.
CCGTGAGAATCACATTCGAGGCTGTAATGACAGATGCTGAGGTGAAGATCAATGGTAAGGTCGTTGGCGAGAAGCATCAAGGAGCATTCTACGAGTTTAAGTACGATATTGAGAAGTATTTGAAGTATGGAGCGGAGAATACGTTGGAGGTAAAGGTCGATAAGGCATCTTCGAATATGTCGATCAACCATGCTGAGCGTAAGGCGGATTTCTGGCTGTTTGGAGGAATCTTCCGTCCAGTATATGTTGAGGTGATGCCTAGCGACCATATTGAGCGTGTTGCGATTGATGCCGCAGCTTCGGGAGATATCAAGATGGATATCTTTACAGACTCTAAAAAGGCTAGCGGGGCAACCGTTGAACTTCAAGACCTATACGGAAAGAGGATCGCAACCCTAAACCCAAATTGCGAGAAGTTCACCGATAAAATCTCGTTGACAACAAAGGCAGATAACATCAAGACTTGGAATCCAGAGAAGCCAAATCTATATCAATTGAAGATCTCGATCAACGATGCTAAGGGCAATGAGCTACATACGCTCACTCAGCGCATCGGATTTAGAACCGTAGAGTTCTTGGATGCTGATGGAGTCTATGTAAATGGCGAGCGAGTTAAGTTCAAGGGTGTAAATCGCCACTCGTTCACTCCAGAGACTGGACGTACAACAAATCGTTCGGTTAGCTTGAAGCATATCGAGATGATGAAGGATATGAATATGAATGCGGTGCGTATGTCACACTATCCACCAGATGTTCACTTCCTCGACCTTTGTGACTCGTTGGGTCTATTCGTAATCGATGAGGTGTGTACTTGGCACACTCCAAAGCTCGATACGGAGGTTGGTCGTAAGATCGTTCGTGAGACTGTATGTCGCGATGTTAACCACCCATCAATTTTGATGTGGGCAAATGGAAATGAGACAGGTTGGAACACCGAGATAGATGGAGACTATGCAATCTGGGATATCCAGAAGCGTAATGTGATCCACCCATGGAATGTATTTGGCAAGGTGAATAACCTCCACTATCCACTATTTAGCGGTACGGTGAATGATGCACGTGCACAAGATAAGATCCTATTCCACACAGAGTTCCTACATGGAGTATATGATGGAGGTCATGGCGCAGGATTGGAAGATTTCTGGAATATGCACTGGTTGAATCCACTTGGAGCTGGAGGATTCCTATGGTGTTTTGCCGATGAGGGTGTTGTGAGAACCGATAAGGGTGGTATTATCGACACAAATGGCAATATGGCAGCTGATGGAATCGTTGGACCACACCTCGAAAAGGAGGGTAGCTACTTTACAATTAAGGAGGTTTGGTCTCCAATCTATATCGAGGATCGTTTCATTAGAGAGGATTTCAATGGTGTATTCAGAGTAGAGAATCGCTACCATTTTACAAATTTGGATGAGTGTACGATGATTGCTAAATGGGTTAAGTTCGATGAGTCATCGAAGGTTAAGGTTCTATCGGAGTCGAAGGTTAAACTACCTAGCCTAGAGCCTCTCGGAAAGGGCAAATTCACCGTTGAGAAGCCTGCATCATGGAGCGAGGTCGAGGCTCTACACCTAACGGCAATCGACCCTCACGGTAAGGAGATCTTTACATGGAGCTACCCAGCGAAACTACCAGCTCAAGTGAATGCTGACGTTGTTAGCGAGTCGCAAAATGGAGAGGTGAAGAGTGTAAGCAGCGAGACAAAGACCACTGTTACAGCTGGCGATATGGAGTATGTATTCAACAATGCAAATGCTCAGATCGAGAGCATCAAACGTAGCGGCAAGGTGATTCCACTTACGGGAGGCCCAAAGATCTTGGATATGGCGAAGATCGTAAAGGATAAGATGGATACGATCATCGTAAATAAGCTCGATGGATGCACTGAGTTTACCTTTGTAATGGAGGAGTCGTTGCAGAAGAATGAGTGGGTGACAGAGAAGATCTACTCGTCGGATATCATCAAGTGGACTGTATATGCAGATGGTATGTTGGATCTTCAGGTGACACAGAAGAACACCAAGAAGGTTGTGGGTTATAAAGGTATCGCATTCTCATATCCAGAGCAGAGCGTAGCATCAATGACGTGGTTGGGCGATGGTCCATATCGTGTATGGCGCAACAGAATGAAGGGTACGAAGTTCCAAGTTTGGGAGAAGAGCTACAACGATACAATCACTGCTGAGGGAGAGTTGATCTATCCTGAGTTTAAGGGATTCTTCTCGAACCTATACTGGGCAGATATCAAGGGTCACAATGGCGAAGGGTTTAAGGTCTATTGCCACACTCCACACATCTTCATTAAGATGTTCGATCCAGAGTTCTCGACGGAGTTTAAGCGTGCAGAGAAGGTTAAAGCATCTTTGCCAGTGGGTGATATATCGTTCTTGATGAATATCCCTGCTATCTCGACTAAGTTCCAAGATCCAGAGCAGACGGGTCCTCACGGATTGATTGAGAACTACTATGGTAATTTCGATGAGCCAATTGTGATTGAGCTTACATTTGATTTTAGTCTGTAGAGACGATTGCTTAAATTATTGTCGCGCTATCCTTTGTTATAAGGGTGGCGCGACATTTCTTATTTCATTCGTTCTTGAAAACGTTTTCAACAGTCCCACTTGAGATACGAAATTGAAAATTTCGTATCTCAAGTGGGACTGTTGAAATATAACCTTTAACTCCTTGAAAAAATATCACTTGCAATAATATTGTAGTTTTTTATCAGATGTCAATAGCGATTTTATTAAAAATATAGCTAAATTGCCTATTATTTTTATTATATTTGTTTACCGTTTAGATATAATTTAAAATAGGCGAAACATGGACGATATAACCAAGGAGCAGCAATTCGATCAATCGGAGCTACGATACCTCACTCTATTAGCGAAGAGATTTCCAACAATTATGAGTGCAAGCTCCGAGATAATAAACCTCGAAGCGATTATAAATCTACCAAAGGGAACTGAGTATTTCCTCACCGATCTACACGGTGAGCATGAGGCTTTTGGTCATGTTATGCGCAACGCTTCGGGAGTCATTCGACAAAAGGTCTACGATATTTTCGGGAATACTCTTCGCGAGAGCGAGATGAAGGAGTTGTGTACCCTGATATACTACCCCGAAAAGAAGATCGAACTGGTGAAGCTCAAAGAGGCGGAGTTGGGGGATTGGTATCGAATCACGCTAAATCAATTGTGCGATATATTAAGATCTGTAACCTCGAAGTATACACGCTCCAAAGTCCAAAAGTCACTGCCTAAGGACTTCTCGTATATCATTCAGGAGCTGCTCAATGAGTCCACAACGCAGATGCCCAATAAACATGACTATCTGGGTGGAATCCTTACGAGTGTTGTGGTGAATGGTTGTGCCGACCGCTTTATCATCGAGATGTGTAATGTGATACAGCGTTTCACGGTGGATCATCTACATATCGTGGGTGATATCTTCGACCGAGGAGCTGGATCACACCATATCATGGATATGTTGGAGAAGCACCATAACTTTGATGTCCAGTGGGGAAACCACGATATTTTGTGGATGGGGGCAGCATCGGGGAATCTGGCGTGTATCGCAAATGTGTTGCGTATCTCGTTGAGGTATGCAAATATCGATGTGATAGAGGATGGTTATGGAATCAATCTGTTGCCTCTAGCGACATTTGCAATGGAGTGCTATGGCGATAAGAATTGCGATAACTTCATCCCGAAATTCAATGCAGGGACTCCATATCCAGCCAAGACAATCAAGTTAATGGCGCAGATGCACAAGGCGATAACGATCATCCAAATTAAGTTGGAGAGCGAGATAATTGCTCGTAGAGCTGAGTTCGATATGGCGGATCGTGATATACTTAGCAAGATTGATTATGTGAAAGGGATGGTTAATATAGATGGTGTAGATTATATGCTCAACGATCTCGATCTACCGACAATAGACCCATCGTCACCAAATAAATTGAGCGACGAGGAGCGAGATCTTATGACAAAACTCGCAATATCATTCTCAAATAGTGATAAACTGCATCGACATGTTCGCTGTCTCTTCACCCATGGAAGCATCTATTTGGCGATGAATAACAATCTGATCTACCACGCCTCGATTCCACTCAACCAAGATGGTTCGTTGAAGGCGTTGTGTGTTGGTGATGACCATATGTATAGTGGGAAAAAGTTGCTTGATAAGATTGATCGCGTAGTTAGGCGTGCATACTTTGGGCATAGCAGCGACTGGAAGAGTCAATTTGCCCACGATTATATATGGTATCTGTGGTGCGGAAAGGACTCTCCACTCTTTGGAAAGGATCGAATGCGCACCTTCGAACGCTATTTTATCAGCGATAAAGAGTCGCATAAAGAGGTCAAAGGTAACTACTATCGTATGATTGATAATGTCTCGGTTTGTAAATCGATATTGAGTAACTTTGGATTGCCACCCGAGATGTCACACATCATTAATGGTCACGTCCCAGTAAAACTCACAAAGGGTGAGACTCCAATCAAGGCTGGCGGTAAACTTTTGGTCATTGATGGAGGATTCTCCAAAGCGTATCAACCCGAAACTGGAATAGCTGGTTTTACACTCATATTCAACTCTTATGGAATGCACTTGGTTCAACATGAGCCATTTGAGTCGACACAAAAGGCGATCGAGGAGGGGGTTGATATCATCTCTACGCGCGTTGTGGTGGAGCTAATTAGCAACCGTGTAAAGGTAAAGGATACAAATGTTGGTCGCGATCTATCGCGTCAGATTAGTGACCTACGAGAGCTGCTTTTTGCATATCGAAGTGGTCAGATCAAGGAGTTTGGTGCGAGATAGATATTAGTGTTTGATCTGGATTTATTAGTGTCCGATAAAACTTTTCTATCAGTTCCACTTGAGATACGAAATTGAAAATTTCGTCATCCTGAACTTGTTTCAGGATCCCTACATTAAGTAGTGTAAAATAATTATTGGTGTGTTTTTAAGAGTGCTATTGGAGATGAGATTTTTTGCTATTAAATTGAAAATATAGTGGTTCTATATTGAGATTTAATAGTGAAAAATATCACTCCAAGAGTGCTTTTAAAAATATGGCAATAATTGTTTTACACTACTTATTAATAAAACTAGCCTATTAAAGTGGTAATATAGTCATTTGCTGAGATCCTGAAACAAGTTCAGGATGACGACTCTTTCAGAGTCGATACGAGATGTAGAGATAGCGAGGGTAATGCGCGAATGCGGAGTGCTCTTAAACGGAGTTAGCTTTATATTAGCGACGTGTGGCGTACTGATGATCCACTGGCCCATGTCCATTTCCAATGTCGAAGCGTGCTCCGCTAACAAGTGCCGAGGTCAAATATGCCTTGGCACTTCTAACTGCCTCCGCTGGGGTTAAACCCTTAGCGAGGAATGCCGCTACAGCAGAGGATAGTGTGCACCCTGTGCCGTGTGTATTTGGGGTGTCAAGACGTGGCGAACTTAGATAGTGAATCTTTCCATTAGCCTCCAAGAATATATCGGTCAACATCTCTTCGGTGAGGTGCCCAGCCTTTAGAAGCACCGAGATAGATCCACCGCGAGAGAGCTCTCTTGCGGCATCGGGTAGCTCCTCTTGACTTGCTATTTTGCGTCCAATAAGAATCTCTGCCTCTGGAATATTTGGAGTGATGATTGTGGCACGTGGGATCAACTCTTGACTCAGCATCTCGATTGCGCTCTGCTCGATTAGTCTATGTCCCGATGTCGATACCATAACAGGGTCGAGCACCACGCTACGTGGTCTGTATTTGTCGATTGCTCGACATACAACTTCAATCACCTCTATTGAGTGTAACATTCCGATCTTGATAGCATCAGCCCCGATGTCGCTCAATACAGCGTCGATCTGTCCCTCGATAATCTCTGTCGGGATTGGATATACATCTGTCACCCCCAAGGTATTCTGTACTGTGACCGCTGTTATTGCAGTCGCCGCATACCCTCCACAAGCTGATATTGTCTTGATATCGGCTTGAATCCCTGCGCCTCCACCAGAGTCGCTTCCTGCTATTGATAATACTCGTGTATATCTCATCTGTTGTGATCTGTAGTAGCCTCGCCGCGACTCGAACGCGAATCTAAAGTTTAGGAAACTTTCGTTCTATCCCTTGAACTACGAAGCCAATAAAAAGTACCGCGCAATATCTCGCGCGGCACAAATATAATAATTATTTTTTGATTTAATGCGATTCTAGCGCACCAAAAAGATTAGAATCCCCAACTTAGCCCTACAGATACCACATTTGCAGTAGCCTCGTAGTCTCCAGCGAATGCTCCGTAGTATGTGCAAGGGCAAGAGCAATCTGTGCGCTCGCCGCCAAGTGAGCTGATATATGCGTATGCTAGATCAATCGATAGCTTCGAGATTGGACGAATGCTCACACCACAAGTATAACCTAGCTTCGATGTCGATGGAGTCTCTGGGCTTAGGAAGTCATCTTCGACAGGGCTACCATCATAGTATAGACCTGCGCGTGCTGTAAATGATTTGCATAGATCATATTGTGCACCCAGACGAACAGCAAGGGCATCCTTGTAGTTCTTCTCAGCATTTTGATCCGCAGCACCCTCTGGAACAAAGTCGACGTTTAGCGCGTCGTAGGTGTTCCACTCTGTAAGCTGTAGATCGGCAGATATAGTCCACTGCTCAGTTGGATAGTATGTTGCTCCGATTGTGAATGTTGCTGGAAGAGGTAGGCTAGCTGAGAAGTTTGCACCCTCCAAGGCACTTGTTGTTGAGGATAGAATCTCCTGCATCACCTCATTGTAATAGGATACAGCTGTTTCGCCCTCTGTCACCTCCATCATCATGTTTGTGCGATAAGATGCTCCAATGCTCCACTTGTCGTTGATGTTGTAGAGTGCACCGATGTTTACTCCAACCTTCACCTCTGAGTCACCGCTAATCTCAACTGAGGCGAGTGGATTCTCTCCAGCTGCCTCCGCCTGAGTTTTAGCAGCTGTAGCATATGCCTCCGCTATTGAGGTATCTACACCAGCTGCTGTATACCCTGCAAGTACACTCTGGTAGATAACAGCTGCCCCCATATCACCAACAGGAAGTGCAGATTTCGATAGGCTGAATGATCCCCAAGCGATCATCAAACCAGCACCCACAGATAGCTTTCCATCCATAAACTTATAAGAGATGGTAGGCTGTGCGTTATATGTTGCAAGGCTGATATCTTGTACCAAATGAGCACCCTCCCAAGAGTCGCCCCATGACATTGAAGAGCCGTAAGGTGTATTGAAGTTAAGACCTACCGATAGATCATCGTTGATCTTGTAGTTCGCGTTGAAGTATAGGGGTGTCGACATCTCGTTGTCGGTTGTGGTCTTTACGCCACTTGTTTGACCTACGAATGTAGCCACTGGCATGATGCCTGTAACACCTGCTGCAACTGTAAACTTATCCTCTTGGAAGACTGCTGCCGCTGGGTTGAACCACAATGACTCTGAGTTTAGTTTCTGTGATACTCCAGTGTGAGCCATTCCGAGCTGCTTTGCGCTGAGTGTGTTCACTTGATAACCCTCTGCTGAGGCAGTTACAGCGAATGCTGTTGATAGGGCAAATAGAATAATTTTCTTCATGAAATTTAATAATTAGTGTACTTTGAAAGGTGACGAATACGACATTTCGAAACGGCACTTTGTAACAATAAATCGGGTCAAAAGTAGAGTAAAAAATCTTTTTGACCAAATTTTTCGACTAAAATATAGGGCAACCGCATCAAATTTGAAAATAAAGATACAATCACTATCTTTCATTACTTCGTTAAACTTTTATTCATCTATCTGATTATCAGCAAAATACCTGCAAAATAATCATCGTTTTTCTTGCTTAAGTCCCTGATTTTCACTACCTTTAAGGCTAATACCAC